>JAJEFC010000379.1 GCA_022820675.1 Vicinamibacteria bacterium | reverse complement strand
CGCACACGTCGCGCCGCAGGACCCCTGCCCGCGATTCCGGAGTCAGGGAGCCCCGCAGGGGACCGCTGCCCGGGGTGTCTAATCGACCAGCCGATGCTTTTCGGCGCCGGCGTTCAGGCCGGCCGGCCTGGCGAGAGCGGTGCCCTCGTCGGGCACGGCGGTGGTGGTGGCGAGGAAGTGCCGGCCTGCGGCGAAGCCGCGTTTTTTGCCGGCGTCGTCAAGGTGGAAAGCGGAGATTCGACGGCCCGGGCGTTCAGCGGCGGGCGATCGCTCTTCGCTCTCGCCCGTCCTTGACCCGGAATCTGCGAGAGGCGCACCCGTCTGGCCGGCCCGTTCTTCAGGCCGGCCGGGTGCGCCGTCGCAAGGGCAGGGGTTCGCCGCCCATCCCGTGGCCGTCGCTCTTCACGGCCTCGGGATGGAGGCCGGGCCGCCGTTCCAGGTCCGGCCGGGGGCGGCGTCCGCCCCGCCGGCGTCTGCCGGCGTTCGGAGCGGGTTGCCCTTCAAACCCGCTCCGGGGGCGGATGGGACGACTGTGCGTGCAAGCCAACCTCCCGACCTGGCACGTCGCGGGCAGGGGGAGGACGGGGGCGGCACGCCCCCGAAGCGGCGGGCCGGCAGACCCGCACGCGGGCCGCGGCGGACGGATCGGATACAGTGCGGCCCGCGTCGGTCGCGGGCCCTGTCCGGCCCGCCCTGGTCAGCATCCGGCGGGTGGGGCTCGGGGAGGGAAGTCCCTCCCCGTGGAGCTGGGGGGTTCCAGGGGGGAGCTTGCTCAACCCCCCTGGAGAATGAGCCGGACCGCTTGCGGTCCGCCATCTCGAAGACCGACGGCCCGCAGTCGCTGGACCTGCTGCGCGATGCCCCGGGGGCGGCCGGCGTCGACGCGGGTCGACGCTATCACGACCTCGCCTTTCGACCTTCGCGACGGCCGGCCGGGGCTCGACAGCTGCCGGCGCGCCCTGCGGAAGGGCGGCGTGAGCGTCGTCTGGAAGCTCGACCGCCTCGACCGGAACCTTCGCCACCTGGTCGACACCGCGCAGGACCTGTCAGCCCGCGGCGTGGGCCTGGGAGTGTTTGTCGGCGACGGGCGCAGGTCGACACCACGACCGCGGCCGGCCGCCTCGTGTTCGGCATCTTGCGGCACCGGCCGGGCTCGAGCGGGAGCTGATCCGGGAACGCACCGTGGCCGGGCTCAAGGCCGCAGGGCGCGGCCAGGGGCGGGGGTTACGCGGACGCTGGCTTCGGCCGGCCGGGATGCGGCGCACCGCGTGACGCGCTCCTCGAGGAACAGCCAGCTTGCACCGGTCACGCCCGGAGCCCTCGGAAGCCCGACGCGGCCCGAAAAGACCAGCAAGCCGTTAGGATGGGATGAGGCTCCCGCAGGACGAAGGACGATCCCCGATGGAGGCTTCCATGACCACCAGTCGGCTCTCCGCCGCTCTCGCCGCCCTCGCGATCGCGCCCGCGCTGGCGATCGGCCACCCCCTCGACGGGTTGACCGCGGCGGAGATGCTGCGCGTCACCGAGATCCTGCGCGCGGCCGGCGAAGCGGACGAGCGGACGCGGTATCCGCTGATCGAGCTGATCGAGCCGCCGAAGGCCGACGTGCTCGCTTGGTCGGAGGGCGATCCCGAGCCGCGGCGCGCCCTCGTGCACCTCGTCGGCGAGGCCGGCTTCCGCACCGCCGTCGTCGACATCACCGGCGGCGCGGTCGAAACCGCCGGCCCCGCCGCGGGCCAGCCGATGGTGCTGTTCGAGGAGTTCACCGGGGCCATGGACGCCGCCCTCGCGCATCCGGAGATGGTCGCCGGGCTGGCGCGGCGCGGCCTGACCCCCGCCGACGTGTTCTGCCTGCCGCTGACCGCCAGCAACTACCCGACGCCGGAGTACGAGGGCACGCGCCTGATGAAGGTGCCCTGCTACCTGAACCCGACCGGCTCGAACTACTACGCCAAGCCCGTCGAAGGTCCTGTTCGCGGTCGTCGACCTGTTGCGGAACGAGGCCATCCGGGTGGTCGACGAGGGCGTCGTGCCGCTGCCGGAGAACGACTGGGGCTACACGCCCGAGGAGGTCGCCGCCCGCGCGCCCGCGCGCCCGGCGTCGAGCCCCGTCCGTCTGACCCAGGCCGGCGGACCCGGCTACACCCTCACGGGCTCGCGCGTCGAATGGGACATCTGGCGCTTCCGCCTGCGCGTCGACAAGCGCCCCGGCATCGTGCTCTCGAACATCGACGTGCGCGACCGCCGGCGCTGGCGCCCGGTGCTCTACCAGGCCCACCTCTCGGAGGTGTTCGTGCCCTACATGGACCCGTCCCCGGGCTGGTACTTCCGCACCTACATGGACAGCGGCGAGTACGGCTTCGGTCTCTTCCTCAGCCCGCTGACGGCCGGCGTCGACTGCCCCGGCCACGCCACCTTCCTGCCCGCCCTCGTCAACGACGATTCGGGCGGGCCGATCGAGATTCCGGACGCGATCTGCCTGTTCGAACGCTACGTCGGCGATCCGGCGTGGCGTCACTTCGAGGTGTTCGCCCAGGGCGAGACGATCTCAGTGCCGGCCGAGGGCCGGCCCGACACCGAGCTGGTGGTGCGGACCGCCTCGGTCGTCGGCAACTACGACTACCTGATCGACTACCGCTTCCGACAGAACGGCGCGATGTCCATCGACATGGGCTCAACCGGACAGGACGCGGTCAAGGGCGTCGCCTCGACCTCGATGGCGGACGCGACCGCCGCCGCCGACACCGCCCACGGCGTATTGGTGGCGCCCAACCTGGTAGCGCCGTTCCACGACCACTACTTCAACTTCCGCCTCGACTTCGACGTCGACGGCCCGGTCAACCACCCCGCCGTCCTCGAGGTGGTGGCCGGCGAGCCCGCGCCCGACAGCCCGCGCCGCTCGTTCTGGACGGTCGTGCGCTCGATGCCGGCCTCCGAGCTCGACGCGCGCTACACCCTGAGCGCGATGGCCCCCAAGTACTTCCTCGTGGCGAACCGGGCCGAACGCACGAGGCTGGGCCATCACCCCGCCTACATGATCCACCACGGCAGCGTCGCCTACGGCCCGTTCGACTACGCGACCGACCCCCCGATGAAGCGCAACGCCTATATCGAGCACGCAGTCTGGAACACCGTCCACGACCCGGCGCAGCGCTACGCCGGCGGCGAGTTCCCGATGCAGAGCGACGGCTCGGACACCCTGGCCCAGTGGGTCGAGGCGGACCGGCCGCTGCAAGGAGCCGACGTGGTGACGTGGTTCACGGCCGGGTTCCACCACCTGCCGCGGGCCGAGGACTGGCCGGTGATGTCGACCGACTGGAAGACCATTCACATCGTGCCGTACAACTTCTTCACCCGGAACCCGGCGTTGACGATCGGGGCGGGGAGATGAGCGCGGGAACCGCCGACGCGGGCAGTCGTCACACGTTCGCCGCCTAGCCGACGAGCTGATGCAGCGACACCGCGCCTCCCTCTTGATGTCCGTCATGTGTAGACAGGCGGGCGGGCGACCGTGACCGAGAGGTCGGCGTTGTAGCGGTTTCGTCAGTTTCGGTTGCCATTGACATCTCGACGAGTTCGGCGGCGGTGACCTCGCCCACCGGCAGGTGGCCGACGTGGGAAGGCGAAGCGGTTCAGGTTGCCGAGCGGCTGCACATCTCGAAGCTGAACGCGGCGGTGCGCCTTCATCGGGCGCACCGCCTCTACCGCGTCGGCTGGAGGCTCATCGAGCGTCGCCGAGTGCGCGGTTGAGGTCTTCGAGGAACTGATCGGGACGTCGGAGCCGCGGCTCGGGTTCGAGAATGGCGTCGATTCCGGGCGGGAACCGGAACGCGGCGCCGTTGGCGTAGTCGACAATCCCGGGCGTGGCGCCGACGCCGAAGGCGACGATGCTCTGGCCGAAGGTTGGGTTGGCATCGTCGTGCTCGAGCATGAGGCGCCCGGCGGTGGCGATGAGCGCCACACCGAGGGCGACATCCCACAGGACGGTCGACCAGTCCTCGCGGCGCTCGAGCCGGTACGCGGCCGGCTGGAATCCCCGCTTCTCGATTCTGATGACGGGCTCTCGGTTTCGTCGGCTCGCGGCGATCTGCGTCGGGGTGGTTCCGACCGGTCGACCGTCGAGGAAGACGCTGGCGCCAGGCGGGTCCGAGGTAACGCGGATCCGCTGAGTGGTTCCGTTGGTCATGGTGGCGCAACCGACCGCTGTCAGGACGGCGACGGATGGGGCGAGCTTGCGAAGGACTCCCATGGGTAGGCCCTACGGAATCTGGAGGTCGTTCAACGGGGACGACGGGTTGCCGCGAGATAGGTCGCCCAGTCGTTCATCAGCCGCCGCCGACGTGCAGGTCCGACCGCGCATACGCAGCCTCGACCTTGTTCTGGACCACGTGAGCCAGCGCTGCTTCGATGACCTCGCGCGGATGGTCCGTCTCCTCCGCCGCCCAGTCTCGGAACGACGAGCGGAAGCCGTGAGGCACGGCGGCGATCTTCTGGTTCTTCAGCAGCCCCGAGAGCGCCATGTCGTGCAACCGCTTGCCGCTGATGCTCGGGAACACGAGCTGGTTGCCGCCGCGGTCGAGCGTCCGCGTCGCGTCGAGGACGTCCAGCGCACGCCGGCTCAGCGGGACCCGGTGCTCGCGCTTCATCTTCATTCGTGTAGCCGGAATGGTCCATACGTGGGCCTCCGTGTCCAGCTCGTCCCATCGTGCCCGTGTACCTCGCCGGACCGAGCGGCGGTCAAGACGAGGAACTCGAACGCCAGCTTCGTCCCGGCCCACGCCCGCGACGTGCGGATCCGCTCGATGGCCCCGGCGACCTCGACGTGCGGCAGCGCCCGCATGTGCCGGACCAGGTCACCCTGCGGGCCGAGCGCCGGCCCGATGCGATCACACGGGTTGTCGTCGCGATGCCCCATCGCCACGGCCCACTCCATGACCGAGCCGATGCGCTGGCGGACCCGCCGCGCCGTCGACGGCCGCGCGTGCCAGACCGGCCGCAACGTCTCGATCACATCGACGCCGGTGACCTCGCCCACCGGCAGGTGGCCGAGATGGGGGCGAGATGGGGGAAGGCGAAGCGGGTCAGGCTCGACAGCCAGTCGCGGGCGTGCCGCTGGTCGCGCCAGCCCTTCCGCATCTGGTTCCAGACCCGTTCGGCGGCGTCCGCGAAGGTCGGCATGCTCTTGAGGCGGCGCTTCTCGGCGAGCGGGTCGCCTCCGGCGCGGGCGAGCCTGCGGTTGGCGAGGGCTTGGGCGCGGGCCTCCTTGAGCGGGACGAGGGGAAAGCCGCCGAGCCCGAGTTCCCGGCGGCGGTCGCGGATCCAGAGGCGCTGGATCCAGTCTGCGGGTGCCGGTGCTGATGGACGATTGGGCGCGGTACCTCGACATAGAGCACAGGGCGCGAGCCTGGTCAGGTTGACCGACTGAACACGCGGGCAAGGCGGCTCTGGCTACCATGCACTATCATGGCCGTCATGGGATACCCCTGCAAGTCCAGCCGTCGCGCCCTGGGCACCGCATTGTGGGCCGCGTTGGCGTGCATGCCGGATGCCGCTGCCGCCCAGGAGGACCGTGACGGCCTCTACGCCGGCCTGCAACTCGGCGCCGCGTTCCCCAGCACGGTGCAGTCGGCCCGTCGCTACATCAGCCACCCGACCCGTTGCGACGTGCTGCTGTATCCGCCGTCCGTGAGTCCTCCCGTCGACGATTCGGCCTGCTCCGACAACATGCCTCGGGTCGCGTCCAACGAGTTGGACCCGGGCGCGGGGCCGTCCGGCGGCTTCATGGTGGGCTACGCGACCGGGGGACTCCGGTTCGAGATCGAGTACCTCAACGCATCTCTGGGGAGCGCCGAGTCGCCGGTCGGCACCAGCACGGTGCTTCAGACCAAGACGTCGGAGTGGAGCACCGAGCACCCGCCCTTCGAATGGATCGGGGAGTACACGGCGCACCAGATGTTCGCCAACGTGTACTACGATTTCCGCAACGACTCGCGCTGGACGCCGTTCGCCGGGGCTGGCATGGGCTGGGCCGCAACGGAACTGAACTACTACCTGCAATTTCTCCGCAAACCCGAGGCGGAGTACCTGCAGATCGAATTCGCTCCAGACTGGCCCGACGCGGCCAAACGCGCCGCCGCGGGAACCGCGAGCATCCTGGATACGTACGCGGGCGAGAACGTCTTCGGATACCAGGTGCTGGCCGGCGTCGACCACGCGCTGAGCGACCGCACGTCCCTGGGCGTCGCGCTTCGCTGGGCGTGGTTCGAGAATATCTACCATGAGGCGGTGTACGACGTGCTTCGCAGTCATGCGGGCGTGCTCGCCGACGGCGTGACGCCGTTCAACAACGAGCTGGCGTTCTCCGGCATCGGCTATCAGGCGTTGACCGTCAGCCTGAAGTACCACTTCTGACCCCCCCAGCCGTCGTCGCCGCGCGCTGCTGAGCAGCCAGGGCGAAAACAACATCGCCATTGGCCGCGACGCGTTGCGGTTCAACACGGACGGCAACGGCAACACCGAGATCGGCTACCAGGCCGGCAACCAGAACCGCACGGGGAGCGACAATGTGTACATCGGCAGCGCGGGCGAGCCCGGCGAATCGGGGGTCATCCGCATCGGGAACCCGAACACCCACACCAGGACCGTCGCCCGCTACCGCTACCTCGGCTACAAGACCCTGGTCGGCGCCCAGATACGCTAGAGGCCGTGCACGCCCGCGACGGCGCGCCGCTGGCCATGCTCGGCTTCTCCCCCACCGCCGCCTGGACGCTCGCCCCGCGCGACCGCTTCATCGGCTGGTCGCGGCGACGGCGCGAGACTGCCGCTCGTCGTCGACAACCCGCGCTTCCTGCCGCGCTTCCTGATCCTGCCCTGGATCCGCATCCCCAACCTCGGCTCGCACATCCCCGCCCTCGTCCGCCGCCAGCTGCCGGCCGACTGGACCGCGCGCTACGAGACGCCCCCCGTGCTCATCGAGACCTTCGTGGAGAGTCCCCGCTACACAGGCGACGTGGGCATCCGCTTCCGGCGCCATCCCGCTAGGCCACGATGTCCTCCTTGAGATGCAGCGGCGGCGCGGCCGGCGCGGCGAGGGGCTGTGCCGAAGGTGCGGACAGGAATCGCGGGCCGTACTGGCCAACGGCCAGCGAGCGGGCGGGGTGGGCGCGAAGCGCCGGGGCACCCGCAAGGCTGGAGGAGGAGCGTCGTGACGAGACAAAGCGGCGATCGTCGGATCCCTGTCGGTCAGCTCGGTCGCTGTGCCGCAGCCGGCCGCGGCGCAGCACTGGACCTTCGATGCTCGCCGCATCGCGCTGAGCGGCACGAGGCCCGTGACGAGCATCGCGTCCGGCATGGTGATCAGCCGGCGGTCGTACCGCTCGCCACGTGCTGCCGTTCCGCTTGTCCAGGTCCCTGGGCGACCGGCAGCAAGTCGAACATGCCCGGGAGCAGACCGACGGCATCTACAACCCGGACGGCATCGATCTCGACCCGGTCCGGCCGGCGATGAACGTCGCCAGCTCTCGTCCCGGCCACCTGGACCTCAAGCCGCGCCGCGGCGTGCCGGCGGACGGTCTCCTCGCCGTCGCCGCGTCCTATGTCGCGCCGGCTCCTCTCGCTCCACCGGGACCAGCGCTTTGGGCGGAACCCGGCTGCCGTCCACGTCGGCCACCGCCGACTGGAGCACGTAAAGGCATCGTCCCGGCCGCCGATCCGGATGAACCCATAGCCGCGCGCCGCCGCCGACGCCTTGATCACCAGTCCCCGCCGGCATCGTCGCGTCCTCCGGCTTCCACGCCGCCGCCGGCCGGGAGCCGCCGCCCCGGGGGCTCCCGGCCGACCATCCACCGCCGCACGGCCCGCGTTCCGCCCGCAGGAGTTCACCCGTCTGGCGCTCGAAGCTCTTGTTGTTCCCGAAGTGAGGAGGGCCGCTGCCGCTGGCGGAAACGGCGAGGCGGCTGTCAGCCGGACCCGGCGACATCGAGAACGTCCGGCCGGGATCCGGTGCGCTGGGTGATGCGCTCCTCGAGGAACAGCTTGGCGTCGCGTCGCTTGGCGAACGCGGCCGAGGGGCTCCACTCTTCGGGCTGGTCCGTTGCCTCGTGAACCTCCCAGCGGGCGGAGTTCGGTTGCGGTCCGGACTTCGTTCGCACGAGCCGCCAGCGGCCGTCGGGGGTGCGGTACTCCCGGCGGCCGTTCTTGCCCGGCTCGTGTCTCGGTGTCAGCTTCATGCGTTCGTGCCCTGTTGTTCCGCCGGGTGCTCTTCACGCGCGTCCAGTCGCCACCTCGCGCGATCCTACCCGCTCCGCCCGGAGCCGTCGTTTCGGCGGCGCCCGGTGTGCGCCGACGTCGGCGGCGCCGAAGAGCGGGAGTTGGCGGAGCGCCTGGTCGACCTCGGCGACGCTGGCGGCTCTGAAGCCGTTGCCCGTGTCGACGTCGACTCGAACCACCCCTGCCTCGTCGGTGGCCAGGACTCGCCAGCGGATCGTCATCGAGGGCCTGCCGTCGTCGTGAACAGGTTGCTCCGGTTTCGCACCCACTCGACGAGGGACGCGGTCTCGCCGGCGTTCCAGGCGTCCCAGGCGTCGAACCCCTCGGTTACCGACGCCCACCAGGGGAGACCTGTCCTCACGGCGGCGTCGATGCCGGGACGGACGCCGTTCTCGTCCGGATGGTCGTGGTCCGCGATGACGGCGGCAGGGCGCCGGCCCAGCCGTCTCGCCGTCTCGAGGAGGCCGTTTCGGGAGAGGCAGGCCAGGACGCCGAGCGGCGGGTCGGTGATGGAGAGGGCGACCGCGAGGGCGGAGGTCACGCCCTCGGTGAGCAGGAGCGGTCCCGCCGCGCGCCAGCGGGGCGACGTCGCGAGCCCGGAGAGCCGCAGGTCGCGCTGAAACCGCTTGGTGCCGTCGGGTAGGATGAACTGGGCGCCGGCGATGCCGGGTAGCAGTTGCCCGTCGGCGAAGGGCTTCAGCGGCACGAGCCACATGTCGCGGTGCGTCCAGACGAGCCGATCGGACTCGGGGAATTTCCGGCGGAAGTACGTCGGCTGGCCGCGGTGGGCAGTCGCGAAGAGCCGGCGGGCGCGGTGGGCCTGGTCGGAGAGGGTCGGGTCGGCGAGCTCGGTCGCGAGGCCGGCTGGGCGCCGGCGCCGCGGTCGAACCACGGCGTCTAACGAGTCGCCGAGCAGCGCGCGGTGCAGTTGCCGGTACGTGTGTCCATGCCGGCATCGCGCGAGCACGGGCTGGACGCGCCCGGGCTTGATCCAGAAGCGGTCGTCGCCGGTCCGGCAGATCGGGCAGGGGCCGCAGTGTTCCTGCCCGCGGCGGCGGAGCGTGATGCCCTGCCGGCGGCACGCATCGATCCAGTCGTGGACCGTGGCCATGACCTCGTTCCGTTTCGGTTCGGCCAGCAGGTCGCTGGACGCGGCGCGCCGGCGCGAGCCCGGGAGCAAACGACCGGTGGGGTCTACCCCAACCCGGCACTCCCTGCTGCCTCGCATGATATCCCGTCCTGTGCGCTCAGGAGCGAATCACTCGTCGAATCGGAGGATGCCTGACATGAGATGCAGTGCGCTCGACACGGCCGCGCTGGTCGTCGCGGTCGGGGCGACGCTGGCCGGTTGCGCATCGAGGGGGCCTCGCGCGGCCGAGATGGAGCACGTGAGAGAGCGGCGGGCCTGCCAGGTCCGCCCGGAGGCGTGTGGTCCGGAGGCTGGACTGGAGGCCTGGGCGGCGGGGCTGCGCCGCCTGCGCGCCGAGCAGTGCGGGACCGAGGACGGTGCCGGACCGGGCGCGGCCGAGTTCGTTTGCGAGGAGCCGATCCGGTTCGTGCGCTACGACTTCGAGCTGATGCCGTGGATGGACGCGGACTGGGGATCGCGGCCCGGCCCCGCGCGCCGCGGCGCGCTGCTGTGCCGGGAGGGCGGCGGCTTCGCGGCCGTGGACAGCAGCTTTCGGGAGTTCTGGGTGCCGGTGCAGTACTACCGGCAGGATCGCCACCCGCTGCTGCGGCTGATCCCGCAGCAGCGGATGGCCGGGTTCATCGCCTGGGCGCGGCGATCTTGCGCGGCTTGACTGCCGCGCATTCACGGTTGGGATTCTGCGGCGAGATTCTCCAGCCGCGCCCGCCCTCGAGCTGCCTCAGGTAGGTGATGACTATGGAGCGGGCAGACGACGTCGGGTTACCGGTCCTCGCGAGGGCGATGGCGTCGCATGTATCGCCTTCGTGCGCCTCTCTCCGCGGAACGGCGGGGGAGCCTCGGGCGTTCCGCTCCGACGCCGCCGATTGTACACGGCGGGCGGCTGAGCGCCCGCGCAAGACGACAATCGGCGAGTTCGCGGTCACGGCCGGGCGGCGAAGCGGACACTCACGTGAGCCAGCGCTGCCTCGCTCACCTCCCCCCCTTGATGGTCCGTCTACTCCGCCGCCCAACCCTCGTGGCACGGTTCGACTCCCCGTCCGCCGTTGTTGAAGCCGTCATGGTGCGACGACTTCCATGGCCAACAGCGTCAGGTCGTCGTCAAGCTCCTCCCGGCCGCGCCACCGACCGACTGCGCGGCGAACTTCCTGCACGGTGTCGTCGAGAGGCGACTCCTGCGTTCTCGTCAGCGACTCCACCAGCCCGGCGATGCCGAAGTCCTCATGCTCGCCGTTCATGGCCTCGGTCACACCGTCGGAGTAGAGATAGAGCCGGTCGCCGGGTCGGAGAGACACCTTGTACTCGTCGTACTCGGCGTTGGCGAAAAAGCCGACCGGCAGCCCAGCGCCTCCCAGTGCGGTCGGCGGGCCGCCGCGGGGAACGTGGATCGGGCCAGGATGCCCGGCGCAGGCATAGCGCAGCGTGCCCGTCGCCTGGTCCAGCATGCCGCAGAGGAACGTGAAGTACTGCCAAATCTCCGGGTCAACCGGGAACTCCGCGTTGAGCCACTTGATGAGCTGCGCGGGCGATGAGCGCTCTTCTGCGGTCCACGTCGAAGCGAGGACACGCGTGAGCGCCACCGACTGCAGTGCCGCGACCGTCCCGTGACCCGTCACGTCGAGCAGGTAGAAACCGATAAGGCCGGCCGTGATCTCGAACGCGTTGAAGCTGTCGCCACCGAGCTTCTCGCACGGTTCGTAGATCCAGTCGACTTCGACGCCGGGAATCCCGGCCGGCCGGCCCGGCAGGAGCGACTTCTGGATCCTGGCCGCCGCAGTGAGATCCCGCCCCAGCTTGTCGTTGGCCTGCCCAAGCTCCTCGTTGGCCTCCCGCAACGCGGCCTCGATGCGATGCCGGTCGGTCATGTCGCGCACCGCCGCGATGACCAGCCAGCCTTCGTCGGACTCGATTGGACTCAGAGAGATATCTGCCGGGAACTCGCGGCCACTCTTGTGCAGGCCGAGCACGTGAGAGATCGTGCCCATCGGCCGCGCCGCTGGCGCCTGGCCATAGTCCGTTCGCTGACGCTGGTGCCGCCGCCGTGCTTCCTCGGGCACGAGAATCTCGACCGAACGGCCGACCAGAGCGTCAGGGCTGTACCCGAACACCTGCTCGATCAGCCGGTTGGCGTAGACGACTCTGCCCGCGGCGTCGACCACCACGACAGCATCCGGCATCGTCTCAAGCAGCGAGAGCGTCGACCGCGTCCAGTGTCCGGTGTCCGTCATCGGGCTCCTCGCGCCGACTCCCCGTGTCGTCCTGGGAATGCAGAGTCCGTCATGCGGGAACGCACGCCGTCGGCCGGTCCACGGCCCGCCGCCGTTGAGCGCCAGCAACTCGCGGAGGGCATCGTCGCCGGGGCTCTGCGGGCCAACCGTACGCGGCGGCCACGGCCGCGTCAAGGGCTGCGTGGGCATCGGCCGGCCACTGCGGGCGGGCATGGCAGAGCGCTGGCGCACGGACATCCTCCTCACGAAGGTCGAGTGCCCACAGCAACGCCGCCCCGGTCCTGGTCGCCGGGAGCTCGGCTTCGCCTCCGGAGCGGTGGCGCATGCCCTCCGCCGCCGGATCCTCTGCCGCAAACACGGCGGCTCCCCGAGTTCCCGCCGAAGATGCTCAGCCAGAGGCTCGGGGTGCGATCAGGCGGGGCAGCCGCAGGTAGCGGATCCACGCTGCCGCTCGACCGCGGACCGCGCCGGGTCGTCCAGAGGGCTCCAGCCATGATCGTAGTTGAAGGCGTCGCGGAGCGGGTCGAACGTCTTCTGCCACCCCGGCGGGGCGGCATTCAGGCTCCGCCCGCTCGCGAGGTCGTAGCGCGCCGCCAGGATGTGCGCGTGAACCCCGCCGTCATGGTCGCGGTGAACCACCGCCGACCACGCGCAGACCGCCCGGCTCGCGGCGGAACCCGACTATCGCCTCGGGTCGCCAGTCGCCGGGGCAACCCGCGCGCAGGACTCATCCATGTACCGTTGCGTGCGCGACACCGAACGACTGTCGGGATACAGATCGGCTGGAAGCGGCATGTCGCAACGCAGAAAGGCGAGCAGCTCTTCGGATCGCTGCAGGAGGGTCTCGACGCCGTCGAGGAGGTACGGCGGTTCGTCGAGACACCGGACGGCGAACCGCGGGTCGATGCGCAGGGTGCCGACCACCCGTGGTCCGGCGGGATCGTCGACATCGTCGACGAGGACGACGTTGTCGCCGTTCAGAGGGACGGGGTGCTCCTGCACGTGGACGGTTGCGCTCTCCGGTTCGAACCGCAGCTCCAGACGCACCCTCCCCTGGTGAATCCTGACCGACGAGTCGAGGCGACGGCCGGCCGGCACGCCGCCCTCCCCCGGGCGTGACGCGTCCCGGCCGGGCCGCAGGTAGAAGGCGCCGCCGTCGAAGGACACCGATGAGCCACCGCCGGGGACCGGCTCGAGAAACCACCCCGGGGTCCCGCGCCAGAGAACGAGCACCTCCAGCATCGCGGAAGACTCCCGGTTCTCCCCGCCCGCAGGGGCCACGGGCGGAGGCGGCGTTCCCGGTGACCGCAACGGTTCCAGGCCGGCCGAGCAGTCGACCGGCTCGAGCAACTGGCCCCGACCGACGGCGAGAGCTGACGCCATGCCCGGTCCCCGAACGCCGCCGGCCGGGTGGGCGGTGACGAACAGACCGCAGTTGCCAGGAGGAACGCGGCAATGAAGCCGGCCCCGGCGACCCGCGTCGAAGACCTCACGGCGTCGAACAGGCGGGGCATCCGCCCAACGGGTCGGCGGCGAGCTTCTGGTGCGCGGACGGCCTGCTCCCTCGTCATGTGGTCTTCGCCCCGCTGTGTCTTGCCGCGCCACCACGAGGCGACTCGGTGCCGCCGGCAACGGAATACAAGGAACGGCCGAGCGGGACAGAGCGGTCGCCGCCGTGACGAGGCGTCCATCCTCGCCACTGCAGGGACTCGACCTGCACCTCGCCGGCCTCGGAGACATGGACATCGAAGCGGTTGATGCCGAACCTGAGGGGGCGGTCATCGGCCATGATCTGGACGATCAAGGCATCGACCAAGCGCCGGCCGGGCCTTCGGCGTCTCCACCGGCATACGGCCGATGGCCTCCTCGTCGATCCGGAACCAGACTTGGCGGACATCGGGGTCGAGCTCGGCTCCGAACCAGAAGGTCCCGTTCGGCTCCCGGCTGGCGTCGAGGGGCGTCAGGGTCTTCGCGCCGCCCGGCCAGTCCTCGCGCCTGTCTGCGATGACGATTGCCGGATCGCTGCCGGTCATACCCTGGACTCTGCCATTGCCGCCGTTCTCATGAACGGGCGGTTCCCGGCGGCGAGGGCGAGGCGACACCGACTCGGAGGGCTCGCGACGCCTCCGGCGGGGTCATGACCGTCCGTATCCGTCCGATCAGCGATCACCGGCCGACCTCGACCTCGCGGAACTTCGACCGAACTCGACGGCCCCTACGGGTTGAACTCCAAACCGACGAGGCTCTGGGATACCTGCCAGAGCTTCGCGGCGACCGCTTCGTCTGTCGACTCCGACGACGACCCTACCCGCGTCGGGTCCCCGCGAAGCTCGCCGAAGCCGTCCGGACCATAGTAGCCTCCCGCCTCCACGTCCCCGGCCGTAGCCGCGTACAGGATCGGCAGCGCCCCGCGCCACGGAGGCATGGCCATCAGTGGATTCAGCAGCCGCAGGAAGCCGCTGTAGCGTTGCAGATCCGTGCCCGTATAGCCGGGATGCGCCGCGACCGACATCGTCTCGGCGCCGGCCCGGTCTAGGCGGCGTTGCAGCTCGTAGGCGAACAGCAGGTTGGCCAGCTTGCTCTGCCCGTACGCCCGGTTGGGATGGTACCGGCGCGACTCCCAGTGCAGGTCGTCGAAGTCGATCGTGCCGAACCGGTGGGACACGCTGGACACCGTGACCACGCGCGACCCGTTCGTCCTTCGCAGCAGCTCCAGAAGCCGGACCGTCAGGGCGAAGTGTCCCAGGTGGTTCGTGCCGAGCTGCAACTCGAACCCGTCGGCGGTCTTCGCTGCCGGCGGCCACATGACTCCCGCGTTGTTGATCAGCAGGTCCAGACGGTCGAACCGGCCGTGGAACGCGTCTGCGAACGAACGCACCGACGCGAGGTCAGCAAGGTCGAGCACCATCACATCGAGCGCTCCCGCAACGCCCTCGGCGGTGATGCGGGCCGCGGCGACGCGACCCTTCTCCTGATCCCGGCAGGCCATCACGACGTGCGCGCCTTGCCGGGCGAATGCCACCGAGGTCTCCAGCCCTATTCCGCTGTTCGAACCGGTCACGACCGCTACCCGACCGGACTGGTCGGGCATGTCTCGCGCCGTCCATTTCTTCCTTCGCATTCTCTTTCACCCTCTACATGCCAACCAGCGCCACGTCGGTGACCGTGGCACGCCGCGTTCGATGCCGTCGAACGGCGAAACAGACCAGGCGCCCTCTTGGCGGGCCAAGCAGCGGTACCGCTGCTGCGCAGGCTCTGACCCATCCCGGCCCAGCCGCACCGACCGGCCTCGTGGCGGTGATGAATCCACACCCGAAGGGGACGAGCGCCCACGTCAGTGTTGTCGGCGGTCACGAGTCCGACCTCAAGCCCGAACAGTCAGACCCGAATACTGCCCCCCCGCGCATGCCCCTCGCGGTCCATTGAAATCGCCGGTGGAGCCGTTCTCGGCGCCCAAGCCCCTCCCACAGGTCCTCGACGCGGTAGGGACTCGTCGAAGCTGAATGGGTCGGGGTCGAATGGCACCTCCCTCACACTCGTGACCCGCGTCTCGTCGACCATCGGCGTTACCGTCGGGCGCCGCGCCCCGGTACACCGTAGCCAGCGCTAGAGCCGGTTGTCGATGGCGACGGCGGAGTCCGGGAAGAAGCAGGCCCCGCGACTCCAGCGTCGCGCCGCTCGGCATCCGTGCGCGGTCATGGCGCAGCCTGAAGCAAGGTCTTCAGCTCCTCGAACCAGTTGACCGCGACGTAGATCCGCCTGGACGGCGCGTCTCCGGCCGCCGCGGCGCGGAACGTCCCGATGTAGGCCAGAGTGCCGCTCTCGGAGATGGCGGCGCCTCCGACGCTCGCTCCTCTGGTGGGGAGGAACAGCGGCATCGGAGCTCCGGTCGTCGTTGCCGTATCAGGGTCGACTCCAACCAGCAATAGCGACCCGTGGTCAACGTAGAGCAGGTGATCGGTGTCAAGGTAGCCGAGGCCGAATGCCGGCTCGACAATCACCCGGACTTCGCCGCTCGCGGGCGAGTAGACCGCCGCCTTCCCGTCCCAGAGGTTCTCCAGGTCAGTCCCTCCCTGCACGATCGTGAAGATCAGGTCATCACGGCCGGGCACGACAATCGGGAGAAGGTGGGCGTGGTCGCCGCGCTGCTCATCCAGCCGCGTGAGCGCACGCGGCGTCCCGCCGGTGGTCGGCACCTGCAACAGGCCGCTGCCGCCTGCCTCTGACAGGACCGAGTAGACGAAGGTGTCGTCGGGCAGCCACCCTGCCAGGGGGTACAGCGTTCCCTCGCCTTCGAGAATCCTCAAACGGCTGCCGCCCCCGACCGGGATCTGGTGGACGGACCACTGCTCGCCGTCTCGCAACTGAAAGGCAAGACGCTGGCCGTCGGGCGAGAATACCACCGGTGCGGTTGCGCCTTCGGTGCCGGGAATCGGCCGCGCCTCGTAGGAGTCCAGCGCCCGCGCGTGGAGTCGTGTCCCACCGGCGTCGGCTACGCCGTAGACCAGGTGGCGGCCGTCCGGGGAAACCGCCAGCGAACCGGTGAAGGACTGCTCGGGAGCAAGGTCGATGGTGAAACGATGCACCGAAGGCGGCGGCACGTCATCGACCGGCTTCAGCGTCCAGGCGGTGCCCAAGACCACCGCCACGGTTGCCAGGAGGCTCACGGCGAAGCGCCATCCCGTGACGGGGCCGCGACCGGCCGCGGCCGGCACCTGCCCGGGCTCGTCCGACTCGCCAGCGCACATCCACCGAAGCTCGCGCTTCAGGTCCCGCATCGTCTGCCAGCGATCGTCGGGATCCTTGGCCAGACAGGTCCCCACCACCCGGTCGAGGCGGGACGGGATGCTGCTGTTCGTGTGCCGGAGCGGAGCCGGGGTATCCCTCAGAATCGCTCCGATGACGTTCGCCGGGTTGTCGCCGTCGAACGGCCGGCGCCCCGTCACCATCTCGTAGACGGTGGCCCCGAAGGAGAAGATGTCCGACCGGGCGTCGGCAAGCTTGCCGGCGAGCTGCTCCGGCGACATGTAGTGCAGCGTGCCCAGAATGCTCCCGTCCATCGTCAGCGCGGTGCGCGTCTTCGCCGAGGACTGCGTGTCGGAGAGACCAGTCTCGTGCGGCTTGGCGAGTCCGAAGTCGAGCAGCTTCACACCCGTCCCGGTGAGCATGACGTTGCTCGGTTTCAGGTCGCGGTGCACGATGCCCTGGCGGTGTGCGGTGTCGAGAGCCTCGGCGATCTCGACCGCAGTGCGCAGCGCGTCGGCGACGGGCAGGGGACCGCTCCCGAGTCGCTGCGCGACCGTCTCGCCGTCGAGGTACTCCATGACCAGGAAGTCCATCGGCAAGCGGGCCGACGGCGGGCGTTCACGCCCCAAATCGTACAGCGCGCAGATGTTGGGATGGTTGACGGCGGCGATGGCGCGTGCCTCGCGCTCGAAGCGCTCGCGCTGCTCGGGACTGTCGGCGAGGTGGGCGGTCAACACCTTGACGGCGACGGTGCGGTCGAGACGGGTGTCCGTCGCCCGATAGACCTCTCCCATGCCGCCGGCGCCGAGTGCTCCGACTACTTCATACGGCCCGAGCCGATCCCCCGGTGAGAGCATTGCCATGTGTTCGACACCGCGGAAAGCCGCTACCGCCGCTACTCATGCCACAACCAGGCGGCGCCCCGTACGCCGCTCGAATCGCCGTGGCGTGCGGGTACCAGACGGGTCGTCACCGTGTCCGAGAAAACGAACTGTGCCCAGCGTGCCGGCACGTTCGCATAGAGCCGCTCGAGATTCGACATCCCGCCCCCGAGCACGATCACGTCCGGGTCCAGCGCGTTGACGATGCTGGCAAGCGCCCGGGCCATGCGTCCTTCGTATCGCGACAGCGTGGCGTCGGCGTCGACGTCGCCGCAGGCAGCCCGAGCCGCAATCTCCGGCGGCGAGAGCCGGCAACCCGTATGCCGGCGGTGATCGGCCGCCAAACCGGGGCCTGAGAGAAAAGTCTCGATACAACCACGACGGCCGCAGTAGCATACCGGGCCGGGGTGTTCTCCCGCCTCCGGCCACGGCAGCGGGTTGTGGCCCCATTCGCCCGAAACGGCGTTCGGTCCGGTCAACACTTGGCCCCGCACCACGATGCCCGCCCCGCTGCCGGTGCCGACGATGACGCCGAACACGATGTCGGCGCCCGCGCCGGCGCCGTCGGTCGCTTCCGACACGGCGAAGCAGTTGGCGTCGTTCGCGATGCGTACCTCGCGTTCCAGCCGGCGCTGAATGTCGCGCAGAAGGGGCTTGCCGTTCAGCCAGACCGCGTTGGCGTTCTTCACCAGGCCGCTGGCGGGGGACAAGGCGCCCGGGATCCCGATGCCGACCGACCCGCGTTGACCGGTGTGCTCTTCGAGTCTGGTCACGAGCGCGGCGATGGTGTCGACTGTCGCCGGATAGTCGTCGCGCGGCGTGTCCAGGCGAATCCGGGTGAGTTCGCGACCGCCTTCGAGAGCAATCGCCTCGATCTTCGTTCCACCGACATCGACGCCGATCTGCACGGAGAGGGATTCTACAACACCCGCTCGCAGCGGCCAGCGGCCGGCATGTCTCGCGGCAGGTCGGCTTTTCCTCCGGCCGGCGGGCGAGCGGTGGACCGGG
This sequence comes from Vicinamibacteria bacterium, assembly GCA_022820675.1. Classification (GTDB taxonomy): domain Bacteria; phylum Acidobacteriota; class Vicinamibacteria; order Vicinamibacterales; family UBA8438; genus JAJEEA01. Next base: position 2,745 of record JAJEFC010000379.1, on the reverse strand, counting down.
CCATCATGCGGCGCGTGTCGCAGGGGCGGCCGTGAGCGTCAAGGCCGGGCGACCGGAAGCGGCGGTGATACGATGCTCTGGAGCCGAGAACCAGGGGGAGGAGATGAGGCAGGGGGAGCTGGACGGAGTCATCAAGGCACGGCTGGCGTTTTTCGCGGCAGAGCGGGCACTCGTCAAGGCGAGCGCAGCTTACGAGAAGGCGCGAATGGAGTACGAAAGAGCGTGCTCGCAGGTTGGGTTGGCGCCACACTACGCACCGGGAAGCCCTGGCGGCTCGTAGCAGGACGGGAGGGCGGCCTGCAGGCGGCCGCAAATGGCTCGCCGACGCACACGAACTCTTGACCCAAGCGGTGGCTGCCGCGTACCGTTGAGTTGCAGGCAGAGATTCCGAGCGAACGAGGCGAACGAGGTTCTCCGTGAGTTGCCGGCACTCGACGGCGGCGGACCGTGAGCGGCATCCGACCGCGCTGAATGATGTCGTCAAGGACATCGGGCGTCGCCGCCGGACCGTCATCGTCGATCAGGCCACGGTCGAATGGGAAGGCTGGGACGGTCCGGCTGTCGCCGCCAAGAGCGCGGTACGCTGGAAGCTGCTCGTAGACGGCGAGCGGGGGCCGAGCGGGGGACTCGTCACCGGTATCGCGGAGATTGCGCCCGGCGCGGTACTGCCGCGACACCACCACGAGCCTGAGGAGACGTACTACGTGGTCAGTGGCCGCGGCCTGGTCGAGATAGAGGACGCCCGGGCCGAGATTGGCCCGGGAACCGCCGTCTTCATTCCTCCCGCTGCCGAGCACGCCCTGCACTGCATCGGGGCCGAGCCGCTGGTCTTCCTCTTCACCTTCCCCCGCGACCGCTTCGAGGACGTGGTGTACCATTTCGACGTAGCGTAGGCGGGTTCCGGGCGGGTCGTGAGCGGTTATCGAGGGGCGGGTGCATGGCGGAATCTGGGGAACATCGGTGGTTGCGAGCAGGTACGGTGGAGCATCGTCAGGTCGCGTGGGGAAGCATGAATCAGTCTGGAACATCGAGATGAATTGGTCCACCGGCCATCGCGGCCGGCGCGACGATGGTCGCCTCGATCACGGCCCGCTGCTCGACCGTCAGCCGCCCGGGCCGGAACCTCACCGCGAAACCGCAAAGTACCGCAAGACGCTCTCGGCCACGTTTCACGGTCGGGGAAGTCGCGGGCGCACGTCGAGATGAACTCGCCGTCCGCTGCTGGGCCGCCCGCCAGCCCGGGTCGTCCGCGTGATCGATATCGAGCGAGACGTGCGCCGCCTCGTGGAACAGCCCCTCTTCGAGGAAGCCGTCCCGCATGTACTTGACGCCCTGGCCGGTGTGGATCAGGATGCTCCCGTTGGCGTTCCCGCCGAACAGCTCCTGGCCGGCGTTCACCTCCACCTCGGTCACAAGCGAGAGCATCACGGCCGACAGGCGTCCAAGTGCCGGGGCGTAGGTGTCGACCTCCACCCGCACCACTTCGACGCTGCCGAACTCGGGGTCGACCTGGAACTCGATCACGCCAGATTACCGCACCTCGAACAGGTAGGCGTCGACCACGTCGACCACGACCCAGCGGTCGACTCGCCGGTCGAAGACCTCCCGCTCGCCGCGGCCGGTGTACTCAACCCGGTCAGCGACGTCAGGTCCAACGGCGCGAAAACCGCCAGCAGCTCCTGAAGGAGGCCGGCGTGGTCGTGCGGGGCCGCGGCCGGCCGGCGGCTCGTTCGGCAAGACCGGCCATTCCCTCGGAGGTGTCCTCCGACCCACCGCCCGCGCCCGCGACCGCGCCCGCCGCCGCGGACGGCGGCGGCCCCGTGTTCGGGAACCCCAACCGCCTGTGCTACGCTCGTCTCTCGCAGCACGGTGCTTGTCGAGAGGAGCCACCATGTACGGGCGCGTCGCTCCGTTGTCGCTCGCGGTCCTCGTCGCTGTCTCTCTTCCGGCCCCAGCGGCAGCAGACCTCCTCAAGCAGGCCGAGGAGGGCGCCCGCGTCACGCGACTGGCGTCCCCAGCACCTCGGCAGCGCTCTTTCAACCGCATGATGACCGGCCTCGGGCTCGCCGCGGTTGGTGGTCGACTGCTCTGGTACCGCTTCGAGGACCGGAGCTGCCGCGAGCCCGAGGGCCGTCGCTGCGACATCATCGGCGTGACGTCCGCCGCGGGCCTCGTCTCCGGCCTGCTTCTGATGACCGTCTTCTCCGACGTCCCTGCGGCGCCGGCGATCACCTTCGGGCCCAGACCCCGCGGAGCCGAGATCCTGGTCCGGGTCGGGTTCTAGTCCGCCACCACGCCGGCACCAAGAGGCCATCCGATGACCGACGAGGCCGAGAAGATCATCAAGCAGCTCACCCGAATCGCCGACGCCATGGAACGGATGGCCGAGATCGCCGCCATCGAGGCGCGCAGGGACGCGGGGATGGCGCTCGCTGACGATCACGAGTACCTGTCGAAGATCCGCCAGCGGCTGCACTGAGGGGTGACTGCGGGGACCGCGCCAAGTCCCCGCATCGCCCGCGTCACCACGGAGGCCCAGTCTCAGGTTGACGAGCCGGCGAGCAGTCTGAGTCACGCGAGACGAGTGAGCTTGTCAACGCGTGTCGTCTGTGGCACACTGCCCTGCCGTGGACTCGGTCGCCCGGCTCCTTGCGCTCATCGAGCTCTACGCTGAGCATGAGAACCTCGCCCTGACGACGGTGTCTCGTCACGTCACCGGGAGCGGCGACACGGTCGGTCGCCTCC
>JAJEFC010000310.1 GCA_022820675.1 Vicinamibacteria bacterium | reverse complement strand
CCGCGGCGTGGCGGCGGAGCTGGCCGAGTGAGGTCGAGCGAGCGCTCCGGCACACCCTGGGGAACCTGACGCCGCAGAGCACACGCCGGCCTGGCAACGTCAACGGCGACCGAGGTTGCCGCGCGGCCGGGAACGCGGACGAGCCGACTCGACGCGGTCGAACGCGCACTTCCCCGCGACCGTATCAATCAACGATACGAGGCGCACCCGCGATCGACTCGTGGGCCCGCCCGCAGGAACTCCGGCCCGGAAGCTCCATCCTCTCACCGGGTCGTGTGCGGGGCGCCTTCATGGCCCCGATTCCGCTTCCACGAGGACGACTGATGCGCAAGGTTCTCGCCTACTCCATCCTCCTCGTCATTGGCCTCGGATTCTCCCAGGCGCTGCCCGCGATCGCGGGCGACGCCCACGATGCCGTCGCCAACACCGTCCGCGTGCTCACGATGATCGGCCTCGCCTTCATCATGATCCACGTGGGCTTCGAGTTCCACATCGACAAGAACAACCTGAGACGGTACGGCTGGGACTACGTGGTCGCGTTCACCGCCGCGTCGTTTCCGTGGATCCTCGTGACCGGCTACTTCATGTTCGCGATGCTGCCGGCGGAGGCCTGGAGCGACCTCGAAGCGTGGAAGGAGACGCTGCTGGCCGGCCGCTTCGCCGCGCCGACCTCGGCCGGGGTCCTGTTCAGCATGCTGGCCGCGGCGGGCCTGGGCGCGACCTGGCTGTTTCGCAAGGCGCGCGTCCTGGCCATCTTCGACGACCTGGACACGGTCCTGCTGATGATCCCCCTGAAGATGCTGATGGTCGGGGTCGCCTGGCAGCTCGGCCTCATCGTCGTGCTGATGGCGGTGCTGCTGGCCGCGGCCTATCGCTGGCTGCACCGCGCCACGATGCCCGTCACGTGGCGCTGGGTCCTCGTCTACGCGGCGGCCATCGTGGTCGCGAGCGAGCTGCTGTATGCCTGGAGCACCGTGGTGGATCCCTCGGTGCCCATTCACATCGAGGTCCTGCTGCCGGCGTTCGTCCTCGGCTGCATGGCCCGCCCGCAGACCGCGCGCCCCGACGCCGGCGCCGAAGCCGTCGAGCACGCGCTGCACGTCGTCCTCGAGCAGCCGCAGGAACGGCGGGTGGCCACGTTCGTTTCCGGCGCCTTCATGGTGCTGGTGGGGATGAGCCTCCCCCCGATCTTCGACGGCCCGGACGGAGAGCACCCGGCGCCGACGCCCGCTTCGCTTCACGCCGCCGCACCCGGCAGCGTCGTGGACGATCCGACCCTCCTCGGCGGGGCGGAAGAAGGACGTTACACGGGCACCGTCACCGGGAGCCAGGCGAGCCTCGGGTGGCGCGCGATCGCGATGCACGTGCTGATTCTGACGGTCCTGAGCAACCTGGGGAAGATGTTCCCGGCTTTCTGCTATCGCCGAGAGGCGCACTGGAGGCACCGTCTGGCCGTGGCCATCGGCATGTGGCCGCGCGGCGAGGTCGGCGCCGGGGTTCTGGTGCTCAGCGTGAGTTACGGCATCGGCGGCCCCGTCGTCACGGTGGCGATGCTGTCGCTGGCCCTCAATCTGGCCCTGACGGGCGTCTTCATCCTGATCGTCAAGCGCCTGATCGACGGGGTGCCGGAAGGCTCGCAGATGGCCGTTCATCGGCCCGCCGTCGACCACCTGACTCGAGCGCCTTCCGGAACGGTTTCCTGAACACCGGGCCTCTTCCACGGCTCGAACCGCCGCCTTTCGCCGAAGGCCGCCGCGACCGTGCGCGTTTCGACGGCGCGCGTGCGCCGCGACGCGAGAGCCCGAGCCGCCGAACCGGAGCCGCCGCGTGGGGCCGGGGGCAGAGCACCGGCGTTCAATGACTTGCGTGACTGACAGCACGGTCATGGAATGCCGGCGGATACCCATTGGCTACTCGGGCAGGGCGAAGACGAAGAGCCCGTTCCCCCCGTTCGGCCGCCGCTTCTCGGGTGTCAGCTCGAGGGGGATGGTCGTCCAGCTCCCGCCCCCGATGCCGGTCCCGATCGCGACGTACTGCCGGCCGTCGACCGAGTAGGTGATGGGGAAGCCCTGCACGGAGGTGGGGAGGCGCGTCTCCCAGAGCTCGTCGCCGGTCGCGACGTCGTAGGCGTAGGCGCGCCGGTCGAACGTTCCCACGAAGACGAGGCCGCCGGCGGTGGTCAGCGAGGCCGAGATGTACGGGGTCCGCTTCCGGTGCGACCAGAGGATCTCGCCGCTGACGTGCATGGCCACGAACTCGCCGAGGTTGCCGCCGCTGTCGGGGTGGAGGAAGTTCTCGCGGAACACCATGCCGGCCCCGCCGCCTCCCTCCCGCCACTCGACGTCGCTGTAGATGGTGCGCTGGCAGTTCAGGGTCAAGGGGATGTAGAACGCCTCGGTCTCGGGGTGGTAGGCCATGGCCCGCCAGCTCTTCAGGCCGGAGTGGCTCGGGCAGAACTCGAGCCGCTCGTCGAGCACCGGCATCATGCCGGGCCGGAACGACATTCCGCCCGTCTCGGGGTCGATGTCGACGATGTTCTGGTAGCCGAGGTCGGTGGCGTTGATGTACTGGCCGGTCTCGCGGTCGAGCTGCCACAGGATGCCGAGCTTGCCCATCGTGAACACCGACGGCCGCCCGTCGACGTCGACGAGGATGCGCTCGAAGGTCTCGTCCATGTCGTGCGACTCGCCCGGCAGGTGCTGGAAGTACCACTGCATCTCGCCGGTGGCGGGGTCCATCGCGAGGGTCGAGCTGGTGTAGAGGGCGTCGCCGTCGGTGCGGCGGCTCACCTGCGCCCACGGCTTGGCCTGCGCCACGCCCCAGAACGTGAGGCCGAGGGCCGGGTCGTACGACCCGGCGATCCAGGCGTCTCCGCCGCCGCGGAACATCATCGGCAGGTCGCCCCACGTGTCGCCGCCCGGCTCGCCCGGCCGGGCCACCGTCGACGTGCGCCACAGCTCGCGGCCGGTGGCGGCGTCGTGCCCGGTGATGAAGCAGCCGTCGTCCCAGAACCGCAGGCAGCCGGCCATGCCGGAGATGACCACGCCGTCCACGACGAGCGCGCCGCTCGTGTACTGGTAACCCTTGGCGGCGTCGGCGACCTCCGTCTCCCACGCTACCTCGCCGGTCCGCGCGTCGAGGGCGACGATGTTGGCGTCGGCGGTGTTGAGGATGATGCGGTCGCCGTGGATGGCGATGCTGCGGTTGGGCCGCCCCCGGCCGCGCGCCGTCGGGAACTCGCGCCGGTACTCCCACAGCAGGTCGCCGGTCGCCGCGTCGAGGGCCTGCACGACGTTGCCGGGGCTGGCGAGGTACATCACGCCGTCGTGCACGATGGGAGTCGTCTGCTGCGACCCGGTCTCCATCGCCCACGACCACTCGAGCCGCAGCTCTCCGACGTTGTCGCGGGTGACCTGGTCGAGGGGGCTGTAGCCCCACCCGTCGAGGGTGCGGCGCCAGTTCAGCCAACTCTCGGGCGGCGGGTCGGCGAGCATGGCGTCGGTGACCGGCCCCACTTCCGGCGCCTGGCCGAGGGCGGGCGCGGCGCAGGCGGCGAGGGCGGTGAGGACGGCGAGAAGGGCGAAACGGTGCATCGTGGTCTCCCTGTCAGTGCATCCGGGGAACGGCAACAGCGCATCCCGGCCATCCGACCGGAGTGCCGGGGGCGGGGCGTGCGTGGGTAGTCGAACGCCCCGGCCACCATATCACGCTGCGCCCGCGTCCACCGGCGCGCGGGAAGCGCCGCACGCTGCCGGCGGATCGGTGCCGCCGACACCGCCGCTACCGAGGCGCCGGAGTTCGCCAAGGACCTGCAAGCTCGACGTCACGGTCATACCGACCGGACCGCCCTCAATGCGGGATCGGTCGGTCGGGCCGCGGAGCGGCGAGCGGAGCCGCGCCGATCCGGCGCACCGGCCGAGAGCGCAGGCGGACCCGGTTCAGTTCCGGTACCGCGCGCAGTCGATCTCGTACTTCTTGACCTTGTAGCTCACGATCCGCTCGGTCGAGCGGAGGAGGGAGGCGGCCTTGACGCGGTTCCCGCGGGTCGCCTTCAGGGCGTCCTCGATGAGGTCCCTCTCGTAGGCCTCGACCGCCTCGGCGAGCGACTGACTCATGACCGTCCCCGACGCCTCGGCCGTCTGGAGGGACGGCGGCAGGTCGTGGGCGTGGATGACGCTGCCGTCGCACACCAGCATCGCCCGCTCGATCGCGTTCTCCAGCTCGCGCACGTTCCCCGGCCAGTGATAGGCCATGAGGATGTCGATGGCGGGGGTCGAGATGCGCCGCACCTGCTTGCCGTGCTCGACGCCGTAGCGCTCGAGGAAGTGGTCGGCGAGCAGCAGCACGTCGGTCTTCCGCTCTCGTAGCGGCGGCACGAAGATCGCGAAGACGTTGAGGCGGTAGTGCAGGTCCTCGCGGAACGTGCCGGCCGCGATGGCCTTCTCGAGGGAGGCGTTGGTGGCCGCGATGAGGCGCACGTCGACCTTGACCGGCTCGGTGCCGCCCAGCCGCTCGAACTCGCGCTCCTGCAGGACCCGCAGCAGCTTGACCTGGGTCGACGGGTTCAGGTCGCCGATCTCGTCCAGGAACAGGGTGCCGCCCTGGGCGAGCTCGAAGCGGCCCTTCTTGCGCGTCTGGGCGCCGGTGAACGCGCCCCGCTCGTAGCCGAACAGCTCCGACTCGATGAGCGAGTCGGGGAGGGCGGCGCAGCTCACCTTGACGAACGGCTTCTTCGCCCGCGGCGAGTTGTAGTGGATGGCATGGGCGATGAGCTCCTTGCCGGTCCCCGACTCGCCGCGCACGAGCACCGTGGTGTTGGCCGACGCCACCTGCGAGACCTGGGCGTAGACCTGCCGCATGGGGCCGCTGGTGCCGACGATGTTCGCGAAGTCGTAGCGCTCCTTGAGCTCCCCGCGCAGGTGGACGTTCTCCTCGGTCAGCCGCTGGCGCTCGGCGTCGACGAGGTGGTTGACCCGGATCGCCTGCGCGATCATGGTCGCGACGACGTCGAGGAACTTGACGTAGCGCTGGTAGTCGCGCCCCTTCTCGAACGGCAGGTCGATGCTGATGGCCCCCACCGACTTCTTGCTCTTGCGGGTCTTGATGGGGACGCAGATGAAGCTGATGTCGCGCCGGTCGAGGTTCTTGCGGCGGGCCCGGTTGAGGAACATCGGCTCCTTGCTGGCCCGCGGCACGATGACCGGCTTCGCGGTCTCGACGACCCGGCCGGTCACCCCTTCGCCGACGGCGTAGCGGGCCGAGCGCCCCTCCGGGGTCAGCCCCTCGGACGCCTCCACGTGGAGGAGCCCCGAGTCGGGGCTCAGCAGCGTGATCGATCCGCACACGACGCTGTCGCGCCGGTCGAGGAGCTGCATCACCCGTTGCAGGGCGGCGCGCAGGCTGGAGCCGCCGGCGAGGGCGTCGTTCACCTCGGCCAGCGTCTCGAGCCGCTGGATGTCCGTGGAACCGGGTGCTTTCGCCACGTCGTCGTTCGTCCTCGTCCGTCGGCCGCGGGGAGGGCGCGGGCACGGGCCCGGCCGGGTTCGGCCGTCGCCGGTGCCGCTACGCGCAAGCTCGCGGGAATCCGCGGGAGCCCGGGAACCTGGGAGCCCGTGGTGAAGGGCCCTCTGCATTCGACCCCGGGGCCACGCGGGGTTCACCGCGGGCTTCTGCGGTCACGCCCCCGCGCGGGGATGCGGAGCCGCCTCACGGCAGGGGGCATGGGAGCCCGGCCGGTCGCACCCCCGCGCGGGGATGCGGAGCCGCCTCACGGCAGGGGCATCGGGAGCCGGGTCTCGCCCATCAGGTGCCGGTCGATGCCGGCCGCGGCGCTGCGGCCCTCGGCGATGGCCCACACGATGAGGGACTGGCCGCGCTGCATGTCGCCGGCCGTGAACACGCCGTCGACGCTGGTCATCCAGTTTCCGTCGCGCGACACGTTGCCGCGGTCGGTCAGCTCGACCCCGAGCTCGTCGAGCAGCCCGCCGCGGGTCGGGCCGACGAACCCCATGGCCAGCAGCACCAGGTCGACCTCGAGCTCGAACGCGCTGTCCGGGACCGGCGTGAAGGAGAGCCGCCCGTTCTCGCGCTTCATCTCGACCTGTGTCGCGTGCAGGGCGGCGACCCGGCCGGCCGCGTTGCCGGTGAACCGCTCCGTCGACACCGAGTAGACGCGCTCGCCGCCCTCCTCGTGGGCGCCGGACACGCGGAACACGTTGGGCCATTCCGGCCACGGGTTGGTCTCGCTCCGCTCCTCGGGGGGCCTCGGAAGCAGCTCGAACTGGTGGATCGACCGCGCGCCCTGCCGGTGGGCGGTGCCCAGGCAGTCGGCGCCGGTGTCGCCGCCGCCGATGATGACGACCCGCTTGTCCTCGGCGGTGATGAACTCGTCGTCGCCGATGGCGTCGCCCTCGCACCGCCGGTTCTGCAGCGTCAGGTACTCCATGGCGAAGTGGATGCCGGACAGCTCGCGCCCCGGGACCTTCAGGTCGCGCGGCTGCCCCGCCCCGCCCGCGAGCAGCATCGCGTCGTGCCCGCGCCGGAGCGAGTCGGCCGTCACCGTGACCCCGACGTCGGTGTTGGGCCGGAACGCGACGCCCTCGGCCCCCATGATGTCCAGGCGGCGGTCCAGGAACCGCTTCTCCATCTTGAACTCGGGGATGCCGTAGCGCAGGAGCCCGCCGATGCGGTCGGACCGCTCGAACACCGTGACCCGGTGCCCGGCCCGGTTCAACTGGTCGGCGGCGGCCAGCCCGGCCGGCCCGGAGCCGACGACGGCCACCGTCTTGCCGGTGCGGGCGGCCGGGGGCTCGGGGCGGATCCAGCCCTCGTCGAACGCGCGCTCGACGATCGCCATCTCGATCGACTTGATGGTCACCGCGTCGCGGTTGATGGCGAGCACGCACGAGCCCTCGCAGGGGGCGGGGCAGAGGCGCCCCGTCCACTCCGGGAAGTTGTTGGTCTTGTGGAGGCGCTCGATGGCCGCCTTCCACTGGTCGCGGTAGACGAGGTCGTTCCAGTCGGGGATGAGGTTGCCGAGCGGACACCCCTGATGACAGAAGGGGATGCCGCAGTCCATGCACCGCGCCCCCTGGGCCCGCAGGTCCTCGTCGGCGTAGGGCAGATAGACCTCGCCCCAGTCGCGGATCCGCTCCGCGACGTCGCGGCTCGCCTGCTTCTGCCGGTCGATCTCGATGAATCCCTTCAGCTTTCCCATGGTGTTCGTGTGTCGGGGCTCGGATGTCCCCGTGGCGGGGGGGAGCGAAACCGCGGTCGTCGGTTACGGTTCGCGCAGCGTCAAGGTGCGGATCTGCGCGCCTTGTTCGTCCACGCGCCCCTTCAGGTGGTCGAACTTGCTGTTGAGCCGCAGCACGCCGTACGCGACCAGCGCCGTGATCGCCAGATCGATCGCCTCCAGAGTCTCAGCCAATGCCCATCTCCTCGCGGGCGGATAAGCGCCCGCAGCCTCGCCCGACCTGGCCAGACACTGGCCAGAATAGCATGGGAGAAGCTGCGAGGGCGCCGCGCTGTTCCACGGCAGACTCTAGCAGCCCGTGGCGAGAGTCCCCGCTGCATTCGAGCGGCGATGCATCCCGCCTGACTGCGTTGTTCGTCGGTTGCGTATACCCAATATGCGCCCTCCTCACGCCTTGTAAGGCGGGCGCCTCGCCGCTCTCGATGCAACGCGGGGCTTTCACCACGGGCTGCTAGCCGCCGCCGGTGCCGACCAGCTCGGCGAAGCCGGGCTCGCGCGACTCGGCCCGGGCCTTGGCCTCGGCCATGAGCACCCGCTTGTAGTCGCGCGGCATCACCTTGACGAACGCCGGCCGCGCCGATTCCCACCCGTCGAGCACCGCCTGCCCGTTGGCGCTCGCGGTGTGGTCGACGTGCCGCCGGATGAGGCGCTGCACCAGCTCGGCGTCCTCGTCGTCGAGCGCCTCCAGGTCGACCATGCCGGGGTTGCAGCGCTGGGCGAAGGTGCCGGTCGGGTCGAGGACGTAGGCGATGCCGCCGCTCATGCCCGCCGCGAAGTTGCGGCCCGTGCGGCCCAGAATGACGACCCGGCCGCCGGTCATGTACTCGCAGCCGTGGTCGCCGACCCCTTCCACCACCGCATTGACCCCGCTGTTGCGCACCGCGAACCGCTCGCCCGCGACGCCGCGCACGAACGCCTCGCCCCCGGTGCCGCCGTAGAGGGCGACGTTGCCGATGACGATGTTCTCCTCGGGCACGAACGTCGACGCCCGCGGCGGATACACGGCGAGCCGCCCGCCCGAGAGCCCCTTGCCGAAGTAGTCGTTCGCGTCGCCCTCGATGGTCAGGGTGACCCCGGTCGGCAGGAACGCGCCGAAGCTCTGGCCGGCCGACCCCGTGAAGGTGACGTCGATGGTGCCGTCCGGCAGCCCCGCCCCGCCCCACTTGCGGGTGATGGCGGACCCCAGCATGGTGCCGACGGTCCGGTTCACGTTGCGGATGGGCAGGGTGAACGACACCGGGGTCCCGTGCTCGACGGCCGGGGCGCAGCGCTCGATGAGGGCGTTGTCGAGGGCCCGGTCGAGGCCGTGGTCCTGCTCGCGCACGCAGCGCCGGGCCACCGTGTCGGGCACGTCGGGGTTCAGCAGGATCGGCGACAGGTCGAGCCCCCGCGCCTTCCAGTGGTCGACGGCGCCGGTGGTGTCGAGGCGGTCGACGCGGCCGATCATCTCCTCCATGGTGCGGAAGCCCATCTCCGCCATCGCCTCGCGCACCTCCTCGGCCACGAAGCGGAAGTAGTTCTCGACGAACTCCGGGCGGCCCGAGAAATGCTTGCGCAGCTCGGGGTTCTGGGTCGCGATGCCCACCGGGCACGTGTCGAGGTGGCAGACCCGCATCATGATGCAGCCCTCGACGACGAGGGGCGCGGTGGAGAACCCGTACTCCTCGGCCCCGAGGAGCGCCGCGATGACCACGTCGCGGCCCGTCTTCATCTGGCCGTCGGTCTGGACGACGATGCGGTCGCGCAGCTTGTTGAGCACCAGCACCTGCTGGGTCTCGGCGAGGCCGAGCTCCCACGGCACCCCCGCGTGCTTGATGCTGGTCAGCGGCGACGCCCCGGTCCCCCCGTCGTGCCCCGAGATGAGGACGACGTCGGAGTGGGCCTTGGCCACCCCCGCCGCCACCGTGCCCACCCCCACCTCGGCCACGAGCTTCACGTGGACCCGCGCCCGCGGGTTCGAGTTCTTCAGGTCGTGGATGAGCTGGGCGAGGTCCTCGATGGAGTAGATGTCGTGGTGCGGCGGCGGCGAGATCAGGGTCACGCCCGGGGTCGAGTAGCGGATCTTGGCGATGAACGGGTAGACCTTGAACCCCGGGAGCTGGCCGCCCTCGCCCGGCTTGGCCCCCTGCGCCATCTTGATCTGCAGGTCGTCGGCGTTCACGAGGTACTCGCTGGTGACCCCGAACCGCCCCGACGCCACCTGCTTGACCGCGCTCCGCCGCAGGTCGCCGTTCGGGTCGGGGGTGAACCGCGCCGGGTCCTCACCCCCCTCGCCGGTGTTCGACTTGCCGCCGATGCGGTTCATGGCGATGGCCAGCGTCTCGTGGGCCTCGGCGCTGATCGACCCGAACGACATCGCGCCGGTGGAGAACCGCTTGAAGATCGACTCCACCGGCTCGACCTCGTCGAGGGCGACCGGCGTATCGCCCGGCCGCAGCCGGAACAGGCCGCGCAGGGTCGCCCGCTTGCGGTTCTGGTCGTTGACGAGCCGCGCGTAGTCGCGGTAGATGGCGTACTGGCCGCTGCGGGTGGCGTGCTGCAGCTTGTAGACGGTGTCGGGGTTGAACAGGTGGTACTCGCCGTCGCGCCGCCACTGGTACTCGCCGCCGCTGTCGAGCTCGTCGTCCTCGTCGCCGCGGGTCGGGAACGCCGCCCCGTGCCGCTGCTTCACCTCTTCCTCGACGGTGTCGATGCCGATGCCCTCCAGCCGCGACGGGGTCCACGTGAAGTAGCGGTCGACGAAGGCCTTGTTCAGCCCCACCGCCTCGAAGATCTGGGCCCCGCGATAGCTCTGCAGGGTGGAGATGCCCATCTTCGACATCACCTTCAGCACCCCCTTGGTGAGGGCGAGGATGTGATGGCGGATGCCCTTCCGCGCGTCCACGCCGCCGACGTCGCCCCGCTCGATGAGCTCCTCGATGGTCTCGAACGCGAGGTACGGGTTGATGGCCCCGGCGCCGTAGCCGAGGAGCAGCGACATGTGATGCGGCTCGCGGGGCTCGCCCGACTCGACGATGAGGGCGCAGCGGGTGCGGGTGCCCTCGCGCACGAGGTGGTGGTGGACGCCGGCGGTGGCGAGGAGGGCGGGAATCGGCGCGTGGTCGGCGTCGACGCCGCGGTCGGAGAGCACGAGCAGCGCATGGCCCTCGGCGACGGCGGCGCTGGCCCGGCGGCACAGCTCGTCCATCGCCTTCGCGACGCCGCCCGCCTCGCGCGGGTCGAACAGGGTGGACAGCGTGGCCGCCCGCAGGGCCGGGTCGGGGTTGTGCCGGATCCGGGCCGTCTCCTCGTTGTCGAGGATGGGGTACTCGATGCGGATCTGGTGGCAGGACGCCGGCTCCGGCTTCAGCACGTTCCGCTCGGCCCCCAGGGTCGAGCTCATGTCCGTGACGAGCTCCTCCCGGATGGCGTCGAGGGGCGGGTTGGTGACCTGCGCGAAGAGCTGCTTGAAGTAGTCGTAGAGCAGCCGCGGCCGGTCCGACAGCACCGCCAGGGCGGTGTCGGTGCCCATCGACCCCACCGGCTCCACGCCCTGCGCGGCCATGGGGCCGAGCAGGATGCGCAGGTCCTCCTCGGTGTACCCGAACGCCCGCTGGCGCCGCCGCAGCGATTCCTGGTCGGCCGGCGCCGCCTCGGGGGCGGGCGGCAGGTCGTCGAGGTGCACGACCTCGGCGTCGAGCCAAGCCTGGTAGGGGTGCTCGGCCGCGAGCCCCGACTTGATCTCCTCGTCGTCGATGATGCGTCCCTGCGCGGTGTCGACGAGGAAGATCCGGCCCGGGTGCAGCCGTTCCTTGACCAGCACGTTCTCCGCCGGCACGTCGAGGACGCCGACCTCGGACGCCATCACCACGAGGTCGTCCTTCGTGACGTAGTAGCGGGACGGCCGCAGCCCGTTGCGGTCGAGGACCGCCCCGACCACCGTGCCGTCGGTGAACGCGATGGACGCGGGGCCGTCCCACGGCTCCATCAGGGCCGAGTGGTACTCGTAGAACGCCCGCCGGTCGGCCGCCATCGACTCGTGCTTCCGCCACGGCTCCGGAATCATCATCAGCACCGCGTGGGGCAGCGACCGGCCGGTCATGGCCAGGAACTCGAGCATGTTGTCGAAGGTGGCGGTGTCGCTCTGGCTCTCCTTGATGATCGGGAAGAGCTTCTGCAGGTCGTTGCCCAGCAGGTCCGACTCGCACAGCGCCTCGCGCGCCCGCATCCAGTTGATGTTGCCGCGCAGGGTGTTGATCTCGCCGTTGTGGGCGATGTAGCGGTAGGGGTGGGACAGCGGCCACGACGGGAACGTGTTGGTGCTGAAGCGCGAGTGGACGAGCCCGATCGCCGACTCGAGGTCGGGGTCGACCAGGTCCGGGAACATGGTGGTGACCTGGTCGGCGATCAGCATGCCCTTGTAGACGATGGTCTGCGACGACAGGCTGGCCGCGTAGAACGCGTCGGGGGCCCCGAGGCCGAGGCCCTCGACCGCGTGCTCGATGCGCCGGCGGATGACGTAGAGCTTGCGCTCGAACCGGGGCCGGGCGTCGGGGCCGTCGCCCGGGCCGGGGGCGCGCCCGACGAACACCTGCCGGATGACCGGCTCGCCCTGCCGCGCGGTGGCCCCCAGCGGGCTGCTGTCGGTGGGGACGTCGCGCCAGCCGAGCAGGGTCTGGCCCTCCTCGTCGACGACGCGGGCGACGAGCTCCTCCACCCGGCGCCGCTCGTCCGCCGGCCGCGGCAGGAACAGCATGCCGACGCCGTACCGCCCCTCCGGGGGGAGGGCGAACCCCAGCGCCGCCGTCTCGCGCCGCAGGAACCGGTCGGGGACCTGCAGCAGCAGCCCCGCCCCGTCCCCGGTGTTGGGCTCGCACCCGCAGGCGCCGCGATGGAGCAGGTTGATGCCGATCTCCAGCGCCTGATCGACGAGCTTGCGCGAGCGCTGTCCCCGGATGTGGACCACGAACCCCACTCCGCAGGAGTCGTGCTCGAACCGCGGGTCGTAGAGCCCCCGGCCCGATGGCTGCGGTGCTCGTCTCTCTGATCCGCTCATGGGGTCGCTCCCTGGCAACGCGTGCCGACAGTCCCGGCTGAATTCGAGCGGCGATGCATCCCGCCTGACTTCGTTGTTCGCCGGTTGCATATCGCCGACAGGCGCCCCTTCACGCCTTGTCAGGCTCCGGGCGCTCTTTGCCCGCGGGCGCCCTCGCCTGTCCGCCGGCGCCCTCAGGGCGCCATGCACCGCGGGGCTCTCACCACGGGCTGCTGTGGTCGCCGCTCGCCGTCGTCGGGGCGGACGCCCGCTGCCGCGCACCGGCGGCCATGGCGGTCCGACCGGGAGCGGACGTCCCGGCCGCGGGCGGCGCCGCCGCCGGCGCGTCGGCGCCGAGCAGCTCGATGAACGCGGTGACGGCGGGGTTCAGCCGCCGGTTGCTTCTGTGCACGATGCTCAGCGGCCGCACCAGCGGCGGCTCCCCCGGCGGCAGCACGAGGGGCGCCTGCACGAGGGTGCCTCGGCGTACCTCGCGCCGCAGGGTCGGCTCGGGCAGGATCGCGATGCCCGCCTCCTCGTCGACCGCCTGCTTGATGGTCTCGATGTTGTCGAACTCGGCCGTCACCGCCACCTCGACCTCGTGGCGCCGCAGGAACCGGTCGACGGCCCGGCGGACCGGCAGCTTCCGGTCGAACGCCACGAAGCGCTCGCCCGCGAGGTCCGCCGGCCGGACCCCGTCCTGTTTTGCCGCGAGGGCCGCGAACCGGTGCGCGGGGGGGCACGCGACGACCATCGACTGGCGCTTCCACGGGATGACCGCGAGCTCGCGCCGCGGGGTGACGAACGAGATCAGGCCCAGGTCGCACCGGTCGCTCAGCACCTGCTCGCAGATCTCGCCGGGGTGCATGTACTGCAGGTCGACCTCGGCCCCCGGCGCCGCGGCGCGGAACCGGCCCACGTACTGGGTCAACTGGTGGATGCCCACGGAGTAGATGGTCGCGAGCCGGACCGTCCGGCCCGACGGGTTCTGCCGGTGCCGCACCGCCGCTTCCAGCTCGTGATAGCGCTCGACGAGCTCCTGGCAGCCCTTGAAGAACTGCCGGCCCTCGGGCGTCAGTTGCCACGGCCGCTTGGACCGGTCGATGAGCTGGGCGCCCAGGTGCTTCTCGAGCTGGCGCACCGCCTGGCTCGCCGCCGACTGGCTGACCGAGCTGGCCCTCGCGCCCCGCGAGAAGCTCTGGTGGCGCACCACGTCGCAGAAGATGCGCAGCGTCTCGACGTGCATGAACCGAGCAATATAGCACAGCCGGCTAATAGCAAGCCCTTGCAATATTAGCAATGCTAATGCCCATGCGCGCGGTCGCGGTCCGGCGGAACGGTGGTCGCTTCATCGCCGGCGGCGTCTCGTCACACTCGGGGCCGGCGAAGGGCGCGAGCGGGCGGCACGCGTCGGCGGACGGTGAGACGCCGTGCGACACGGAGTGACGAGGGCGCCTGTCGGACGCGGGCGACCGCGGACCGGACGCCGCCGGCGCAACGACGGCGTCAGAGCGGTCCGGGGGAGAGGCTCTCCCGAGCGCCCGCGCCGTCGCCGAAACCCCCCGGCAAGTGGCGGCGCCGAATCGGATGACAGCGGGGTCTGCGGGCTGTTCAGGAGCCGGTCCCCGTGTCCAGGCGTCTCCCGAGGGCCTCGAGGGGCGCTCCGGCGGCGGTGCGCGCATGGATGCCGAAGCGCGTTCCCGGTTCGGCGTGGGAGGTCAGCGTCCAGGGGGCGCCGTCCGACAGCGTCCCGAGGAACGACTCGAACGCGGGCCGGACGGCCGACAGGGTCTCGGGGGTGTTCGGAGCCAGGAGCCGGTCGTTCGCGACCCAGTCGATCTCGTCGCCCCGGAAGCGGATCGGCCCGGGCAGGGTCGCGTCGCTCTCGAGCAGCCGCGCGGCGCGGACGAGCGTTCCCGCCACCGTGCGCAGCCGCGTCTCCAGCGGTCCGTCCATCGGCTGCGTCCGCACGTACTGCAGCCCCAGCCGGTCGTCGCCGCGGTCGAGCACGTACCGGCCCTCGTGCGCCACGAGAAGCACGAGGGGACCGGTGGGGAGGTGGGTGTAGTCGGCGACGTCGATCAGCAGTCCGCCCACCGCCCGGGTCTGGATCCAGCGGTGGAACACGGGGATGACATCGCGCGGCGATAGCGCCGAGCTCTCGTCGAGGAAGACCTTCAGGCCGATGCGCTGCACGGCGGTGGCGTCGGGCGGGGCGGAGGCGGGGGCGCTCACGCGGGGCTCCTGGTGAGGGCCGCTTCGCCCGCCGCCGCCGGGACCGCCGCCGGCGCGCCGGCGAGCCGCGCCTGGCAGGCGTGGGTGGCCTCGAGGAAGAGCTGGGCCTCCTCGATCGACTGCCGCACGGTGTCGGCGCCGCCCGGGGGGCCGGTGCGGGCGTGCCGCCGGAACAGGTACTGGGCGAACTTCCCGCCCGCGAACCGGTCCAGGAAGACCCCGGTGTCGAAGAAGCGGGCTCGGAACTCGGCGACGACGCGGTCGGGGTCGTCGGGGACGTCGACGAACTCGGTCTTGACCAGCCCCCGCGCCGCCTGCAGCATCGCCGCGTAGGCGAACTCGTCCGCCGCGGCCACGTTGCCCGCCTCGAGCTGGAGCTGCGCCTCGAACACCTGGCTGTCGGCCCCCGCGAGGTCGAACTCGGTCAGCGACACCACCTCGCCCGCGCACTCGCCGATGCCCATGTCCCCGATGCCGAACTCGCGGGGGTCGCCCCAGTCGCGGTAGTAGTCGGGGGAGGTCTCGTAGTCGGGCACCGCCATCAGGTCCTGGAGCATCTCGCGCAGGGCGCGCTTGCCGATGCGGGTCGTGAACGCGTGGAACGTCTCTTCGGCCCCGCGTTCCTCGACGAAGCGACCCGTGATGCGCCTCACCACTTCCGGAATCTCGCGGGCCGGCACCGCCCCGATGGCGAGCCCGTAGGCCCCCGCGTTCTCGACCCACTTGCCGCCGAGCACGACCTGGAAGTGCGGCACCACGCGCCCGTGCACGTGCCGGCTGACGCCGTAGAACCCGAGGTCGCTGACGTGGTGCTGGCCGCACGAGTTGAAGCACCCGCTGATCTTGATGCGCAGGCCGCGCACCGCCTCGTCGAGGGTGTCGAGCTGCCCCCGCACCTGCCGCTCGAGCTCGGCCGCGAGCCCCCGCGA
This sequence comes from Vicinamibacteria bacterium, assembly GCA_022820675.1. Taxonomy (GTDB): domain Bacteria; phylum Acidobacteriota; class Vicinamibacteria; order Vicinamibacterales; family UBA8438; genus JAJEEA01. Next base: position 8,371 of record JAJEFC010000310.1, on the reverse strand, counting down.
CGAGGCGATGCCGAGCTTGCAGGTGTCGGTGCCGGGGCAGGCGGTGATGTCGCCGATCGACTGCGCGCCGGGGCGGGCGAGGTCGATGCCGTCCAGCTCCCGGTAAAGCGCCGGCAGGTCCGACTCGCGCACCCACCGCAGCACGATGTTCTGCTCGACGGTGGTGCGGACGGTGTCGCCGACGTAGCGGCGGGCGACGTCGGCCAGCCCCCGGAGCTGATCGCTGCCGATGTCGCCCAGCGGCAGGCTCACCGTGACCACCGCGTGACCCGGCTGGCGCTGGCGGTAGACGTTCGAGCGCGACCACGCCGCGAAGCCCGCCGCGTCCGCCTCGCCGTCGAGGGGCTCGCCGTCCTTCAGCGGCTCCTCGTCGGTCGACGACAGGTCCGCGAGCCAGGCGGTCCAGCGCTCGTCGTGGGCGAGGCCGCGGCGTTCTTCCTCCACCAGCCGCCGGAACTCGTCGATGCCGAGCCGGGCGACCAGGAACTTGATGCGGGCGCGGGCCCGGTTGCGCTTCTCGCCCAGCCGCGCGAACACCCGCGAGATCGCCTGCAGCGTCGGCAGCACCTCGGCCTCGGTCATGAACGGGTCGAAGAGCCTGGCCTCGTGGGGCACCGCGCCGAGGCCGCCCCCGACCCAGACCTCGAACCCGCGCTCGGTGCCCCCGGCCGTCTCGCGGGTCGCCGCGATGGCCCCGAAGTCGTGCATGTTGACGAGGCCGCACGCGTGCTGCCGGCAACCCGAGAAGGCGACCTTGAACTTGCGGCCGAAGTCCTGGGCGTCGGGATGCCCGAGGAGGAACCGCATGGACGCCCGCGCGTAGGGGGTGACGTCGAAGGTCTCGTCGCGGCAGACCCCGGCGAGCGGGCACGCGGTGACGTTGCGGACGGTGTTGCCGCACGCCTCGCGGGTGGTGATGCCGACCGCCGCGAGCCGGCGCATCAGGGCCGGGGTGTCGTCGACGTGGACGAAGTGGAGCTGCACGTCCTGCCGGGTGGTGATGTGGCAGATGCCGTCGCTGTACTCCTCGGCGAGCTCGGCGAGGGTGTCCATCTGCTCGGCCGTCAGCCCCCCGAACGGGATCTTGATCCGCTGCATGCCGGGGGCGTCCCACACCGTGTCGGGGCCCTTGGTCAGCCCGTTCGAGGGGAACGCGAGGGCCTTGACCCCGTTGCCGTCGTTCCGCTGCCCGTTGTCGTAGCGCTGCCCGTAGGCCCCGCGCCGCAGCCGGGTCTCCGCGAACACCTTGTCGTCGATGCGGCCCTGGCGCTTCAGGGCGATCTGGTTCTCGAAGGTGTCGATCTCCCGCCCCAGCTCCGCCGGGACGCGATCGCCGAGTCTGTCCTTCCAGGTCATGTCGAGCTCCAGCTCCGTCGTGGGTATGCCCCGATGTCGCTCCCCGGCAGGGCGCCGTCCTTCCCGGTCGTCACGAGCTCCGGCCCTCTCGTTCGACGGTCGCCGCCGCTTCGGGCTGCGTCTCGTCGAGCACCGCGTGCAGGTCGACGACGCGGCCGACGACGATGGTCCCGGGGGTGCCCTCGGGGGCCGGGTGCGGGGCGGTCCCCAGCTCGCCCAGCGTCCCGGCCCAGACGCGGGTCCGCGGCGAGACGGTGGCGCACACGATGGCGGCGGGGGTGTCGGCCGGCCAGCCGCGGTCGAGCAGGCACGACGCCACCGCGGCGCGGCGGGCCAGCCCCATCAGCACCACGACGGTCAGCGAGCCGGGGGGCAGCGCGCCGAGCACCGGCCGGAAGCTCGACTCGTCGTGGCCGGACACCACCGCGAACCCCGAGGCCACGCCGCGGTGGGTCATGGGAATGCCGGCCAGGGCCGGGGCGGCGACCGCGGTGGTCAGCCCCGGCACCACTTCGAACCCGATGCCCGCCGCCCGCAGGGCCAGGGCTTCCTCGCCGCCCCGCCCCAGCACGTAGGGGTCGCCGGCCTTCAGCCTGACCACCCGCCGCCCGCGGCGGGCGGCGCGGACCAGGAGGCGGACGATGGTCTCCTGGCGCACCGACCGGCGGCCCGCCCGCTTGCCGACGCAGAAGCACTGCGCCCCTCGCGCCAGCGCCACGATCTCGGGCGCCACCAAGGCGTCGTACAGCACGAGGTCGGCCCTCTCGAGCCGGTCCAGGGCCTGCATCGTCAACAGGGCCGGGTCTCCCGGGCCCGCCCCGACCAGCGACACGAACCCCGGGGTCGGGCCGGGTCCCCGGTCAGAGCCGCCGACGCCGGTCGCCGGTCGCCGGATTCGGTTCGCCGGCCGAAGTCGCGTCCCCGGTTGCTGCCGTCGAGGTCTCATCCCTTGTTCTTCTCGTCTCGGTCGAGCTCCTTGCGGTCGACCTCTCGACAGTCGCTTCGTCGATCGATTCTCTTCAGTCGTCGGTCGAGCTTCGGTCGGGCGTTGGAGGCCGCCGACGGGAACAGCCTCGCCACCTGTCGGGCGCGCAGGGCCGCAGGCAACCGGCTGTGCCCGCGTGCGGTTGGCCACCCCGTGTCGCGATTACCATCCTGCGTTCGTCGCACCTCCCGCCGCTCGACCCGCACCGTCGCCGGCTGCTTCGCGGTGGCAGCGATCAGCGTCCTTCGTTTCGTCGGGCCTCTCAGCCTCAATCGGTCTCGTCCCGCGACGTCCGTTCGCGGTAGAGGGCGGCCATCGCGCGCACGAGCAACGGCCGCCGCCGCTCCATCGGCACGCGCCGGGCGAGCCATCCCGCCCGCTCCTCCTCCGCCGCGGCCAGCCACCGCCGCACCTCGTCCTCGGGAAGCAGCGCCTCGAGCGCCTCCCGGATCAGCCCGGCCAGGGCCGGCGCCCGGCCGTCGGTCGATATCGCCGCGGTGACCCCGCCCCGCCGGACCACGCCGCCGAGATAGAGGCTCGCGTTCGCCGGGTCGTCCACGGCGTTGAGAAACAGGCGCCGCTCCTCCGCCGCCGTCGCGACCTCGCGGTTGACCTCGGGCGGCGCCGCCGCCACCGCGAGCCACGCGCCGTCGAGGTCCGAGGCCCGAAACCGCCGCCGGCGGACGTCCGCGCGGCTCGCCGCGATCCCGGCCGTGACCTCCGGCGCCACCACGGTCACTCTGGCGCCCGCGTCGAGCAGCGCCCGCAGCTTCAACGCCGCTACCGGCCCGCCGCCGACCACCGTGACCGCCCGTCCCGCCAGCTTCAGGAACGCCGGAAAGAGCGGCGGCGCCTCATCGCCCATCCTGGCCCGCCAATCGTCGCCCTCCCGGCCCGAGCGTGCAGGCCGCACGGCTTCATCGCCTTGGCGAGCGCCCTCGCGGCCGCTCCCCGACCCCGAGCGTGCAGGCCGCGCTCGGTCCTGGCGACGCCCCCGCCCGCGGCCGGCCCGCTCGCCCCTTGCCCGCAGCCGTGGGTCCCAACGAAAAAAGCCCGGAGCCTTGTGGCCCCGGGCTTTCGGTCTCTCGCGCTGGTGCTTGCTGGTCTGTCAGCTTCTGTGCGTCACCTCACACGACCGTCAGCGTCGGGGCCTCGTCGGCCTCCGGACAACAGCAGCAACGACAGGCGGTCAGCGCTTGCGACGTCACGACTGCGCATTTGTACCCGTAGCCGTCCCGCCAGTCAAGGGGCAGGCGAGAACGGGTGCACGTCAGATTTGTGGGATCCGCTTCTGCCGCCGCGAGCACTTCGCCGAAAGCCACCCGTTCGAACGCCAACCTGACCCCGAAATGCTCGCAACCGCGAATCTGCAGCTTTCCTGACGTGCACCCGGCGAGAACCAGCCTGAGGACACCCTGAGATTCTGTCAGCGTCAATGCTATATTGGGACGCATAATGTCATATGTATCGAGATTCTTCGACCATCCGGCCGGCAGCTACTTCCTGTTCGGGCCACGCGGCACCGGCAAGTCGACCTGGCTGCGGGCCCGATATCCGGACGCGGCGTGGATCGATCTCCTCGATGCGGAGGCCGAGCGCAACTACTACACGCGGCCGGAACGGCTGAAGGACTTCATCCGGGCTCACGCCGGCCGGCCCACGATCGTCATCGACGAGATCCAGCGCGTGCCCCAGCTCCTTCCGCTGGTCCACCAGCACATGGAGCGCGACAGGTCGACCCGGTTCGTCCTGACCGGCTCGAGTGCCAGGAAGCTGCGCCGCGCGGGGGTGGATCTGCTGGCGGGACGGGCCGTGCTGTGCGCGATGCATCCCTTCATGGCGGCCGAGCTCGGAGACGCCTTCGATCTCGGGCGGAGCCTCGAGTCCGGCATGGTGCCGCTCGTGCTGATGGCGGAGCAACCGGACCGGACCCTGCGGGGCTACGTCGACCTGTACCTTCAGCAGGAGGTCAAGGCGGAGGGCCTGGTCCGGCGGCTCGACGACTTCAGCCGGTTCCTCGAGGCCGCCTGCTTCTCGCACGCGCAACTGCTGAACGTCGCGGACATCGCGCGAGAGTGCGTCGCCGGCCGCAACACCGTGGAGTCGTATCTGGGCATCCTCGAGGACCTGCTCATCGCCACGCGGCTGCCGGTCTTCCGCCGGCGGGCGAAGCGTGCGGTGGTCGCGCACGCCAAGCTCTACTTCTTCGACTGCGGGGTGTTCCGTTCGCTGCGCCCGGCCGGGCCTCTCGATGCGCGGGAGGAGATCGCGGGGCCGGCCCTCGAAGGCCTCGTCCTGCAGCACCTGCGGGCGTGGATCGGCTACGGCGGCGCCGACTGCCGCGTCCACTTCTGGCGGACGCGGGGCGGGTCGGAGGTCGACTTCGTCCTGTACGGCGGCGCCGGGTTCCACGCCATCGAGGTCAAGAACAGCCGATCGGTGCGCCCCCGCGACCTCCGGGGGCTGAGGACGTTCCACCAGGACTATCCCGAGTCGTCGCCGCTCCTCCTGTACCGCGGCGACGAGGCCCTGGAACGGAACGGCGTCCGGTGCCTGCCGGTCGACCGGTTCCTGCGCGAGCTGGTCCCCGGGCGCGAGCTGCCGTGCTGAGGCCGATCTCGGCCGCCCGGTGGTCGACCCCGCAGCAGGAACCGCCGTCCTGTCCGTCGGGGCCGCTACGGGGCCGCTACACTGTGTTCCCATGGTGACGATGCAGGAACCGCCGTCCTGTCCGTCGGGGGCCGCTACGGGGCCGCTACACTGTGTTCCCATGGTGACGATGAAAGCCGTGAACGAGGTGGCGCTGCGGGCCGCCGCCGTCGTTCTGGAGGGCTACCGCGCCGGCGACACGTGGGTGCGGGCGAAGGCCGACGGATCGCCGGTGACCGCGGTCGACCTGGCGGCGGACGCGATCATTCGGGAGGGGTTGAGGGCGCTGGACCCTGCCATCCCCTATCTGTCCGAGGAGCACGAGATACCGCCCTACGAGGTGCGACGCCGGTGGTCGCGCTACTGGCTGGTCGACCCCCTCGACGGGACCAAGGAGTTCGTCGACCGCACCGGCGAGTTCACCGTCAACGTTGCGTTGATCGAGGATGGCGTGCCGGTCCTCGGCGTGGTGGCGGCGCCCGCCGCGAGGCTGCTGTACTACGCCCGCGTCGGGGAAGGCGCGTGGAGGCGCGACGGCGACGGCCCGCCGCGGCGCCTGCGGTCGACCCTGTCCCGCCCGTCCGATCCGCTCCGCGTCGTCGAGAGCCGATCACACCCCAGCGCCGCCCTCGAGGCGTTCCTCGAGCCGCTGAACGTGGTGGAGCGGGTCAAGAGCGGCAGCTCGCTGAAGCTCTGCGTGGTCGCCGAGGGGGGTGCGGACGTCTACCCGCGGCTCGGGCCGACCATGGAGTGGGACGTCGCCGCCGGCGACTGCGTCCACCGCCACTCCGGTTACCCGGAGCCCCATCCCGGCACGCTGCGCTACAACAAGCCGTCGCTGCGAAACGGCAGCTTCGTCATCGGGCTGCGGCCGGGGACGTACGTGCTGCCCGGCGACTGACTGGCGAGGGCCTCATTGCCCGACCCGGCGGTCCCCGGGTTCATCGATTCGACTCATCGACTCGACGGCCGAAGGGTGGCAAGTCGTCGAGAGCTCTCCAGTCGTCCTCGGTCCAGTCGTCGAACGGGCCGGCGCGTTCCGGCTCCGTCTCGCGAGGCGGGGGATCGAGCGGTCCGACGCCGGGAGCGTTGGCGAGGAGCCACTGCCCGAACGACGGTCGTGCTTCCCTTTTCTCGTCAACAGGCACAGTGCTTGCACCCTCCCGAAGTGTGGAACGCAATTCAGTATAGACCGCCCGACGCGTCAGGCCCGGTCGTTCGCCGTCTCGGGAGCCCGCCGGCGCCACCACGCCGCGGCGAGGCTGCCGACCAGGGAGTGGAAGACGCTGGCGATGGCGCTCGGGACCGCCACGAGGGGGTTGGCGAAGTTCTGCTGGGCCAGCACCACGCCGAGGCCGGTGTTCTGCATGCCGACCTCGATGGACACCGTGCGGGCCGCCACCTCGCGCCGCAGGGCGAGCCGGCCCGCGAGGTAGCCGAAGAGGAAGCCGAGGGAGTGGAGGGTGACCACCGCGAGCACGAGCCGGGGGCCGGCCTCGATGATGCGCTCGCGCCCGCCGCCGACGACCGAGCCGACGATGAGGCTGATGGCGACGATGGCCACGAGCGGTGCGACCGGCAGCACGCGGTCGACGGCGCGGGGGAAGCGCCACTTGAGCAGCGCCCCCGCCGTCACCGGCACGATGACGACCTGGACGGTGCTGAGCAGCAGCCCGGCCGCGGGGACGTCGACGCGGCTGCCGGCGAGCAGGGCGGTCAGGACGGGCGTCATCAGCACCGCCAGCAGCGTGGACAGCGCCGTCAGCGTCACCGAGAGCGCCACGTCCGCCCGCGCCAGGTACGCGATGACGTTCGACGCGGTGCCCCCGGGGCAGCACGAGACGAGTACGAGGCCCACCGCGAACGGCGTCGGCAGGGCGAAGAGATACCCCAGGCCCCAGCCGAGGGCCGGCATGACGGTGTACTGCAGGACCACCCCCGGCAGCACCCGGGCGCGCTCGCGCCCCACCCGGCGGAAGTCGTCGAACCCGAGGGTCATGCCCATGCTGAGCATGATGACGCCGAGGCCGACGGTGATGAGGGGGCCGCTGAACCACGTGAACCAGTCCGGCCGGACCAGAGCCGCGACGCCTGCGCCGAGCACCCACAGGGGGAACGCCGAGGTCAGCCGGGAGAGGACGCCTGTCACGGGCCGATTCCCCGGCGCGCTACGCGAGGCCGGCCACCACCGCCTGGAGCTTGTCGTAGTCGGGCTCCACGCGCAGGCTCTCGCCCACCCAGTGGTGGCGTACCACGCCTTCCTTGTCGACGACGGTCACCGCGCGGTTCGCGCAGACGTAGCCGTCCAGTCCGGCCAGGTCGGGGAACGCCACCCCGTAGGCGGTGACGACCTCCCGGTTGTAGTCGCTGAGGAACGTGTAGCCGACGTCGTGGGCCACCTTCCACGCGGCCTGCACGAAGGGCGGGTCGACGGTGATGCCGACGATCTCGGCGTTCACGGCCTTGAACCCGTCGAGGCGGTCGCGCAGGGCGCACATCTCGGTGGTGCAGACCGGCGTGAAGGCCCCGGGGAAGAAGACGAGCACGACGTTCCGGCCCCGGTAGTCACGCAGGCTCCGCCGTTGCTGCGGGGTCTCGTGCAGGGTGAAGTCGGGGGCGGGCTGTCCGACGACGATGGCCATCGAGAGATCTCCTCCGGGTTACCGCGACGAACCGTCGAATGGTACCGGTTGTCGTTCGAAGCGGGTTTTGGCACGCCTCCTGCACTTGCCTCTGGGGTGAGGCTCGGCCGCTCGGCCGGGCATGTTAGCATCAGCTCGAGGGGCGCCCCAGCCCGGTGCGCCGGAGACGCGCCGGGCCGGGGCGCGCTCGGCAAGGACCTGGAGACCGCATGCTCCCCACGGTGTTGGCGGCAAACGCCGCCCCATCCATAACCATCGAGCTCGGCGCCGCGGTAGCGTGGCTGCTCGGGGCCCTCGTGGTCCTCTTCGGCATCATCGCATGGTTCCTGCGACGGGAGATCACCCGCAACGACGAGGCCCACCGGGAGCTTCGAGCGGACATCAAGGTGGTCGAGACGGACGTCAAGAAGCTGCTGGCGGGCGACGTTCCCTGGGTCGCGGCCATCAACTCGAGGCTCGCGGATATCGACTCGAGGTTCGCGGGTCTCGGCGAGTTGATGTCGAGGCGGGCGCCCGCAGGCGGCAGCGAGCAACGGTCGGAATGAGCTCCGTACACTCAGCCCATCTCATTGCCCCCCACGGCGGGCCCTCGTCGACCTGTCGCCGCGCCGGACCGCGCCGCGGAGGTCGCCGATGACTTCCGACGACCGGTTCCAGCGCGCCGTCGAGCGGTTCGACGCGGCGAATGCGGAAGACCCGAACCGCGAGCTCGCGGACGGGGCCGAGCAGCCGAAGGAAC
>JAJEFC010000305.1 GCA_022820675.1 Vicinamibacteria bacterium | reverse complement strand
CGGGGCCTCGTCGGCCGAGCACTTCGCCGAGACGTTCCGCAACACCTACGGCTGGAACGTCATGAAGCCCGCCGCCATCGACGACGCGCTCTGGAACGAGCTGTACGAGGTGTACGTCGACGACCGTCACGACCTCGGGGTCCACGACTTCTTCCGGCGGGAGAACCCGTACGCCCTGCAGGAGATGACGGCGGTGATGCTGGAGACGGTGCGCAAGGGCCTGTGGGAGGCCACCGCGCAACAGGTGGCGGTGCTCGCGGAGCTGCACACCCGGCTGGTGGAGGAGTTCGAGGCGGGCTGCAGCGGCTTCGTCTGCGACAATGCGGCCCTGGCGTCGTTCATCGCCGAGCAGGCGCCGGCGGACCTCGCGGCGAGCTATCGGAGCGAGCTGCGGCAGGCGCTGACGACGAGCGTGGAGCTGGCCGAGGCGAGCGTGGTCCTGGCCGAGCAGGAGGCGGAGCCGCGGCCGACGGACGCGGCGGCGGCCCCGCCGACCCCGGCGCGCCTGGCGTGGCTGGGGGCGACCCTCGCCGCGGGCCTCTTCGTGCTCGCGCTGCTCGTCCTGCGGCGGCGGCGGAGCACGACCTGACGCGTGGAAGCCATGGAGGCGGTACTCGACGTCGTCGCGGGAACCGGCGTGGTCCTGCTCCCGCTGCTCGCGCAACTCGTCCTGCGAAGGCGGCGGAGCGCGACCTGACGCGTGGAAGCCATGGAGGCGGCACTCGACGTCGTCGCGGGAACCGGCGTGGCCCCGCTCGCGCAGCTCGTCCTGCGAAGGCGGCGGAGCACGACCTGACGCGTGGAAGCCATGGAGGCGGTACTCGACGTCGTCGCGGGAACCGGCGTGGTCCTGCTCCTGCTGGCGGCGGCGTCCGTCGACCGGCGGTGGGCGCGGGGGCTGGCCGTGGCCGCGGTCGCCGCCGCCGTCTACGCCCTGCACCCGCTCGCGGTGCGCCAGAGCCTGACCGCGTTCGTCGGCGGGCTGGACGGCGCCGGCGTCCAGACGCTGGCGGCCCTGCTCGCGTTCGACGGCGTGCTCGGCTGCGGCGGGGTCGCCCTGCTGCTCGGGGCCGGGCACGGCCGGCCCCTGCGCTGGTTCGAGCGGCTGGCGGCGCGCCACGTCGGGATCATCCCCGCGCCGGCCCTGTTCTACGTGGAGGTGAAGGCGTTCCACGCGGCGTCGGGGTGGACCTTCTCGACGACCGCGCTGGCCCTGTGCCTCGCCGTCGTCGTCGCGGGACTGGGCGGCAGCGAGGCGATTCGGCGGCTGCTGCCGGACCGGGACCTCCGGGCCGAGCTGCGCCTGCTCGTGCACGTCGGCCAGGTGGTGCTGGCCACCGGGCTGACCGCGTTCGCGCTGCAGGGAGGAGTTCGGAGCACCGGGGCCGCGGTCGAGGCCGGACCCCTCGCCGTCGTCGCCGGCGCCGCGGCCCTCGGGGTCCTCGCCGGCTACTGGAGCCATCGCCGGCGACTGCGCCGCATCGCGGACTGAGCCATGGAGCTGCTGACACGCGTCCTCTACCTGCTCTCGACCGGCCTGCTCGTGCCGGTCATCGTCCTGTTGCTGATCCTCTTCGGCCGGTCGCTGCTGCTCGTCGGACGCACCTACGGCGCATGGCTGTCGCGGCTCCGGTTCCGGGCCGCACTGCGGCCGCTGCTCGACCGGCTCGACCACGGCAACGTGGAGGCGGTGCTGCGAGACGCCGACCTCCCCCCCGAGCCGCGGTGGGCGCCGGCCATCGGGCGCCTGCTCGACCACGGCGCCTCGGCGGCGCAGCGCGAGAAGGTGCTCGCCGACTTCGAGGCGGGCTGCGAGACCGATCTCGCGCCGGCGCGGACCATGGCGCGGCTCGGCCCGATGCTCGGCCTGATGGGCACCCTCATTCCCATGGGACCGGCTCTCGTCGGACTCGCCGCCGGCGACATCGTGGCCATGGCCGAAAACCTGCAGGTGGCCTTCTCGACCACCGTCGTGGGGCTCTTCGTCGGCGGCATCGGCTTCGCCGTCCAGCAGGCGAAGCAGCGCTGGCACACCGAGGCGCTCAACGATCTCGAGTTCGTGAGCGGGCTGGTCGGCGAGCGGGCGGAGGTGTCCGGAGAGGGGGCGGTCGGTTCCCCCGCCGTGCGCCGTTCCGCGCGGGCATGACCCGTCGGCGGACAGGCGGACGTCACCGGAGAAGGGGCGGTCGGTTCCCCCGCCGTGCGCCCGCCCCGCGCGGGCGTGACTCGTCGGCGAACCGGCGGACGTGACCGGAAGAAGAGGCGGTCCGTTCCTCGACCGTGCGCCGTTCCAGGCGGGCGTGAGTCATCGGCGGACGGGCGGACATGACCGGAGAAGGAGGATCGAATGGCTGTCAGAAGACGGCGGCGCAGAATCGGCGGCTCGCTCCACGACGACAGCGACCCCCTCGGCGCCATCGCGAACCTGTTCGACGTGGCCATGGTCTTCGCGGTGGCCCTCATGGTCGCGATGGTCAGCCGCTGGCAGTTGACGGAGTTCCTCACGCAGGAGGACTTCACGATGGTCAAGAACCCCGGCACGGCCGAGATGGAGATCATCACGCAGGAGGCGGGCGAGATCACCCGCTACCGGGCCGAGGACGTGGACGACGCGGCCGGCCGCCGCGGCCGGCGGGTCGGCATCGCCTACCAGCTCGAGAGCGGCGAGATCATCTACGTGCCGGAAGCGCCGTGACCGCGGCCCGCGTCGAGCGGGCGGCTATAATCGGCGGCATCGAAAGACGGAACGCAGTGGATCCGGGAGGTTGCAGATGAAGATGATGCGGTTGAGATCGGTGGCGACGGCGGCCCTCCTCGTGGCGGGCGTGGCGACGATGGCGGCGGCGCAGGCCCTGCCCATCGACCCGTCCCGCTACGAGGGCGCAATTCAGGCGTTCGAGGCTGCGGACCGCGAGAACATGCCCCCGCCGGGCGCGATAGTCGTCACCGGCAGCTCCAGCATCGCCCGGTGGAACGACGCGATGCCCGCCGCCCTCGCTCCCCTCTCGGTCATCCCCCGCGGGTTCGGGGGCAGCGCCATGGCCGACGTGCTCCACTTCGTCGACCGCGTCGTCATCGCGTACCAGCCGCGGGCGGTCGTCATCTACGAGGGCGACAACGACACCGGGCGGTTCATGGTGCCGCCGGCGACGATCGCGTCCGAGCTCGAGCAGATCATCGCCGCCGTCCACGCCGAGCTGCCCGAGACCCGCGTCTACGTGATGTCGGTGAAGCCGAGCCTGGCCCGCGTGGCGGTGTGGGACAAGGCGCAAGAGACCAACGCGCTGTACCGCGAGGTCGCGGCGGCCGACGAGCGCGTGCACTACATCGACGTCGCCACCCCGTTCCTCCAGGCGGACGGGACGGTGATGGACGACATCTTCATCGACGACGGCCTGCACCTCAACGAGAAGGGCAACCGCATCTGGGCCTCGACCATCAAGGCGGCGCTGATGCCCCTCGAGGCGCAGTTCGAGTCGACGAACGACTGAGCGAGTACCGTGGCCGGGGCGCCCGCATCTGCCGGGCTGCCCCCGGCCGGCCCGGCCCCCCGTTCCGACGGTTCACTTGGCGCGCCGAACCAACCCCGGCCCTTCCCAGCCCCCCGCAACCGGCCGGAACACGATAGACTGCGAATGAGCGCCTCAAGACAGCGGAAGGGCAACCCCTCATGCCGAGCCGCACGGTGAGAAGCGACCGCGAGCTCCGGAAGATGCTCCACGACCGGGCCCAAGAGCTGCTGGGCCCAGACGCCGACGACGAGACGATACGACAGCTCGCCGACCGATGGTACTTCGGGCCACGGCATCGGGCGAGCGGGACCCGAACGCCTTTCGAGCGTCTCCGGGAGGAGCGCGTGCGCGCAGCCGCGCGGGACGCGACACCAGACGCGAAACCCCGATGATCCCTGCCGTTGAACCTGGTCGGGAAGCTCGTGCGGCCTGGGCGCACTGGCGGGCTCCCCGGGGCGCTACGGGTTCGTCCCCCACAACAGCTCGGCCAGGAACCCGGCGGGAATCCCCACCGCCAGGAGGGCCATGCTGATCAGCAGGAACCGCGCGTAGATGGGCACCCTGACGGCGCGGTGGGCGAGCTCGACGGGCACCGTCTCGGCGTTGTCGATGGCCTCGTAGGCGCGGGCGAGGCCGTCGGCGTCGGCCACGTCGAAGTAGTCGCCGCCGAAGGCCCGGATCATGTCGATGAGCCCCTGGGTGTTGTTGGCCGGCTGGCGTGCGGCGCCCCGGCCGGCGCGGGCGGGCCGGCCGTCGGCGGCGTTGATGAAGATCATGTAGGGGACGATGTTCCGCTGCGCGAGCTGCACGAACTCGGCCTCGGGAATCTCGTCGACGTCGGCGTCGGTGACGATGAGCACCGCCCGGTTCGGCGTGGCGCCGCGCCCGAGAAGGGCGACGTCGCGGTCGAAGTGGCGCACCACCGACTGCAGGGCGCGCACGATGTTGGTGTTGCCCTCGCGCTCGACGATGCGCACCTTGTCGGGCGGCACGAACATCTTGTCGATGGGGGTCCCCGACTGGGCGGCGAGGATGCGCACGATGGCGTACGGCGCGTCCAGGACCTGGAAGAAGTAGAGCTCGTCGTCGATGACGAAGTCGTCGACCATGTAGGGGAACGACGAGAAGAGCCACAGCGCCACCCGGTCGTTCTTGGCGCGGCGCATCTCCAGGAACTCGAGGTGCGCCTCGCGCGCGACCTCGGCCCGCGACCTGCCCGTCCCCGGCAGCTCCCACGACATCGAGAGCGACGTGTCGACGAGATCGACGCGGATGCGCGACTCCATCTCGCCCGCGACCTCCTCGGTCGAAGCGAGGTAGGGGTCGGCCATCGCGACGAGCATGATCGCGAGGGCGAGGCCCAGCAGCACCTTGGGCAGGTGGTAAAGGGTACGGCCCAGCGCCCCGCGCCGGAAGCGCGGCTCGATGCGATGTCCGGAGTGCTGCCGGTGGTGGATGCGGGCGAGCCCCCACAGGCGCGCCAGGGTCGCGAGGCCGATCAGGAGGACGACCGCCGACAGCGACCACGTGAGGCCGATGTCGGTGAACCGGACCTGGGCGAGGTCGGTCCCCAGCAGCTCCTGCGCGCGGATGCGGAGAACGCCCGAGAGCGCGGTCCAGTCCATGGATTACCGGACTGCTCGGCCGCCGGCGCAAGTCGGACCGGCCAATCCCGCCCGGCGGTTCCTCAGTTTTTTGAGAACTTCTCGATCAGGAACTGGTACAGGTTGTCGATTCGGCTGTTCGTCGACGTGAGCTGCAGGCTCAGGTTGTCGATACGCCGATTCGTGAACGCATGGAGGGCGATCATGAGCCCGGCCAGCCCCACGAACCCGCCGATTGCCGTCCAGTCCATCCCGTCCCCCTCACGACGCCCTCCGACCCAGGCTCCTTCGAGAATACGCCTCATCCAGCCCACGGCCAAGCCCGACGTCCGAACACAGGCGCGGGCCTGGGCGGAACCGCGACGCTCACGCCCGGCCCGCTCTCAGCTCGCCCATCGTCGCCTGGCAGACCCGCTGGGGCACCCGACCTTCCGGTCAGAAGCCCACGCCGTATTCATCCACGGCGCAGACTCCTACCGCGTCCCCTCGACCGGCTGCGTGTCGAGCTCCCGGGCCCCGGCCATGATGCCGTACATGCCGATGTTGCCCTCGTGACAGGCGTACTCGAACAGGGGCCCGTCGGTCCGGCGGAACGGGATGGCCGCGGTCCACGGACGCGTGAAGTGGTTCTCGTCGGTGAACGTGAACTCGTACATCAGCGTGTCGGGATCGACCCGCGTGAACCGCTCGACGAGATGCGTGTCCCGGCTCGACCCGCGGGCCGCGGTCTCGCCCCGGAAGTTGATGGTCTCGACGACCAGAGTGGCGCCGTCCCAGTGCCCGCGCGAGTCGCCGACCCACTGGCGGATCTCGCCGTGGGGGCTTCCGTCGAGCGGAACGATGCGGGCGTTGTGCACCATCTCGTTCTGGATCACCACGTAGCCGGGGGTCTGCAGGATGAGCACGTTGTTGTTGTACGAGGCCGAGGTCATCGGCGGCCCCGCGTTGAAGCCCAGGATGCAGCGGTCCGACAGGCTGCGGTCGGTGTAGTGGTCGGCGAAGCCGTTGCGCAGGTTCAGCCGGTTCAGGGCGCGGGCCCGGCGGCTCTCCTCGCGCCACGGCAGCCGGCCGTCGGGCGGATCGACGATCAGCGAGGTCCGCTTGTCGGCGGTCAGCTCGACCCCGCGCTCGTACCAGAACTCGTTGTAGGACAGCACCCCGCCTTCCGCCCGCGACTGGTAGCCGGCGTCCGGGGCGCCGGTCTCGGGGTCGAACAGGTCGCGGTTCTGCCGCGTGCGCTCGGAGGCCTCGAACGCGGCGGCCTCCTCCGCGCTCAGGGTCGCCCTGTCGGCCAGCGCCGCCGGCCGCTCGAGCGGCGTGATGGTGCGAAACGTGAAGATACCCGAGATGTCCGGATCGCCGTGCGGCGTCCGCTGTATCGAATCGGATTGCGCCGCGACCGGCGCGGCGATGAGCGCCACCGTCAAGCCGGCGATGCCGGCCGTCACGCGACTGCGACTGAGCATTGTCCGTCCCCCGTCTGCTGAGCCCGCCCCGGCGCCCCTCGCGCCCGGGACCGCGGGGCCGGATTGCCCCGCGCGATCCGTGTATCCTACCTTGCAGAGGGCCGGGATTCAACGTCAGAGGCGCGGAGGCGCGCGCGGAGGATTTTCCGTGACAGCAGCGAACCGCACCGTCAGGTTGCCGGGCGCGGAGGTGCCCGCGGGGGATTCCCGCGGCACCCGTAGCCGAGGCCATGAGGGCCCGGGGCGCGGAGGCGCGCGCGGGATTTCCTTCCACCCGATGCCCCGAGAGGAACTTTTTTCGCCTGGCGGCCTCTAACTTCTGGGGAGGGTTCTTCGGAGAATCCGCGCTCTACGGTGGTCGGCCGGCGCCGAACCGCCCACGAAATGCGGCGTTCCGCGACGGCCCCGGGTAGCGTGGCTCCGCCGCGTGGCGGCTTCAGGGCGCGCGGCGGGCTGTCGGTTCCGATCCAGGAGACTCCAGCACGGGAGGCATGGTGAAACCGGTTCGAGCCATCGACTGGTCGGAAACGACGACCTCCGAGAGCGAGCTGGCCGAACGGTGCGCGGCCGGCGACGCGCAGGCCTGCCGCGAGCTGGTCCACGGCCATCAGCGGATGGTCTATCACCTGGCCCTGCAACTGCTCGGGCACCCCGAGGACGCCCGCGACCTCTCGCAGGACGTGTTCCTGACGGTGTTCCGCTCGATTCACCGGTTCCGCGGCGACTCCGCCCTGCAGACCTGGATCTACCGCATCGTGGTCAACCAGGCCCGCAACCAGCAACGCTGGTGGCGCCGCCGCAAGCGGGCCGACCAGGTGTCGCTGGAGGCGGTGTTCGTGGACCCGCCGGCGCCGGCGGCAACGACGTCGCCCGAGCGCGCCCTCGACCGGAAGGAGCTGCGCCGGCGGCTGTGGGGCGCCCTCGAGCGCCTGCCGTTCGAGCAGCGGTCGGCGGTCGTGCTCCGCGAGCTGCACGGCATGCGGTACGCGGAGATAGCCTTCTCGCTCGGCGTCTCGACCGCCGCGGTGAAGTCACGACTGGCGCGCGCACGTCAGACCCTGCGCGCAGAACTGAGGCACGTCCGATGACAGGTTCGAGATCGCTCCGTTGCCGCACCGCGCGTCAATGGCTGACCGCGTCCCACGACGGCGAGCTCCCGGTGGCGCGGCAGGTGGCGCTGAACGCGCATCTGGACGACTGCGCCGACTGCCGCCGCGTCCGGCACGACCTGACCGCCATCAGCGGCGCCCTGCGCGAGTACGCCACCGCGCACCGCCCCGACGAGCTGGCGTGCACCGGCCTGGCGTCTCGCGTGCTCGAGTCCCTGCCCGCCGGGTCCTGCCGGCCGCTCCCCCGCCGGCTCCGCGAGGCCGTCGCGGACGGACAACGGCTGTGCGTGATGGGCGGCGTGGTCGCCTCGATGCTGGTGGCGGGCCTGTTCGCGGCCATGGCCCTCAGCTTCTCGCCCCCCGTCCATCCGCACTCCCTGTCCGGATTCCTGCAGGGGGCGAACCGCCTCGGGTCGAACGCCAACCCGCTGCGCGGGTTCGAAACCGGCGTCAGCCTCCCCCACGTGTCGGCGGACACCCAGGCCGCGGCCATGCTGATTCGGCCGCTTCCGCCGCTCGTGCTGGAGAACCTCGCGCTGGCCGCGGTGGTGACCCGCGAGGGCGAGCTCGCGTCGGTCGAGGTGCTCGGCCAGCCGTCGGCCGGCGCCGACCGGAACGTCGGCAACAGGGACGCCGCGCAGGCGGGGGAGGGCCGCGATGCCGCCGGCGCCGCCGCACCGGACGCGGAGCTCCGGCGCGCGCTGTCGCGCCTCGCATCGGATGTGCGCTTCGTACCGGCCCGCGCCGGGGGCGCCCCGGTGGCCGTCAACGTCGTCTGGCTGCTCGAGCGCACGACGGTGCTGCCCGGCGTCCCCCGGACGCAGAGCCAATCGAGCGCTCCCGACGCCGGGCATCCGATCGGCCTGCCGGCCAGCCATCCCGCGTGAGGTTCGCGCCGCGCCACAAACCCAACGCCTCCGCCCGGCGGCGGGCCGGCCTGCCATCCGCGTGAGGTCCGCGCCGCAGACCCCGACGCCTCGCCAAAGCGGACCCGCCCGGGACGGCTGCCGCAACGCGGGCATGCGCCCGGCGGAGTCTCGGAGCCTCGCCCCGGGGCAACTCGCGGGTCGCGCGGGGGCGCGCGGGTCGCGCGGGGGCGTCAGCGCCCCGGCTCGGTCGGATCGCGGCCGTCGAGGGGCGCGCCGGTGCCGGACGAGCCCATGAAGAACTTGCTGCCGTCCTCGAACGTCACGTCGCGGCCGTTGGCGCGGGCGCTGCGGTCCTTGCTCTGGTAGCCGTCGACGACGATCATCGTGCCGGGGAGAATGGAGTCGCGGGTCAGCCCGCGTCGCAGCAGCGTGTTGGGCGTGCCGCCCTCGACCATCCAGACCTGCGTGCCGCCGTCGTCGGTCGTCACCTCCATGTGAATCCACGTGTGGGGGTTCACCCACTCCACGCGCACCACCGGCCCCCGCAGCACGACGGGGCGGTTGGGATCGAACTCGGCGCCGAAGGCGTGATGGGCCTGCGCCGGCACGCCGCCGGTCACCGCCAACGCCCCCAGGACGAGAGTGGTGGCCGCTCCGATTCCAAGCCAAATACGGGTCTGCTCGCGCATCGTCCTTCTCCTGACTGTCGAATCCGACCGCCGCGTCCCGCGCTGCCGCTCGCCCGGGAATCGTCGCCGGCGGCTCCCAATCGCCGTCCTGCCGGCCGTGCCGCCAGTCGCCCGCGCCGTTCGACGGCGCGGACGGCTACCGGGTGGGATTGGCCACGCCCTCGGGGTCCTCTCCGCGGAACTCCGCCTCGAGCAGGCGGGCGCCCTTCATGATGCCCTCGAGCGCGTAGTTGGCCTCGTGGCAGGCGTACTCGAACACCTTGTTGTCGCTCCGCGGCCAGGCGTACTCGCCGGTGAACGGCGCCGTCCACACCGTCGGGTCCTCGACCGTGAACGTGTAGACGAGGGTGTCGGCGTCCTCCAGGCGGAAGCGCTCGGTCACCTTCATGTTGCCGCTCCCTTGGCGGAACGCGGGCCGGTCGACGAAGTTGGTGGTCTCGACGACGAGGGTGTCGCCCTCCCACCAGCCGATCGAGTCGCCCAGCCACTTCCTGATCTCGGGCGGATCGTGCTCGGCGTTCATCCGCACGATGCGCGCGTCGTGGACCATCTCGATCAGGATGACGATGGTGTCCTCGCCCTGCACGATCCGCTTGTGGTTGTTGTAGAGGGCGGGCAGCATCGGCGGCCCCGAGGTCGAGCCGAAGCTGAGGATGCACCGCTCTGCGTAGGGCCGCTGCTCCATGTTGTCGTAGGGGCCGGGGGCGTCGAGACCCGCCTCGAGCCAGTACGCGGTCCCGTCGTTCTGCGCGCGTCGCGGCGGGCCGGCCGCCGCGGCCGCCCTCAGCGCCGCCTGCCGTTCCTCGGTCAGCGGGGGGAAGCGGCCGTTCGGGGGGTCGACGAGAATCGACGTCCGCCACTCGCCGTCGATCCGGTAGGCGCCGGTGCCGCGGTCGATCCAGAACGAGTTGTAGCCGCCGACGTTGCCGGCGGCGCCCCGCGACCCGTCCCCGCCCTCGGGCGGCGCCCCGCGATTGGGGTCGCTGGGGGCGTTGCGCTCGGCCATCCGCTGCGCTTCCGCGGCCGCGATGGCCGCCGCCTCCTCGTCGGTCAGCGACATCGTCTCCCCGAGCTCGACGGGCCGCTGCATGGGCGTCAGCGTCGACACGTCGTAGGTGCCCGACAGGTCCGGACGGCCGCTCGGGGTCCGGGGAATGTCGCCGCTCTGGGCCGCCGCCGGCAGCGACGCCAATGCGACCACCGCGAGCACGCCGAGACCGACTGCGATTCGACTACCCATCTCAAACCTCCCCAGATCATCGCCGCACGAGCTTCGCGCCCGCGAAACTCCCGACGCGACCGCCGGGTCGCGGGGCGGCCTCCGCTTCACGTCAGATCGGTCCTCGCCGTCCGCACCGCATCAGCGCGGCAGCGGCTCGCGGCGCCACTCGCCGAACAGCAGCTCCTCGACGAACTCGACGCAGCGGAAGTCCATCAGCCGGGCGTTCTCCTCGATGCGGCGGTAGATCGGCATCTTGATGGTGAACGGCTCGGTCAGCACCACCGGGTCCTCGATCGTCGCCTCGTAGTCGATGTGGTTCGGCCCCAGCATCGTGTAGCGCTCCACCACGCGGAGCTGGTTGCTGTGGTGGCTGCCCGCCCGGTCGAACCACGTGCCGTCGTGGAGCCCGGTCACTTCGACGACCAGCGTGTCCCCCTCCCAGCTTCCGACCGACCATCCCATCCACGAGTCGATTTGCGAGGGCCCGGGGTCGTCCAGGTAGATGTCGCGCACCGCCCCGGCGAACTGGTACGCGATGAAGAAGTCCTCCTCGCTCTGGACGATCTGGAACGGCATGGGGAGGTAGGTGGCGCGCGGGACCCCCGGCAGGTAGCACTTGACCTCGGGGTCGCGGTCGATCCAGTTGGCGCGGTTCTCCTCCTTGAGGGCGCGCGCCTCCTCGTTGTAGGGAATCCGGCCGCCGCCGACGATGACGCCGAGGCTCCCCGGCACGGCGCCGACCGCCCCGAGGCGCAACGTGGGAATCGCCGGCACCGGGTTCACGGGTCCCGGGCGCATCTGCATCGAGTGCCGGGCCATGTGCGGCTCGAGGTCGTAGTTGGCCTCGTTCAGCACCTGCCAGATGCCGTTCATGTCGGGAAGGCCGTTCGAGAGCCGCGGTATGCCGTCCTGCGCCTGAACCGGCGCCGCCGCGCCGAACAGTCCCAGGGCCACCGTCAGTGCAACGGACGTCGTCTTCATCTAGTCACCACTCCAGGAAACGCCGCGGCCCGCCGGTCGCGGCGAGGGTCATGCGGCACGCGCTATTCTAACCGGCTCCCGCGGCAACGATACAGCGTCGTCTCGCGCGGTCCGGGGCCGATGCGGCAATCGACCGGCCCGCCCGTCGTGGCCGGACGCGACCGCGGGTCGCGCTGCGGCCCCGCTGGGCGCCCAAGCGATCCTACCGGAGCCCGCGCCGTTCCACGGCGCCGACTCCTCGCCCGCCCATCGTCGCCTCCGGCTCCACCGGGCGCCCGACCAACCCTACAGGAGTCCGCGCCGTTCCACGGCGCCGACTCCTCGCCCGCCCATCGTCGCCTCCGGCTCCGATGGGCGCCCAACCAACCCTACAGGAGTCCGCGCCGCTCCACGGCGCCGACTCCTACCGCGTCAGGGGGATCCGGAGCGACTGCCCGGGATGGATGAGGGACGAGCGAAGGCCGTTCGCGCGGCGCAGGGCGGCTATGGTCGCCCCGTAGAGGCGGGCTATGCGGTCGAGGGTGTCGCCGCGGCGCACCACGTGCAGGGTGACCGCGGCCGTGGCCGGGCCGCGCTCCCGGGGAACGCGGAGCGACTGACCCGGATGGATGAGCGACGAACCGAGGCCGTTCGCGCGGCGCAACGCTTCCACCGTCGCCCCGTAGAGGCGGGCTATGCGATCGAGGCTGTCGCCGCGCCGCACCACGTGCACGGCCGCCGCGACCGCCGCGGTCTCGACGCTCCCGCCGGCGGTCCGGTTCGCCAGCCCCTCCGCCCCGGGGACCCGGAGCGACTGCCCCGGATGGATGAGCGACGAGGTGAGGCCGTTCGCACGGCGCAGCCCTTCCACCGTCGCCCCGTAGCGGCGAGCGATGCGATCGAGGCTGTCGCCGCGCCGCACCACGTGCACGGCCGCCGCGGCCGCCTCCGGCGTCTCGCCGCTCCCGCCGGCGGTCCGGTTCGCCAGTCCCTCCGCCCCGGGGACCCGGAG
>JAJEFC010000139.1 GCA_022820675.1 Vicinamibacteria bacterium | reverse complement strand
CGCGGCCCGGCTGACCCTCGACGCGGCGCGGCTGCCCGACTCGCTGCGCGGGGTGCGCGAGGCGATAGAGGACGCGGTGCCGGTGGGCTTCGCCGCCCACGACGAGCCGGTGGCGGACCCCGGCGTGCTGAAGGCGTTGCGGCCGGGCCTCGAGCGCATCGTCGAGCGCCACCCGAAGGTCGGCTCGCTGGTGCGGGACGTGCGCGCGAAGTGGCCGCGGCAGCTCGGCACCCTCGGCGGCGGCAACCACTTCATCGAGGTGTGCCTGGACGAGGCGGACCGGGTGTGGGTGATGCTGCACTCGGGCAGCCGGGGGACCGGCAACGCGCTGGGCCGCTACTTCATCGGGCTCGCGAAGCGCGACATGGAGCGACACCTCGCCCGGCTGCCCGCGAAGGACCTCGCGTACCTGGAGGAGGGCTCGGACCACTTCCGCGACTACGTGGGCGCGGTGCGGTGGGCGCAGCGCTACGCCCTCGAGAACCGGCGCCTGATGATGGCGCGCATCCTCGCCGCCCTCGCGACCCGCCTGCCGCCCTTCCGGGTGGACGGGACCGCGGTGGAGTGCCACCACAACTACGTGGCCGAGGAGCGTCACTTCGGCGAGGCGGTGTACGTGACCCGCAAGGGCGCGATACGCGCGGGGCGCGGCGAGCTGGGCATCGTACCCGGCAGCATGGGGGCGCGCTCGTACATCGTGCGGGGGAAGGGGTCGAAGGACGCGCTCGACTCGTGCGCACACGGGGCGGGGCGGCGGATGAGCCGGTAGCAGGCGAAGGCCGCCTACACGGTGGCCGACCTCGAGCGCCAGACGGCGGGCGTCGAGTGCCGGAAGGACCGCGGCGTCATCGACGAGATACCCGACGCCTACAAGGACATCGACGCCGTCATCGCCGACTCGTCGGACCTCGTGGACGTGGTGCACACCCTGAAGCAGGTAGTGTGCGTGAAGGGATGAGAACGGCTGCGTCGCGGTCGGCCGGCCTGGTACCGAGACGTTACGAAGGATCGCCGGCGGGTTGTTTCCGGCCCAAGACGGCCGCCACCACGGCGTGCAGGGTCCCTTCGAGCGCGTCGACCCGCCCCGTCAACCGATCGACCAGCCCCGTCAGGTTGTCGACCCGCCCCGTCAACCGGTCGACCTTGCCGTTGACGACCAGCACGCCGACCGCGCTGACGAGCGAGAGCAGCGCCGTCAGGACTTCCAGCACCGAGGCATCCATGTCTGCCATCGCAGCCGATTCCGGCCGACTCCGCCAATGTTCCGGGAACGCGCGCGATTTGCGCCAGCGGTGCCCGGGAGTGACTGTCGTCGCGTTGCGAGCCGCCGCCTTGGTGTCAGGACGTTACGAAGGATCGCCGGAGGCTGGTTTACGACCCATGACCACGGACACCACCATGTGCAGCGTCCCCTCGAGCGCGTCGACCCGGCCCGTCAGCCGGTCCACCTTGCTGTTGACGACCAGCACGCCGACCGCGCTGACGAACGAGAGCAGCGCCGTCAGGACTTCCAGCGCCGAGGCATCCATGTCTTCAGCGTAGTCGATTCCGGCCGACGTCGCCATGGATCCGGCGCGCGGTTGCGCCCGTGGCGGCCATGGGCGATGATCCGCAGCATGCCGACGAGCCGCGCCGGCCGCCCGCCCGAACGCGGCGGGGGCCGGCCGCGGGATGAAGGAGACAGGGCGATGCGAATGTGTTGTGGCTGGCGATGGGCGCTGGCGTGCGTGGCCGGCGCGAGCCTGCTGCTGGCCGGGCTCGCGTTCGGGCAGCCGGCGGAGCGCGAGTGGGAGCCGATTACCGAGGAGCGGCTGCTGAACCCCGAGGACGGCGACTGGCTGAGCTACCGGCGCACCTACGACGTGACCGGGTTCAGCCCGCTGGACCAGATAAACCGCGACAACGTCGGCGACCTGCGCCTCGTGTGGGCGTGGTCGATGCGCGACAACAGCCGGTGGGTGCCGACGCCCATCGTGGCCAACGGGCTGATGTACGTGTCGGAGGGCAGCGGCCGGGTGACCGCGTTCGACGTCGTGTCGGGCGACGTGGCGTGGGTGCACACGCGCAGCTACCCCGAGGACATCGCGCAGTCGCAGGCCCTGGGCCGGCACCGGGGGGTGTCGGTGCTCGGCGACACGGTCTACTGGGGCACCGCCGACGCGGCCCTCGTGGCCCTCGACGCGCGGACTGGCGGGCAGCGCTGGGAGGTGAGCACCGGCGCCTACTAGACCGGCCTCGGGCACAGCCATCCCGCCCTCATCGCCGACGGCAAGGTGGTGCTGGGCTTCGCGGGCGGCGACCGGAGCGGGCGCGGCCAGGTGGTGGCCCACGACGCGGAGACCGGCGAGCACCTGTGGACCACCTACACGGTGCCGAGGCCGGGCGAGCCCGGCTACGAGACGTGGACCGAGCGCGAGGTCCCGCCCCTGGGCGGGCTGACCTGGAACACCATCAGCTACGACCCCGAGCTGGGGCTCGCCTACCTCGGCACGGGGCAGCCCACGCCGTGGGCCTCGACCCTGCGCGGCCCCGGCGACGCCCTCTACACCAACTCGATCCTCGCGCTCGACATCGACACCGGCGAGATCGAGTGGTACTTCCAGGTGGTGCCGGCCGACAACTGGGACCTCGACGCGACCCACGAGAGCATGCTCGTCGACCTCGTGATCAACGGGGTGGAGCGCAAGGCCCTGATCGAGACCAGCAAGATCGGCTGGGGGGTGGTGCTCGACCGCGAGACCGGCCGCTTCATCAACGCGTTCCGCACCGGCTACGACAACATCATCGAGGGGTGGACCGACAGCGGCAGCCCCATCTACAACCCGGCGCAGATCCCGACCCTGGACGACGTCGACTCGGACAAGGTGTTCGAGGTGTGCCCCCACTTCCACGGCACCCGGAACCTGAACTCGCCGAGCTTCAGCCCCGAG
This sequence comes from Vicinamibacteria bacterium, assembly GCA_022820675.1. Taxonomy (GTDB): domain Bacteria; phylum Acidobacteriota; class Vicinamibacteria; order Vicinamibacterales; family UBA8438; genus JAJEEA01. The sequence continues at coordinate 1,985 of JAJEFC010000139.1, read as the reverse complement.
ACGGGCCTGTACTACAGCGGCATCAACAACAGTTGCATGGACGTGACGTTCGTTTCCGAGGAGTACGTGCCGGGCCGCGTCTACCGGGGCATGGGGAGCCGCACGAAGATGGTGCCGGGCTACGACTACATCGGCGAGTTCGTGGCGTTCAATCCGGTGACCGGTGAGCGGGCCTGGGAGTACCGCACGGAGAACGGCGCGGCGATGACCGCCTCGGCCCTGGCCACCGCCGGCGGCGTCGTCTTCGGGGGCACCGCCGACCGCCGCCTCTTCGCCCTCGACGCCGAGACGGGCGAGCGGCTGTGGGAGACCCGGCTGAACGGCGACATCTCGGGGGCCCCGGTGACGTTCACCGTCGACGGGCGCCAGTACCTCGCGGTGGGGGCGGGCGGCCGCATCGGCCAGACCACGTCGTACGCGCGCTTCTCGGGCATCACCCTGCCCCAGGGCAGCGGCGTGATGTGGGTGTTCGCGCTGCCGGAGTAGCGCGGTCGGCCGGGAGTCTGCGCCGAAGAACGGCGCGGACTCCGGAAGAGGCGCAGACTCACGGGAGGGTCGGTCGGGGTGCATCCTCGCGACACGGAAGTTTCGCGCCAGCGGAACTTTCAAGGCGACCGCAAGGTCGCCCGGCGACGATGGGCGGGCTGGAGTCAATCGAGAACCATGAAGTACCGGATAGCACTCTTGCGGAGCGACGAAGGGTACAGCGTATCGGTTCCCGGGCTTCCTGGCTGCTGCTCCCAGGGGGCGACGGAGCAGGAGGCCGTGCAGAACATCCGGGTGGCCATCCAGGAGTACCTGGCGGTGCGCGACGAGCTCCTCCGGGACACCGACACTCGAGAGATCGAAGTTGCCGTCTGAGCGATGCCGAAGGTCCCGGGTGTAAACCACCGGGATGCGATACGCGCGCTCGAGAAGGCAGGATTTCGCGTAGCTCGGCAGGGCAGGCACGTGGTCATGACGGACGGCAGCCGGATCCTGACGATTCCCAGGCACAATCCCGTCAACGCGTACACCATGGGCGCCATCGTGCGCGACGCGGGCCTCGACAAGCGTCAGTTTCGCGACTTGCCGTAGGCGTACGACCAGCCCGCCAATCGTTCGGCTCCGCTGGGCGCCCAGCCAATCCTGCAGGAGTCCGAGCCGTGGAACGGCTCGGACTCCTGCCAGGCCGAAGCGCACCGCGCAGGACCTGCAACGTCGTCATGACGCTGGTGGAACGGGTATCCGAGGCCGCCCGGCGGCTGGCGGAGGCGGGCATCGACGCGGGGGACGCCGCGTTCGACGCCGAGGTGCTCGCCCGCCATGCGCTGGGCTGGGCCCGCGCGACGTACCTGGCGCGGTGGCGCGAGCCGGCGCCGCCCGGCTTCGGGGACCGGTTCGAGCCCCTCGTCGCGCGGCGCCGCCGCCGCGAGCCGGTGGCCCGCATCACCGGCCGGCGCGAGTTCTGGGGGCTCGACTTCGAGATCACCCCGGCCGTGCTCGTCCCCCGGCCGGAGTCGGAGCTGCTCGTCGAGACGGCCGTCGCGCGGCTGGACGATCGCGCCGCGCGATGGGCGGTCGCCGACGTGGGCACGGGGTCGGGCTGCCTGGCGATTGCCGTGGCCTGCGAGTTGCCCCGCGCCCGGGTGGACGCGACCGACGTCTGCCCGGACGCGCTAGCGGTGGCGCGGCGAAACGCGGCGCGGCACGGGGCGGCGGACCGGGTGACGTTCCATCACGCGGACCTGCTCGACGGCCTGCCCGGTCCCTTCGACCTCATCGTCTCGAACCCCCCCTACGTCCCCGACGCGGTCATCGAGACCCTGGCCCCGGAGGTGCGCGACCACGAGCCGGCGGCGGCGCTGCGGGGCGGGCCGGACGGCCTCGACACCGTGCGCCGGCTCGCCGACGCCGCGGCAGTGCGGCTTCGGCCGGGGGTGCGGCTGATCGTGGAGGTCGGGGCCGGCCAGAGCGGGGACGCGGCCGGCATCGCGCGGCGGGCG
>JAJEFC010000283.1 GCA_022820675.1 Vicinamibacteria bacterium | reverse complement strand
CCTCGGCCTTCGCCGGCGCCTCGGCGGACTGCTCCGCCGCCGGCGCGGCCGCCGGGGCCGGCTTCTCTGCGGCGTCGTCCGCAGACGGTGGGGTCGTGTTCTCGTCAGCCATGGTCTTCTGTCCCAATCGCCATCGGCGCGGAAGGCCGATGACGGTGCCGTTCGCCGGCGCCAGCCCGCCCATCGTCGCCTACGGGCCCCGCCACGCGCTCAACCAACCCTCCAGTACCACTTGACCACTTGCGCAGACTACCGCCTTCGCTCGGCCACGCCGCTGCCCACCAGTGACGCATCGAGCGCATCGAGCGCCTGCAACGCCGCGTTCTGTACCTGCACGCTCGGGTCCGAGTCGGCGAGGCCGGCGACGGTCGACCGCAGATCCTCGCCGACACCGGCCGATCCCAGCCCCGCCACCGCCTGCAACCCGCTGATCATCACCTCGCCCGCGGGGTCGAGCCGCGTCTCGGACGCGGTGACGAGCCCGGTGACGTGGTCCCGGTCGAGCATGCGGGCCAGCACCCTCGCCGACCGCGCATCGCCGTGGCGCGCAAGGGCGACGGCGGCGTTCCACTGCACGTCCGGCGTCGGGTCGTCGAGAGCCGCCCGCAACGTCGTCCGGGCGCCGTCGTCCGGCAGCACCCCGAGCGCGTACACCGCCATCTTCCGCACCCCGGCGTCGGACGACTGATACATCGAGACGATCAGCGGCACGACCGCCTCGTCGCCGAGCGAGGCCAGGGCCCACACGACGCTGATGACGGTCTCGCTGTCGGGATCGTCGAGCGCCTCCGTCAGCGCCTCGACGGTGCCGGGCGGCGGCGTGCGCAGGCGCCCGATCGCGAGGGCGAGATAGCGGCGGATCCGGGGATCGTCGCCCCGGGAGTCGACGAACGCGGCGAGCAGCGCCCTGCCCAACCCGGGATGGCGCTCCTCGGTGGCCGGATCGCCCATCAGGCGCGAGAGCTCGTAGGCGGCCGGCCACCGCCGCTCGCGCCCCCCCGCCCGCACGTCGAGGAGATACTCTTCGGGAGTCCGCTCGTCGGTGACCATCATGCGGAATCCGCCGTAGATGGCGACGACCACCGCGACCACCGCGAGGGGAATCAGAAAGAACTGGACGGCGAGAGACGGTGCGGCTGCAAGCGGCCCTTCGGGGCGTTCGGGTTCGCGCTCGCGGAGCTTTTCCATCAGGACATCTGGCAGACCGGCGGGCCGCTCGCCGGCTTGTGTCTTCTGTCACAAGCACGGACGGCGGTACAGCAGTCCGAAGTAGAAGCGTGGCGGGATCGTACTACGGCGGCCGTTCGCGGTCAAGGGCGGCCCGCCGCCGATTCCACCCGATCGCCAGGCGGGCCCGCCTGGCGATCGCCGGGCGCACCCCGTCCCGAGCGGGCATGCTCGATACCCCATGGGAGCGGTTCGACCGCCCGACGGCCGAGCTCGCTGCCCGCCGGCCGCTCGACGCCGCCGCGCTCACCGCCGGCCGCCGCTGCATGCTGCTCCGGGGTCCGGCCCCCCGATCGTTGCTTGCGGCTCCGCTCGGCGCCCAGTCGACCCTCGAGGAGTCCGCGCGGTGCTAGGGTGTCGACGCCTGCCGGACGAGCTCGAGGCCGCGGAAGAAGTAGCCGAGCTCGAAGGCGGCGGTCTCCGGCGCGTCGGAGCCGTGGGTGGCGTTGTGCTCGATGGAGCTGCCGTAGCGGCGCCTCAACGTCCCCTCCTCCGCCCGGGCCGGGTCCGTCGCCCCCATCAGGGCCCGCCAGCCTGCAATCGCGCCCGGCGCCTCGAGGGCCAGCACCACCGCCGGCCCCGACGACATGAAGGTCGTCAGGCTGTCGAAGAACGGGCGCTCCCGGTGCACGGCGTAGAAGCCCTCCGCCTCCGCCTTCGTCATCCGCACCATGCGCATCGCCGCCACCCGGAAGCCGGCCTCCTCGATGCGCTGCAGGATGGCCCCGGTGTGTCCGGACGAGACCGCGTCCGGCTTGATGATCGCGAATGTCTGCTCCATGCGCTCCTGCCTGTCGGCCGGCATGCCCGCCGGCCCCGGGTCGCCGTTCAGCCGCCCGTCGAGCAGCCCGTGGTGGAAATCCCCGCTGCACTCCAGCAGCGATGCATCCCGCCTGACTGCGTCGTTCGTCGGTCAGATATGCCCGATATGCGCCCTCCTCACGCCTTGACAGGCGGGCGCCTCGCTGCTCCCGGTGCACGCGGGGTGCCACCACGGCCCGTCTAGCCGAGCCCGCCATGATCTCGTCGAGCACCGCCTTCGGCGGGCGCACCCGCGACTCCGGCAGCGACGCCAGCGGCTCGTCCACCAGGTTGAGGGTGGTGAGGAAATCGGCGGCCGCCGGCTCCACGTAGAGGAGCCCGGTGGCGAACTCGCCCCGGCCGCGGGTCTCGTGCAGCACGCGCAGCGCGTGCAGCCTGTCGGTCGGGTCGTACGCCTCGTCGAGCTTCCGCAGGTAGAGCCGCGAGCCGTCGTGCATCGTCACCTCCTGCACGGCGCCCGGCTCGTAGTCCACGGCGATGTCCTCGAAGAACGGCACGAAGTCGAGCTCGCCGAGCGGGTCGTCGTGGCTCTTCACGTAGGCGTAGCTCTTCGTCGAGCCCTCGTGGTCGTTGAACGTCACGCAGGGCGACAGCACGTCGATCATCGCGGTGCCCCGGTGGGCCAGCGCCGCCTTGAGAACCGCCGTCAACTGCTTCTTGTCGCCCGAGAAGGAGCGGGCCACGAAGGTGGCGCCGAGCTGGATCGCGAGGGCGCAGGTGTCGATGGGCGGCAGGTCGTTGACGACGCCCGTCTTCAGCGTCGACCCGACGTCCGCCGTCGGCGAGAACTGCCCCTTCGTGAGGCCGTAGCACCCGTTGTCCTCGATGATGTAGACGATCGGGAGGTTCCGGCGCATGAGGTGCACGAACTGCCCGATGCCGATGGCGCCGGTGTCCCCGTCGCCGCTGACGCCGATGGCCACGAGCTCGTGGTTGGCGAGCAGCGCGCCGGTGCCGACCGACGGCATCCGCCCGTGGACGGCGTTGAAGCCGTGCGACGACCCGAGGAAGTACGCGGGGCTCTTGCTCGAGCACCCGATGCCCGACAGCTTGATCACGCGGTCGGGCTCGATGCCCATCGCGAAGCAGGCGTCGATGATGCGCTCCGAGATGGCGTTGTGCCCGCAGCCGGCGCACAGGGTGGTCTTGCCGCCCCGGTAGGCGGGCAGATCCAGGCCGGCCCGGTTGGTCTTCTTCTTCGCGGGAGAGGTCGCCGTCTTCGCGGGAGAAATCGCCGTCGTCCTTGCGGGAGAAGTCACCATCGTCCTCGCGGGGGAAGTCACTGCCGTCATTCTCCGCCGACGCCCGCCTCGTGCGGCATGCGCCCGTCCGCCGTCGAGCGCTCGGCGCGGTACCCTTCCTGAATCAGGATGTCGTCGGTGATGGTGCGGGCGTCGATGGGCACGCCCGCATAGTGCAGGACGCTCCGCAGCCGCCCCGCGAGCCCGGCCTCGAGCTCGAGCCGCATCAGCGAGGCGAGCTGGGCGTCCCGGTTCTGCTCGACCACGTAGACGTGCTCGTGCCGCTCGATGAACGACGCCAGCCCCGAGCGGAACGGATAGGCGCGGAGCCGGTAGTAGGAGGTCTGCAGGTCCGCTTCCTCGAGGAGCTGGTCGCGGCCCTCCAGCACTGCCCAGTGGCTCGTGCCGTAGGCGATGATGCCGATGGTCGCGCGGCGGTCGATCTCGACCTCGGGCGCCGGCATCCAGTCGCGGGCGGTCTCGAACTTGCGCGCGAGGCGGTCGACGTTCTTCTCGTAGTCGTCGGACCGCTCGCTGTACTGGCCCCACTCGTTGTGGCCCGACCCGCGGCAGAAGTAGGCGGGCGCCGGCGTGCCGGGCACCGACCGCCAGGGAATGCCGTCGCCGTCGACGTCGCGGTAGCGGCCGAACCGCCCGATCTTCTCCAGGGCCTCCGCGTCGAGCACCTTGCCGCGGTCCAGCGGCTTCGACGGGTACTCGAACTCCGGCGACATCCACGTGTTCATGCCGAGATCGAGATCGCTCAGCACGAAGACGGGGGTCTGGAACCGCTCGGCGAGGTCGAAGGCGTCCATCGCCATCGAGTAGCACTCTTCCGGAGAGCAGGGGAACAGCAGCGGATGCCGGGTGTCTCCGTGAGAGAGGAACGCGGTCGAGAGGACGTCGCCCTGGGCGGTGCGGGTCGGCAGCCCCGTCGAGGGCCCCACCCGCTGGATGTCGAAGATGACCGCGGGCACCTCGGCGTAGTAGCCGAGGCCGGCGAACTCGCCCATCAGCGAGATGCCGGGCCCGGACGTCGCGGTCATCGACCGGGCCCCCGCCCAGGCCCCGCCCAGCGCCATCCCCAGCGCGGCGATCTCGTCCTCGGCCTGCACCACCGCGAAGGTCGCCTTGCCGGTCTCCTCGTCCACGCGGTACTTGCGGAGATAGTCGATGAGGGTCTCGCACAGCGAGGACGACGGCGTGATGGGATACCAGGTGACCACGGTCACCCCGGCCATCATGCAGCCGATGGCCGCCGCCGCGTTGCCCTCGACGAGGATGCGCCCGCGGTTCGCGTCCATCGGCTCGATGAAGAACGGATCGCGCTTGTCGAGGTGCTCCTCGGCGTAGGCGTGGCCGACGTCGAGCGCCTCCCGGTTGATGGCGACGACCTTCGGCTTGCCGCCGAACTGCTTCCTGAGCGCCGCCTCCATCTCGTCGAGGTCGACGCCGAGCAGGCGCGAGAGCACTCCGTCGTACAGCATGTTGCGCACGCGGCGCCGCAGCTTGACGTCGCGCGACACCTTCGCGAGCAGCGTGTCGAAGGGGACCGGGTAGAACACGAGGTCGTCGCGCAGCGACCCGAGGTCGAGGGGCGCGTCGTAGACGACGACGGCGCCCGCCGGCAGGCCGAGCACGTCCTCGCGCGCGGTCTCCGGATTCATCGCGACGAGGACGTCGATCTCCTTCTTGCGGGCGACGTACCCCTTCTTGTTGGCCCGGATCGTGAACCACGTGGGGAGGCCGGCGATGTTCGAGGGAAAGAGGTTCTTCCCCGACACGGGCACGCCCATCTGGAAGATGGCGCGCAGCAGCACGAGGTTCGCCGTCTGGCTGCCGGAACCGTTGACGGTGGCGACCTGGATGCTGAAGTCGTTGATGACGGGAGCGACAGACGACGCGGTGGGACGCTCTTCGACTGCTGCGTCGTACGCGGCCATTCAGGTTTCCTCGGAACGATAGGGGGCGGCGATGGTCGGAGGCGGCGGCACGGCGTTCCCTGACACACGGGGCAAGCGTTGTCAAGTATAACAAACGCCGGTTCCCGGGCACGGACCCCACACGCCATCGGAGGCGGGCGCCCGCGCTTGCGAGCCGGTCAGGACGCGGTCGGAATCGCCGCGGCCACCGCGGCCCCGATGTCCGACGGGCTCCTGACCACGGCGACGCCGGCCGACGACAGGGCCGCCATCTTCTCCGCCGCGGTGCCCTGCCCGCCCGAGATGATGGCCCCGGCGTGCCCCATGCGCCGCCCGGGCGGGGCGGTCTGACCGGCGATGAACCCGACGACGGGCTTGCGCACGTCGTCGCGGATGAACGCCGCCGCCTCCTCCTCTGCCGCGCCCCCGATCTCGCCGATCAGCACCACCGCGTCGGTCGCCGGGTCGGCCTCGAAGAGCCCGAGGGCGTCGATGAAGGTCGTCCCGATCAGCGGGTCGCCGCCGATGCCGATGCACGTGGTCTGGCCGAGCCCGAGCCGGGTCAACTGGTGGATGGCCTCGTAGGTCAGGGTGCCGCTCTTCGAGACGATGCCGACCCGCCCCTCGCGGCAGATGTGGCCGGGAATGATGCCGGCCTTCGCACGACCCGGCGAGATGAGCCCGGGGCAGTTCGGCCCGACGAGCCGGCAGTCCCGTTCCCCGATGAACGCCAGCGCCCGCATCATGTCGAGGGTGGGGATGCCCTCGGTGATGCACACCACGAGCCCGATGCCGGCGTCCGCCGCCTCCATGACCGCGTCGGCGGCGACGGCCGGGGGCACGAAGACCACCGAGGCGTCGGCGCCGGTCTCGCGCACCGCGGCGGCGACGGTGTCGAACACGGGAAGGCCCTCGTGGGTGGTGCCCCCCTTGCCGGGCGTCACCCCGCCCACGACGTTCGTGCCGTACTCGATGGCCTGGCGGGCGTGGAAGGCGCCCTCCCGCCCCGTCAGGCCCTGGACGACCAGCCGCGTCCGTTCGTCGATGAGAACCGCCATCCAATCAGCTCCGAAACCTCGCGCGGCAGCCCGCCGGTCGCGCCCGCCTGACCGTCGATGCGCTCCTGGCGACCGGCAGCACGGGCCGCGGATACGGCCGCGTCGCCGCCTCGGCCCCGCCCGGAGCCCGACCGACCCTCCGGTAGCCGGCCGCCCTGGCAGCCCGCGGCGAAAGTCCGCGCTGCATTCGAGCGACGCGGGGCTTTCGCCGCGGGCTGCTACGGCGCGGGCGCCTGCCCCGCGGCCGCGACGGCGTGCCGCGCCGCCTCCCCCATGGTGTCCGCGGTGGTGAAGTTCAGCCCGCTATCCTCGAGCATGCGCCGCCCTTCCTCGACGTTCGTCCCCTCCATGCGCATCACCACCGGCACCTCGACCCCGAGCTCCCTGACGGCGGCGATGACCCCCGCCGCGAGCACGTCGCAACGGAGGATGCCGCCGAAGATGTTGATGAGAACCGCGCGCACCTGGGCGTCCGACAGCAGGATGCGGAACGCGTTGCGGATCTGGTCGGCGTTGGCGCCCCCGCCCACGTCGAGGAAGTTCGCGGGCTCGCCCCCGGACAGCTTGATGATGTCCATCGTCGCCATCGCGAGGCCCGCGCCGTTGACCATGCAGCCGATGTCGCCGTCGAGCCGGATGTAGTTGAGGGCGTGCCGCGACGCCTCGGTCTCGAGCGGCTCCTCCTCGGCGGGATCGCGCAGGTCGGCGAGGTCGGCGTGCCGGAACAGGGCGTTGTCGTCCAGCGTCACCTTCGCGTCGAGGGCGAGGACCGCGCCGGCCGCGGTCACCACCAGGGGATTGATCTCCACCAGCGAGGCGTCGCAGGCCGCGAACGCGTCCCAGGCGCGGCCCACGATTGCCGCCGCTTCACGCGCCGGCCGCCCCGTCAGCCCCACGGCGTGGGCGAGCCGCCGGGCCTGGAACGGCGCGAGCCCGAGCCCGGGATGGACGTGGACCCGGTAGATCGCCTCCGGGGTCGCCGCCGCCACCGCCTCGATGTCCATCCCGCCCGACGCGCTCGCCATCATCACCGGCCGGCCCGCCGACCGGTCCACGAGCACGCCCAGATAGAGCTCGGTCGACACGTCGAGGGCCTCCTCGACGAGCAGCCGTCGGACGACCCGGCCGCCCGGCCCGGTCTGGGGGGTCACCAGGGTCATCCCCAGGATCTCGCCCGCGATCCGCTCCGCCTCGGCGGCGTCCCCGGCCACCTTGACGCCCCCGCCCTTGCCGCGGCCGCCGGCGTGGATCTGCGCCTTGACCACGACGCGGCCGCCGAGCCGCCGGGCGACGGCCCCGGCCTCGGGGGCCGAGAACACCGCCTCGCCGCGGGGGACCGCGACGTCGTGCCGCGCGAGCAGGGCCTTGGCCTGGTACTCGTGGATCTTCACGATGAATCCCGTCCGCAATCGGCGGCGGCACCGAACGCCGCCTGACGCCCCTCGAGGCTCCGCACCGCTTCCGCGGCGCACGCCCTTGGCCCGGAGAGCGTCGCCTGCGGCTCCGCTCGCCACCCAACCAACCCGCCAGGAGTCTGCACCGTTCGACGGCGACTCCTCGCCCGCCCGTCGTCGCCGCGGCCCCGCCGGGCGCCCGACCGACCCGCCAGAAGTCCGCGCGGTTCCACGGCGCAGACCCTACAGACCGAGAACGTCTACGAGATCCTTACAGGCGGCCGCCGACCGGGCCAGCGCCGCCTGCTCGCCGGGCTCGAGGGCGATCTCGATCACCTGCTCGGCCCCGCCCGCCCCCAGCTTCACCGGCACCCCCACGAAGAGGTCGCGGATGCCGTACTCGCCCTGCAGGTAGACCGCGCACGGCAGGATCTTCTTCTTGTCCTTCAGGATCGCCTCGACCATCTCCACCGCGGCCGAGCCCGGCGCGTAGTAGGCGCTGCCGGTGCCCAGCAGCTTGACGATCTCCGCCCCGCCGTTGGCGGTCCGGTCGCAGATGGCGTCGACGGTCGCGGGGTCGAGAAGCTGGGTGATGGGGATGCCCGCGACGGTGGAGAGCCGCGGCAGGGGCACCATGGTGTCGCCGTGCCCCCCGAGCACGAAGGCGTGGGTGTTCTCGACCGACACGTTCAACGCCTCGGCGATGAACGAGCGCATGCGGGCCGAATCGAGCACCCCGGCCATGCCCACGACGCGTTCGCGGGGGAACCCGCTCGCCCGGTACACCACCTGGCACATCGCGTCGAGGGGGTTCGTCACCGGGACGATGATGCAGTCGGGCGAGTGCTTGACGACCTCGGCCGTCACCGAACGGATGATGCCCGCGTTCTTGTTCAGCAGATCGTCGCGGCTCATGCCCGGCTTGCGGGCGAGGCCGGCGGTGATGACCACGACGTCCGACCCCGCCGTGTCGGCGTAGTCGTTGGTGCCGAGCACCCGCGAGTCGGAACCCTCGATGGGACAGGCCTCGAGCATGTCGAGCCCCTTGCCCTGCGGCACGCCCTCGAGGATGTCGAGGACCACGACATCGGCCAGCTCCTTGTCGGCGATGCTCCTCGCCGCGGTGGCGCCGACGTTGCCCGACCCGATGACGCTGACTTTTCGATTCATGACGCGCTCAGTACCCCTTTCACCGCCGGCCGTCCGGCGACGGACGCTGCCCGCCCGCCACGCGATGCGCCGGGCATCGCGCCGTGACGCGAAAGCAGCATCGTCCCCGAGAACCGTGGAACCCTGGTGGAATCGCCCCGATGACGGTCCGCGAACCGCCCGTTTCCGGGGCCGTTGATCGCGTGGCGGGCGAACCTCCGCGAGCGGCCGCCTATTATACTGCGGTACACTTCCCCTCACGCCCGGCCGCTCCCGGCCGCGCACGAGGGTTTCGCCGCCGCCGGCGCCCCGCCGCGCGCGCTGATGCGGCGGGGCCTCGCCCA
>JAJEFC010000182.1 GCA_022820675.1 Vicinamibacteria bacterium | reverse complement strand
ACGGCGAGGACGACGAGCCGGCCGGGGACCGGGCTGCGGAGGCCGCGGGCTCGCCGGCCACCACCCGGCCCGAGGCCCGGCCGCGGTCAGCGAGGCACGAGCGCGAGAACGGCGAGGACGAGGAGCCGGCCGGGGACCGGGTTGCGGAGGCCGCGGGCTCGCCGGCCCCCACCCGGCACGAGGCCCGGCCGCGGTCAGCGAGGCGCGGGCGCGAGAACGGCGAGGACGAGGAGCCGGTCCGGACCCGGGTTGCGGATGCCGTGCGGCGCGCCGGCCGGCGCCACGAGGAGGGAGCCGGCCTGCATGGGCGCCTCGCGGCCCTCGAGCAGGAACACGCCGCGGCCCTCGACGACGTGGTAGACCTTGTCCATGCCCTCGTGGGCGTGGAGGGCGTGGGACTGGCCGGGCTCGAACGCGTTCAGGCCCACCATCACGCGTTCCGAGCGGAACAGCGTGCTCTTGCCCATCTTGTCCGGCGCGTAGACCGCGTGATCACGCGGCTCGATCGGTGTCGGATGCTTCATGAGAATGCCCCGCGGCGCCGCGGGCCCGGTCACGCGGGCCGGCTCGAGAACTCCGTCGACCTGCCGCCGCCCGACGCCATTGGCAAGTGGGTCCCGCTGGATCCGCGAACGGCCGCGGGGCGACCCGGGGCGGGCCGCCGTCCACGGGCCGCCTCGGCGCGACCCCGCCCGCGACGAGGCGGCCCTGGCGTCTCGTGCGGGCCGGCCGCGGTCAGTACGACTTGGCGAAGCATGCGTCCACCTGACCCGGCTTCCCGCATTGTATGCAGTTGCCGGACGCCGGAGGCGGCTCGAGCGGCAGGTTCCGGATGGTCGCCTGGGTGGCGGTCTTGATCCGCGCCTCGCAGCCGGCGTCGCCGCACCACGGCGCGATGACGTAGCCGGGGCGGCCCTCCAGGATCTCGTCGAACTCGGCCCGGTCGGCGGTCCTGACGGTGTGCTCGTCCCGGAACGCGACGGCCCGGTCGAACAGCGCCTGCTGGACGGTGCCCAGCAGCTCCTCGATCCGGCCGGCGAGGCCGTCCATGGGGGTCGGCGTCTTGTCGCGCGTGTCGCGGCGGACCAGCATGACCTGCTCGTTCCTGATGTCGCGGGGACCGATCTCGAGACGCAGCGGCACCCCGCGCATCTCCCACTCGGCGTACTTCCACCCGGGCGAGTGCTCCTCGCGGTCGTCGAGCATGACGCGGACGCCCCGGGCCTCGAGCTCGTCCCGGATGCGCTCGGCGTGCGGCAGCACCGTCTCGCGCCAGTCGCCGCGGGGGATCGGCACGATGACCACCTGGTGCGGCGCGATGCGCGGGGGCAGGATGAGCCCGCTGTCGTCGCCGTGAGTCATGATGACCCCGCCGATGAGCCGCGTGGTCATTCCCCACGACGTCTGCCACCCGTGCTGCACCGTCTTGTCGCGCCCCTGGAACGTGATGTCGAAGACCTTGGCGAAGTTCTGCCCGAGGTTGTGGGACGTGCCCGCCTGCAGGGCCCGCCCGTCGCCCATCAGCGCCTCGATCGAGTAGGTCTTGTCGGCTCCCGCGAACTTCTCGCTCTCGGTCTTGCGGCCCTCGAGCACCGGCATCGCCAGCTCGGTCTCGCAGAAGTCCTTGTAGACGCCGAGCATCTTCAGCGTCTCGGCCTGCGCCTCCTCTTCGGTCTCGTGCACGGTGTGGCCTTCCTGCCACAGGAACTCGGTGGTGCGCAGGAAGAGGCGGGTCACCTTCTCCCACCGCACCACGTTGGCCCACTGGTTGATGAGCACCGGCAGGTCGCGCCACGACTGGATCCACTTCGAGTACATGGTGCCGATGATGGCCTCGGAGGTCGGGCGAACCACCAGCCGCTCCTCGAGCTTCTCGTCGCCGCCGTGGGTCACCCAGGCGACCTGGGGGGCGAACCCCTCCACGTGGGCGGCCTCCTTCTTGAGCAGCCCCTCGGGGATGAACATCGGGAAGTACGCGTTGACGTGCCCCGTCGCCTTGATGCGCCGGTCGAGGGCCTGCTGCATGAGCTCCCACATGGCGTAGCCGTACGGGCGGATGACCATGCTGCCCTTGACCGGCGAGTAGTCGGCGAGCTCGGCGCGCCGGATGACGTCCGTGTACCAGCGAGAGAAATCCTCGGATCGGGGGGTGATCTCCTTGACGAACGCGGCGTCCTTGTCCGGCATCGGCGGCGGGTCCTCCGGGCAAAACTGTTATCCTACCATTCCGCTCTGCGGCCCCGGCGGCCTGCGGCGAAACCCCGCGATGCACCGCGCCCGGAGGGAGCGACAGCGCCGAGGCGCCTTGCCTGACGAGGCAGGAGGAGAGCGCGCACGTTGGCCATGGGCAACCCGCGCAGCGCAGGCAGGCGGGACGGCGCATCGCCGGCGCCTTGCCTGACGAGGCGTGAGGAGAGCGCACACTGGCCATGGGCAACCCGCGAGCAACGCAGGCAGGCGGGACGGTGCATCGCCGCTCGAAGGCGGCGGCACCCTCCGCCGCGGGGTGCCGGGCCGGCGGGGCCGCGCTCCGCGAACACGACGGACCTCCATGGAACCGACCCGCATCGACGTCGAAAGCGCAACCCGGACCTACCCCGTCTTCGTGGCCCACGGCCTCGCCGCCGCGATGGACCGGTGGCTCTCCGAGGCGGAAGTCGGAGACCGGAGGTTCCTCGTCTCCAGTCCCACGGTGTGGGCCCGGCACGGCAAGACGATTCAGGCCGCGTTGCCGAAGGTCGAGCCCCTGCTCGTGCCGGACGGAGAGCGCTCGAAGACCCTGCACACCGTGTCGCGCATCTACGAGGCGCTGATCCGCGCCGGGGCGGACCGGCGGTCGACGATCGTCGCGGTCGGGGGCGGGGTGCTCGGCGACACCGCCGGGTTCGCGGCCGCGACCTATCTCCGCGGCGTCGACCTCGTGCACGTGCCGACCACCCTGCTCGCCCAGGTGGACAGCGCCGTCGGCGGCAAGGTCGGGGTCAACCACCCGCTCGGCAAGAACCTGATAGGCGCCTTCCATCCCCCCGCCGCGGTCATCGCCGATCCCCAACTGCTCGACACCCTTCCCCGCCGCGAGCTGCGCGCGGGCCTCTACGAGGTCGTCAAGTACGGGGTCATCGCCGATCGGCCGCTCTTCGACCGGCTCGTGGACGGGCTGCCGGACATCTTCGAGCGCAAGCCGGAGCTCCTCGTGGACATCGTCGCCGCCTCGTGCCGCATCAAGGCCGACGTGGTCGCCGCCGACGAGCGCGAGGGGGGCCGGCGCCGCATCCTGAACTTCGGGCACACGGCCGGCCACGCTCTCGAGGCGGTCACCCGATACCGGCGTCTCCGCCACGGCGAGGCGGTGGCGTACGGCATGCTGGTCGCGGCCCGCCTCGCGGCCGACCGCCGCCTGATGAGCAAGGGCGACCACGCCGCCCTGACCGAGCTCGTCGGGCGGATGGGACCGCTGCCGTCGGTGACGGACCTGTCGCCGGCCGACCTGCTCGCGGCCATGCAGCGCGACAAGAAGGTCGTCGCGGGACGCCTGCACTTCGTGCTCCCGCGCGGCATCGGCGACACCGTCATCGTCGACGACGTGACCGAGAAGGAGATTCGGCGGGCCCTGGGCACGATCGGCATCCGGGGGCGCGCCTAGACCTCCCATCGTCGCCTTCGGCTCTGCCGGGCGCGCCAACGACCCGGCAGGAGCCTCCACCGTTCCGAGCCGCAGACTACTAGCCCGCCCAATCGTCGCCTTCGGCTCTGCCGGGCGCCCCAACCACCCGGCAGGAGCCTCCACGTTTCCGAGCCGCAGACTACCAGCCCGCCCAATCGTCGCCTTCGGCTTCGCTGAGCGCCCAACCATCCTCCGGGAGTCGGCACCGGCCCACACCGCAAGCTCGCAGTGTCCCGACCCTGAGGTTCGCGAACGGTTGTGATCTCTGCAAATGCCTGTAGAGACGAACGTAATGCCGCTCGGAATCGTCCCACGAACCAAGGGCCGGAAACCTAGCGTACGACGTTCCACGTCGCCACCCGGACGAGGCCGATATCGACATCTCGGACGAGCGTCGCCTCGACCGCCCGCCGGACGCGGTAGGGTCCGAACGCGGCCGCCCGCACCAGGAGGTGGCCGGTCGCGTCCGCGGACGGGTCGGGGTCGGCGGGGCCGCGGCGGAGCCACGCCAGCAGGTAGAGCCGCGGGACCCGGTCCGGCGCACCGGCGAGATCACCGAGCCATCCCCGCGCGACCAGGCGCCATCCCGGATCGCCGGGCCGGCGCCCGCCCCGTGCCAGAGCGCGGGTCTCCGCGTCGGCGTCGACGACCGACCCGTCCGGCAGGGTCGCCACCGCGGGACCGGCCAGGACGGGGCCGGGGGTCACCGCCGGCGCATCCCCCTCGGGGGCGCGGGACAGCTCCGCGACCACGCTCGCCAGCAGGCCGTCGGCTGCGTACAACGCCTGCACCCCGCGCCGGTGGTTCGCCTCGACCGCCTCCTCGATCATGACGACGGCAACGAGGGCGGCGGCCAGTGCGGACACGAGGGCGCCCGCCGCCATCGTCACCAGGAGCGCGCTCCCCGTCTCACCGCGATGCACGGTTTTCCGGCAGCCCGTGGCAATGGCTCCGCTGCATTCGAGCGACGGCGCATCCCGCATGACCACCTCGTTCGTCGGCCCGACATGCCCGACATGCATCCTCCTCACGCCTGTCAGGGGGCGCGCCTCCCCGCTCTCGCTGCAACGCGCGGTTCACCACGGGCCACCAGCCATCTGCAGGTTGGGGGGCGCCAGCACGAAGGCCGCATGGTAGCCGTCGGCGCCCTCGCCGCCGGGAGCCGGACCGGGAGCAGGCGGCCGCGGCGCCGGAACGGGGCCGGCGGCCGCGCCCTCGATGCGAATGTCGAGACCGATGGCGCGCACCCGCAACAGGTCCGCGTCGAACGGCGACCATGCCGGTCCGCACCAGGGTCCGTCCGTGAAGCGCTCCAGGGGAATCGCCTCCAGGCGGCCCCGCGGGGCGCCCGACGCCTCGCCCCGGCACGGCCCCGCGGCCCCCGCCGAGACGCCGAAGAACCGGAACTCCAGCGCCGCCGCGCCGTCGAGCAGCGGGAAGTCCCCCCGCCACCCGTCGTAGCGCCTGAGCTGCCGCTGCTCCTCGTCGAGATAGTAGTGGCGGACGTCGATCGGCGCGATCGCCGCCCCCGCCTCGAAGGTGGCCGCGGCCGAGCCCAACGGCTCGAGCCGCAGGATCGCCTCGCCGGCATCCCGCACGCGGAACAGGCCCCACGCGGGCCGGTCGTCGAAGACCAGCACGAAGTCGCCGGCGCCATAGCCGCACGAGGTCCCGGCGCAACCCGCCCCCGGGGCCAGCCTCGACTCCGGGACCGGTCCCCCCAGCGCATCCAGCAACGTGGTCTCGGCCCCGCCTTCAGGAGGCACCGACAGTATCGTGACCGCGTCGGAACGGACCCGGCGATGCTCGCCGTCGCCAGCCCGGCGCCCCAAGAGGTACGGCACGACCGCGGGCAGCATTCGCGGGAGCGGCCCGGGGTCCAGCCGCGCGGTCCCCCGCCCCGCCGCCATCAGCTCTCCTTGCAGCCGGTCGAACGCATGACGCAGCCGTTGCTGCGCGTCGGCCATGGCCGGAAGCGACCGGTTCAGCACGAGCGCGGGACGCACCGCCCCGTAGAGGGCGGCGACCACGACCAGGGTCAGGGTCAGGGCGACGATGGCCTCGAGGAGAGACAGCCCTGCCTCGGACCGGACGGGCCGACCGGGACGGAGGGCCCCGGAGGGGCCGCCGTCTCCCGGGGAGCCGCCCCGCACCCGGGTCACGACCCCTCCGGGGCCGGCAGCAGCGTGACCAGCACGACCTCGTGGGGCGCGGGCTCCAGGGCGGCGGCACCGTCGCCCCCGCGACCGGCGACGACCCGAACCTCCACAATCAGGGTCCCCGGCCGGGCCGCGCTCGCGCGAACCGACGTCACGCGCCGATACACGCCACCAGACGGCGCCCCGCTACGGCCGGGCGGACCGCCCCCGGCGCTCAGGAACTCGGTCTGCACCGTTCCCGCCGCGACCGGCGCCCGCCACGGCCCGCCACCCGCGCGGAGCTGCTCGATCTTGTCGACCGCGAGCACGAGCGACGACGTCCGGTGCCGGGCCAGCACGAGCGATCGCGCCGACATAGCGAACAGGTGGGCGACGCCGGCCGCCAGGGCCGCGAACAGGCCCGCCGCCACCACGACCTCGACCAGGCCGATGCCGCGGGCGGAAGCGGCGCGAGGAGCCCGGCGGCCGGGCCGCGGGCCGCCGAACCGCCATGACCGACCGCGCTGCTTGTCCATGCCGATTTACGAAGCAAGATCCGAACCACGCAGGGTCCTCGCCGACGGCGACGCACCGGGGGTCGACCCGATCGCCGGAGTCGCGCCCGGCGGTGCCCTGGCCGGAGCTTCGCGCCAGCCCGGCTTCCCCAGGCCGCGCCGCAAGCCCGCGCAGCGGAGTCATCGTCGCCGCGACACCTCCGACGCGACCGAATGCCGGGCGCCGGGGGGCACTCGCGCAGCAAGCTCCGCGACCGCATGCCGGGCGCCGGCGCTTCGCGCAGCGAGGCTCCGGACGTGACGGAGGGTCGCGCCGTCACCAGAAGCGCCCGAGGTACCAGTGGATCAGCGGATCCGCCACATGCGTGGACAGCAGGGCCCCGAACGCCAGGAACGCCCCGAACGGCAGAGGGAAACTCAGGTTGTCCCGGCTCGCGAGCGCCATCGCCCCGCCCACCAGCGAACCGGACGCCGAGGCCACGAACAGCGTCACGAGCATGTGAGGCCACCCGAGAAAGGCCCCGACCATGGCGAGCATCTTCACGTCGCCCATGCCCATCCCCTCGCGGCCCCGCAGGCGGAAGTAGGCCTCGCCGACCGTCCAGAGGACCGTCCATCCCGCGACCGCGCCGACCGCCGCCGACCGCCACCCCGGCTCCCACGACAGGCTGCACGCCAGCCCCGCCGCCACTCCCGGCAGGGTGATGACGTTGGGCAGGACGCGGTGCCGGAGGTCGATCGCGGCCAGCGCGATCATCGACGCCCCGAAGAGCAGGCGGACCGCGAGCAGCGGCTGCCAGCCGAGCTGCCAGTACTGCAGGACGAACACGAGCGCGGTGACGGCCTCCACCGCGGGATAGGACGGCGATATCGCGGCCCGGCAGCTCCGGCAGCGGCCGCGGAGGGCCATCCAGCTCAGCACCGGCACGTTCTCGAACCACCGCAGACGGCGGCCGCAGGCAGGACACCGGGAGGGGGGCGAAACGACCGATTCGCCGCGAGGAAGGCGATGGATGCAGACGTTGAGAAAGCTGCCGACGGCAAGTCCGGCGGCGACCATCAGCCCGATGGCCGGGGATCCGGTCATTGGCGCGGCGACCATCGGCCCGACGGCCGGGATCGGCTCATCGGAGAGGCGGCCGGGACGACCCGTCGCGGCCGTCCACGCAGCCGGACCGGATCGGCCGCGTGGGGCCTGCAACCGCCTCGGGACCCATCCCGGGGCCGTGGGCGGCGGCCCCCGGGACCCGTCGCGACGAGGCCCGTGAGGCGCTCACGGCGACGTTTGCGCCTCGGCGGCGAGCTCGAGCTCGAGCGCTATTGCGGCGTCGAGGATGTTCGGCGGCAGCGCCGCGTTGATCACGACGCCGTTGACGACGTACGTCGGGGTCGCCTCGATGCCGATCAGCGGCCCCAGCGCGATGTCGGCGCGGACCTCCTCGAGGACCGTGTCGTACAGCTCGTCGAAGTCGGTCATGCCGGCCACCTCGGCGAGTCCCTCGGTGACCGTCTCCCGCGACATGGCCGCCTGGTTCTCGTAGAGCCAGCGCGCCATCTCGTCGTCACGCCCCTCGCGCCGGGCGAGGCGGACGGCGACCGCGGCCTCGCAGGCCCCCATGTGCCCGGCGAACGGCGTCTGCTCGTTGCACTCGGGGTCGAGCGGATAGTCGACCTTGACCTGCCTGACCGCCCCGGGATGGCTCGACTCGTAGCGCGCGAAGATCGGCGCGTACAGAAAGTGGCTCCTCGCGCACGACGGGCACTGGTAGTCGTTGAACTTCAGCACCAGCACCTGCGCCCCCTCCCGCGGCACGGGCAGGTCGACGCGGGGCTGGGCCCTCCAGAACCGCACGAACTCGGACTCGGCGTCCCCGGCGCCGGACGCGGACGAAGCGATGGGAGAGGTCGACGAGGCCACCGGCAGGACCGGCCCGGACGGCTCGGCGAGAAACGGCAGCACCGCGGCCACGGTCACCGCCAGGTAACCGCCGGCGACACCCAGGGCCGCCGGCTTTCCGACGAGCCGTCCCGCGTCGGCGACCAGGCGACCCGGGATGGACGCCAGCGGCACTCCCCCGATGGTGCTCACGGCCAGGAAGATGCCGACGACGGCGACGTGGGCGGTGACGCAGAGGAGACAGAGCGTCCCGAGGACGAAGAACGACTCGTAGGCCAGGAACAGTATCGCCGCGAGGCCGACCGTCGACAGCACCAGCAGGTATCCGCCCACGTTGCGGGCCAGCTCGGTCGGGCCCCGGCCCGCCGCCACCGTCAGCAGCGCCACGAGGCCGAACCAGAACGCCCCGAACACCGCAACGGGAACGCGGCCCACCGACCCGAAACGGCTCTCATAGACGTCTCGGCAGCTCACGGTGGTGTTGATGTCGCAGAAGCTCACGTAGGCGGGATCGTGCGCGATGCGATAGTGCACCCAGGTCGACGCCGCGGCCGCGGCGAAACCGACGAGGGCAAGCGCGATGATGACGCGGCGAACGGTTGGACTCATGGTGCAACTCCGGTTGTCTGGTGCGGCCCCGGCGCCCGGGACGCGCCGGGACGGGACACCCACTCTGGCCCCCGCAGGGATACCGTCAGTCGGCGGCCGGGGCGCGCCGGGACCGCCTTTACCTGCCCGTTCCGCCATGTCGTTCAGCGGCGGCCGGGGCGCGCCGGGACGGGACTCTCACCGCCGACGGGAACGGCCCCGGACGAGCGCGCCGCCCGTCAGGACGGTGACGAGAATCACCTTGCCGGGTGTCGGGCGCGCAAGGCCGCAGTATTCGGCGCGCCCGGGCACGGCTGGCAACGCCATGTCGATCGCGGCCCTCACTGGATGGGCGTGGCCCCCGCCGGCGCGCCGTTCTGGGTGACCACCACCTCGGCCGTCGACTGGTAGATCGTGCCTCCCTGATTCGTGCCGAAGAAACGCACGCCGCCGCCCGACGCGGGCGACGCGGTGACGAAGTAGGTCGTCACCACCCCGCCGGCGGCGATGCCGTTGCAGGACGGCGGCGCCCCTTCCGCCGGTGCACCGGGCGTCAGCGCCACGGAATAGCTGCTCTTCATCGACGGGTCCGAGGCGAGATCCGTCCCGATGAAGCCGTCGCCCCCGCCCGCCGTCGGCGGCGTCGCCAGCAGGGCGAGGCTCGGCGCGTAGAAGCCGCTGCCGCAACTGGCCGCGAACGTCGCCTGGGCGGCGTTGACGGCCCGCAGCGATCCGATGGCCGAGGCCTCGTTGGCGGACATGCGGGCGCGCATCAGCCCCGGCGCCGCGATGGCGGTGATGATGCCGATGATGGCAACCACCATCAGCAGTTCGATGAGGGTGAAGCCGCTGCTGCCACTGACCTTCATGGGTACCTCTCCTTCGTCGTTCGCCGGGCGGACCGAGCGATCGCCGCCACGGTCGGATCACCCGCCGTCGTTGCCGCACGGGCATCCGGAATCCTCGAGCCCCCCGCGACAAGCGGCTGCAACCCCGACCGCATCCAATCGCCGAGACCTCACTGACCTTCCCGGAAGTACCCATGCAAGCATCGGTCCGCGAACCGCGGCGGCGGTCGCGCGGCCCCGGGAACGACGGCCCCGCGGTTTCGCCGACGGCCCTGCAGGCTTCACTTCATGTTGCGGCCCGCGGCCTTGCTCCTCCGTAGAGGCTCTCGACACCCCGCTCGGGCCACAGCCGGTCTCCAGCCGTGCCCGCGGTCTGCTACTCGGCGCTCCGGCGCTTACCGAGACGGGACTTGCACCCGCTGGAGTGGAGCAGCGTGACGCAGACGGTCTCCTTTCTGCATCGTCACGACGCGACACGGACTCATTCTACGCCGCATGATTCCAGAGCGTACCCGACCGGGCCCGGGAAACGACAACCGGCGTTGCCCCACCGTGCCGGCGATGCCGGGAAGTCACCCCAGATCGTACTTCTTCGCGTAGTAGCGAAACGATCGAAACGTCATGCCCAGCAACCCCGCGGCCCTGACCTTGACGCCGCCGGCCTGGTGAAGCGCCCGCGCGAGATAGTCCCGCTCGAGGTCGCGGACGTGCTTCTCCAGCACGAAGCCGGACTCCGGCAGCGCCTCCACGGGAGCCGGGGACGGTCGCGTGGCGCCGGCCGCCGCGCCTCGCGGCGGTGGTTCGGGGCCACGCTCCAGGCCGGGGGCATCGTCGAGCTCCAGGCTCTCGGCCTGCACCTGGTCCGACGCCTCGAGAACGGCGGCTCGCTCGACGACGTTCTCGAGCTCGGCGACGTTCCCGGGCCATGCGTGGGCCTCGAGGACCCGCTCGGCCGCCGAAGAGAGCCCCCGGAGGCCCCGGCCCGTCTCCCGGGCGAACCGCTCGACGAAGTGGCGGGCCAACGGCGCGATGTCCTGCCGCCGGGCGTTCAGCGGGGGCACGTGGATGGTGAAGACGCTGACGCAGTAGAAGAGGTCGCGCCGGAACCCGCCGGCCTCGACCATCGCGGCGAGATCCCGGGTCGTTGCCATGACGATGCGCGCACCCGCGGCCCGCCCGGTTCCGCCGCCCGCGCGTCGGAACCTGCGCTCCTTGAGGAGCGCCAACAACGCCGCCTGGCCCGCCGAGCCCGCTTCTCCGACGTCCGCCAGGAAGAGGGTCCCGAACTCGGCGGCGGCGACCGGCCCCGGCCGCCCCTCGAGGCCGAAGTCCGGATCGCGAACCGCGTCGGCCAGCGCGTCGGCGGTCAGACCGACGAACGGGAGGGCGGCCCGTGCGGAGCCGCGGTGAATCGCCCGCGCGACCAGCTCCTTGCCGACGCCGACGTCACCGGTGACCAGGACCGTGGCGTCGGTGGGTGCGACCCGCGCGATCCGTTGCCGGATGCCCCGCATCTGCGGGCTGTCGCCCACGATGTCGTACGCGCCCCGCGGTTCCCGGGGCCCGGCGCCGTGCGGGTCCTGCCTCGACATGTCGCTCTCGAACGGTCTGCGGCGACCCTGCGGCGGCCGCGGGGGCCCGCGGGGCGAGCCGAGACACCGGCCCCGCACGCTGCCTGGCCCGCCACCCGTCTTCGTCCCCGCTTGGCGCCTAGCCGCCTAGCCTGCCCATCGTCGCCTGACGGCTCCGCTGGCAGCAACCTGCCCCAGGGGGGCTCCGCGCCGCCCCGCGCGGCAGCCTAGACGGCCATGCGGCCGATCAGGTCGAAGATCGGCAGGTACATGGCGATCACGATTCCCCCGATGACCAGCCCCAGCAACGCGATCATGACGGGTTCCAGGAGCGTCAGCAATCCGGCCACCGTCGCGTCGACCTCCTCCTCGCAGAAGTCGGCGACCTTCGCGAGCATGGCGTCCAACGCCCCGCTCGCCTCGCCCACGCCGATCATCTGGATGACCATGGGCGGGAACATCCCCGCCCGGCGCAACGGCGCGGCCACCGTCTCGCCCCGCTCGATGGCCGCCCGCGAGACGAGGACGGCATCCTCGATGGCCAGGTTGCCGGCGGTCCTGGCGGTAATCTCTAGCCCCGCGAGCAGGGGGACCCCGGAGCCGAGCAGCGTGGCCAGGGTCCGGCAGAAGCGGGCGACGGCCACCTTGCGCAGGATGAGCCCCAGCACCGGGAGCCTGAGCAGCAGGGCGTCGACGGCCCGCCCTCCCCGCGGCGTGGCCCGGTACCATCGGAACGCGAGGGCCAGGGCGACCGCCGCGACGAAGAACAGGGGCGAGTACGACACGAGCGCGTCGCTCGACGCGATGACCACCCGCGTCGGCAGCGGCAGCGCGGCCCCCAGCCCCTCGAAGAGCTCGTCGAAGGTCGGAATCACCTTCCACAGGATGACCCCTACGACGGCGGCGGCAATCGTCACCACCGCGATCGGATAGGTCATGGCGGACTTGACCTGCGCCCTCAGCTTGACGCTCTTCTCGATGTGGGTCGCCAACCGCCCCAGAATGGTGTCGAGGATGCCGCCCGCCTCGCCCGCCGCAACCATGTTGGTATAGAGCGGACCGAACGCCCGCGGGTGCGCCCGCATCGCTTCGGCGAGGCTCGAGCCGCCTTCCACGGCGCTCCGGGTCTGCAGAACGGCCTCGCGGAAGGACCGGTGGGCCTGCTGCCGCCCCAGGGTGTCGAGGCACTCCACGAGCGGCATCCCGGCGTCGATCATCACCGAGAGCTGCCGCGTGAACACGGCCAGGTCGCGGGCCGGCACCGACCCGCCCCGACGCGACTTGCCGCCCCGCCTCGCGCCGCCCCGCTTCGCCTTCACGCCGGCGACGCGGACGCCCTCGCGGCCCCGGGCGGCGACCGCCGCCGCCCGGGTGGGGGCCGCGCGTTCGCCCTTGACGCCGCGGCCGGCCCGCGTGCGCCCCGAATGGCGGAAGGTCGGCGTCACTCGGCCGCCCCTCCGCCCGGAACGCGCATCGGGCGGAGACCCCTGGTCCCCGCCCGCGAGAGCAGCGTCCGCAACTCGTCGGGCATCGACGAGGCGGCCAACGCCGTTTCCACCGAGATGCTCCCTCGTCCGGCCAGGACCGCCAGCGACTGGTTCATCGTCTGCATGGCGTGCCGCCCCTGCCCCGCCTGCATCGCGGAGTAGAGCTGGTGCACCTTGTTCTCGCGGATCAGGTTGCGTACCGCGGGAGTGGGGCTCAACACCTCGGCCGCGGCCACCCGCCCCCGGCCGTCCGCCCCGGGAAGCAGCGCCTGACACACGACGCCTTCGAGCAGGAGCGCGAGCTGGCCGCGGGCCCGGTCCTGGCGGCTGTCGGGGAAGGCGTCGACGAGCCGGTTGATGGTCTGGTAGGCGGAGTTGGTGTGAACGGTCGCGAGGGTCAGGTGGCCGGTCTCCGCAATGCGGAAGGCCGCTTCGATGGTCTCGAAGTCCCGCAGCTCGCCGATGAGCACGACGTCGGGGTCCTCGCGGAGGGCGGCCCGGAGGGCCGCCGCGAAGCTGGCGGTATCGTTGTGGAGCTCGCGCTGATTGACGAGCGAGCGCTTGTGGGCGTGGACGTACTCGATCGGGTCCTCGATGGTCAGGATGTGCGCGCGGCGCTCGGTGTTGATGCGGTCGATCAGGGCCGCCAGCGTCGCGCTCTTCCCCGACCCGGTCGGCCCCGTCACGAGCACGAGGCCGCGGGGGCGCTCGGCCCAGCGTTCGATGACGGGCGGCAACCCCAGCTCGCCGAGGCCCCGTATCGTCTCCGGGACCCGCCGGTAGACGGCCGCGACGGCGCCCGACTGCCTGAAGACGTTGCAGCGAAACCGCCCGACCCCGCGGACCGCGAACGAGCAGTCGAGCTCGCGGGCGTCCTCGAACCGCCTCCGCTGCCCGTCGCTCAAAGCGCTGAACGCGAGCTCCCGGGTGTCGTCGGCTCCGAGCCGCGGCAGGTCGAGCGCCCTGAGCTCGCCGTGAACGCGGACCTGCGGCGGAGAGCCCGCGGTGACGTGCAGATCCGAGCCGTCGAGCTCGGCCGTCGATCTCAGCAGGTCGTCCAAGGTCGGCATCGGCGCTGTCATCCTGTTCCGTCTCCCCTCGCGAGCATCGCGCGGGACCTCGTCCCGCCCGGCCCGCGGGTCCGCCGCCCGCGGGAAGCGCGTGGCGTGATCCCGCTGCGGCCCCGGCCGGGTCACGTCTCCTTCAGCACCTCTTCGACGCCGCGCCCTGTCGCTTCACTACTGCGGCAAACTCCTCCGGCCGGATCACGTCTCCTTCAGCACCTCTTCGATGCTGGTGAGCCCTGCCGCTATCTTTCGCAGCCCGCTGGCGCGCAGCGTCACCATGCCCCCCTCGACGGCGTGGCGCCGGAGCTCGGCCGGCGACGCGCCCCCCCGGACCATGTCGCCGAACCGCTCGGTCACCGCCATCACCTCGTAGAGCCCGATCCGCCCCCGGTAGCCGCGGCCGTTGCAGCGTTGGCAACCCGCTCCCCGGCGCGGCACGACCCGGGCGGCCTCGTCGGCTTCGAACCCGACGGCTTCCAGCACCGGCGGCGGGGTCGGGTCGTCCTCGGCGCATCCCGTGCAGATTCGCCGCACCAGCCGCTGCGCGCAGACCAGGCTGACCGCGCCGGCGACGAGGAACGGCTCGATGCCCATGTTCACGAGCCGGTGAATCGTGCCGGCGGCGTCGTTGGTGTGCAGGGTCGAGAGCACCAGGTGACCGGTGAGGGCCGCCTTGATCGCGATCTCCGCCGTCTCGAGGTCGCGGATCTCGCCGACCAGGATCACATTCGGGTCCTGGCGCAGGAACGAACGCAGCGCGACCGCGAACGTGAGCCCCGTGCTGTCGCGCGTCTGCACCTGGTTGACCCCGGCGAGGTTGAACTCGACCGGGTCCTCCGCCGTCATGATGTTGGCGGCCGGCGTGTTGAGCCGGGAGATGGCCGAGTAGAGCGTGCTGGTCTTGCCGCTGCCGGTCGGCCCGGTCACGAGCACGAGCCCCCACGGCCGGCGAATCGCTTCCTCGAGCCGCTTCAGCGACTCGGCCTCCAGGCCCAGCCGGGTCATGTCGAGCATCAGCTTGCCGCGGTCGAGCAGTCGCAGCACGATCTTCTCGCCTTGCAGGGTCGGCAGGCAGGACACGCGGAAGTCGATCTCCCGGGCCGCGCCGTCCGCGTTCAGCCTCAACTTGATGCGGCCGTCCTGGGGAAGCCGCCTCTCGGCGATGTCGAGCTTCGCCATCACCTTGAGTCGCGAGGTGATGGTGTCCCGATACTTCAACGGGGGCTCCATGACCTCGTACAGAACGCCGTCGATGCGAAACCGGATTCGGTACCGCTTCTCGTACGGCTCGAAGTGGACGTCGCTGGCCCCCTTCTGAATCGCCGACGCCAGCACCGCGTTGACGAGCCGGATCACCGGCGTCTCGCCGCTCTGCGTCTCGAGGGCGGTGACGTCGACCTCCTCCGCCTCGTCGACGACCTCGAGGCCGGTGCCGATGCCCGGGCCCTCCTCGAGGGCCTTGGCGGCGAGGGCGAGCCGGCTCTCCCCGAGGTCGGGCGCGTCCCCCCGGCCCGGCCCCTCGCCGTAGTACCGCTCGACCGCGGCCCGGATGGCGGCCTGCGTCGCCACCACCGGCTCCACGCGGCACCCGGTCATGAACTCGATGTCGTCGACCGCGAAGACGTTGGCCGGATCGGACATCGCGACGGCGAGGGCGGCCCCGGCGCGGCCCAGCGGGACGGTTTCGTACTTCCGGGCGGTCGCCGCGGGAAGGAGCGCGACCGCGGCCGGCGGGAGGTCGAAACGGCCGAGCTCGATGAACGGAACGCTGAATTGCCGACTCAGCGCCGCCGCGACGTCGGCGTCTCGCGCGAGACCGAGCCCCACGAGGTGAGAGCCCAGCCGGCCGCCGGCGGACCCCTGGCCGGCGAGCGCCTCGTCGACGACGGCCTGCGTCGCGCCTCCGGTCTCGACGAGCAGTTCACCGATGCGAGCAGCCATATCTTCGGAACCGTGCAGTCGGGGTCGGCCAGCCGACTGACAACCATTCTACGAAAGTGACATTATTTGTCAATCTCCTCGCCGATCGCGACCGTATTCGACGTCTCGTCGTCACTTTCACCGGAGGCCCGCGTGTATCGAAACGGACGCGGTTCGAAGCCGCCGCGGTCGGAGGGGCGGGTGCGCGGCCCGCGCGGCGGAGAGAAGGCGGGAGCGGACGCAGGGGTGGTCCGGGGGACCGGGAACCGGCCGCGGCCGGGACGCCGCGCGGGCCCCGCGGGCCGGCGTCAACCAACGATGACGGCGGCCGCGACCACGGTCGTCCAGAGCCCCTGCTTGTCGCCCACCGCGGTCTGGGTGACGTTCTGGGTCCGGACGATCCGGTTGGAGAGCCGGTAGACCTCCTTCTTCTCGTCCCAGCTCTTGTCGGGGTCGAACTCGAGGCCCAGAGTGGTGGCGAGCATCTCCGCCGCGAGCTCCTCGGCGTAGTCGCCGGCGGTCTCCTCGTTCTCGCCGAAGCTGTGATGCTCGGACAGGTACCCGAACAGCCGCCGGTCGCGCGGAATCGCGACGCCGATGGTCGCCGCCACGAGCCGGTGGGGCTCGCGGGTGGCCGCCTCGGATATCACCACGAACGCGATCTGGCCGGGCTTGAGCTTCCGGACCCCGGTGGACCTCGGCAGGATGCGGCAGCCGGGCGGGAAGATGCTGGACACCCGGACGAGATTGCAGGCGGCGATGTCGGCCGACCGCAACGCCAGCTCGAACGAGGTCAGCTTCTCGCGGTGCTTGCCGACGCCCTTGGTGAAGAACAGCTCTTTGGGGACGAGTTCGATCACGTGGCTCTGCCGGGGAGGAGTTGCGGGCGATCAGGGGTGCCGCCGAAATCCGACGGAACGTCCGAAGCGCAGTATCCGAACGTAGTGCAACCGGCCGCGGGCTGTCAAGGACGGGCCCCGCGGTGGCGCGCGACGAGCGAGTGGTGCGCCGCCACGTACGCAGAGCCTCGCGTGCGAGCGCCGAGACCCACGGCAGCGGGTTGGCCGGCGGCGGCCCGGGCCACTCCCGTGAATCGAGCGGCCGACGGGCCGGGGGCCGTCACCCGCGAGGGTGTCGCGCCCCCCTGCGGCGGAGGCGCACCGAGCCCCGGCAGTATTGAACATTCGGACCGTCCGGGGCGTATACGGTACGACGGCCCGGCGCGACGAAGGGCTCGCCGCCGAGTTGAACCGAGTCGACGAGAGCACCCGGCGGAAGACCGGGGTAAACTAGCTGGTTACCGCCCGAACGGATCGCTCGTACACGATTCGAACCGCCATGACCGAAGAGATGGACGCGGCGCGACCCGAGGAGGGAGCTTCCCCGAACCTCGCGGCACGCCTGGTCGGGGTGCTCCTGTCGCCGCGATCCACGTTCGCCGCGATCGTGGACCGGCCGCGGCCGTTCGGCGCCCTGATTCTCGTCGCCGTCGTGGCCGCCGCCACCAACTACTGGCTGCTGAGCACCGGGTTCGGACAGCAGGCGATTCTCGAGCAACAGGTCGAGAGCATGGAGTCGTTCGGCGTGACGGTGTCGGACGAGCAGTACGACCAAATGGCGCGGGGACTCGAGAACGTCGCCTACATCAGCGCCGGCGGCGCCTTTCTCTTCATCCCGATCGTCACGTTCCTCATCGCCGGCATCGTGTGGACGACGTGCTACGTGATACTCGGTGCGCAGGCCCCCTTCAAGGCGATGTACGCCGTCGTCACCCATGTCGGCGCCGTCAACCTCCTCGGGTTGCTGTTCACGCTGCCGCTCATGTACGCACGGGGCGACATGACTCGCACGACGACGCTGGCCGCGCTGCTGCCGATGCTCGTGGAAGGCACCTTCGCCCACCGGGCGCTCGCCCTCGTCGATCTCTTCATCGTGTGGCAGTTCTTCTTGTTGGCGGTGGGAACCGGAGTCCTCTACGAACGGCGCACGGGCCCCATCGCCACCATCTTCTACAGCCTGTACGCGGTAGTCGCGATCGCGGGCGGGTTCATCATGTCTCGCCTGGGAGGGTGATCCGTTGACCGCTTCCCGCAAGGCCGTCCTCATCGCCGCGATCGTGGTCCTCGGGGCCGCGGTCGTGTACATCAACCTGACGTTCGAGCGCGCCACCGGGCCCGAGGTGGAGGTGGAGGCGGTCGAGCGCCGCTACCTCGAAGCCATCGTGTCCGCACCGGGCACCATCGTGCCCCAGCTCACCGTGGACATCAGCGCCAACACCATGGGCCAGGTGACCCGGCTCGAGTTCGACGAGGGCGACCGCGTCGCGGTCGGCGACTTCCTCCTCGAGATCGACCCCGAGACCCTGCGCGCGGCCGTCGACCGGGGCGAGGCGGCGCTGCAGGCGTCGCGCTCGGCCCAGCGGCAGGCCGAGGTCACGGTGGAGACGGCGCGGGTCAACCTCGAGCTGGCCCGCGACAACCTCGAGCGCCAGGAGCACCTGTGGGGGCTGCGGCTGGTCTCGCGCGAGGCCTACGAGCAGGCGTTGAACGACGTCGCCCTCAGGGAGACCGAGCTGCAGGCGCGGGAGGTGGAGGTCGCCACCCAGGCCCAGCGCATCCGCCAGGAAGAGGCCAACCTCGAGAGCGCGCGGTACGAGCTGACCAAGGTGACGATCACCTCGCCCATCTCCGGCGTCGTCACCCGGCGCAACATCGAGGAGGGCGAGACGGTCGTCGTCGGCACCATGAACAACCAGGGCACGGTGCTGGCCACCATCGCCGACCTCTCGGTGATCGAGGCCGAGGTGGAGGTCGACGAGACCGACATCCCCAGCGTCGAGCTCGGGCAGCTCGCCACCGTCACCATCGACGCGTTCCCCGACGACGAGTTCTCCGGCGTCGTGACCGAGATCGGCAACAGCCCCATCAACCCCGTCGGCGCCGGCGCCGCGGCCGGCGGCGCGGGCAGCCAGGCGACGACGTTCAAGGTCGTCGTGACCCTCGACGAGGCGATTCCCGGCGTGCGCCCGGGATTCACGTGCACCGCCGACATCACCACCGCCATCCGACCCGACTCGCTGGCGATACCGATACAGGCGTCCACCGTGCGCGAGGTGGTGCTGGACGCGAACGGGAACGTGGTGCCGCAGGAGACGGGACCGCGGGGCCGGAGCGTCGTCCCGGCCGCCGAGGCGGCGGACCTCGGGGCGGGAGAGGCCGAGGAGGAGCTCGAGGGCGTGTTCGTGGCCCGCCAGGGCCGCGCGGTGTTCGTGCCCGTCGACACCGGCATCGCCGGCGAGCGCTACTTCGAGGCGCTCTCCGGGGTGGCGGAAGGCGACCTCATCGTCACCGGGCCGTTCAGCGAGGTGCGCAACCTCGCCGACGGCGATTCCATCCGGGTGGTGGAGCGTGCGCCGCGTCGCTGACCTCACCGTCATCGCCCTGCGCGCCATCTGGGCCAACAAGCTCCGGTCGACCCTCACGATCCTCGGGAACATCGTGGCGGTGGCCTCGATCATCGCGGTGGTGTCGCTGATTCAGGGCGTCAACGCGGAGGTCGGCAACGCCATCGTCTCGCAGTTCGGCCCGGACTCGTTCGTCATCGAGCGCACGCCGATGGTCATGACCGAGGCCGACATCGAAGCGACGAGGAACAATCCCCGCGTGTCGCTCGACGACGCCGAGGCCATCCGCCGCTTCGGCCCGAGCGTCGGGGCGGTCATGGCCCAGGCGGGGCGAAGCGGCGAGGTCCGCTACCGCGATCGGGTGCTGGAGAACGTGCGCATCCGGGGGGTGACCCGCGACTACGTGGAGTTCCCGACCTTCACGGCCGAGCGCGGGCGCCTCGTCAACCGCACCGAGGTCGATCGCAACCGCGGCGTCGCGCTGCTGGGGGCGGAGACCGCCGACCGGCTCTTCGACCAGCTCGACCCCATCGACCGCCGCATCAAGGTGCAGGGCGTGAACTTCCGCGTCGTCGGGGTCAGCGAGCCGACCCTGGCCGCGTTCGGGCAGTCGCAGGACGAGTTCGTGATAATCCCGATGGGCCAGTTCCGCAAGCTGTTCGGGGCGCGCCCGTCGCTCACCCTGCGGGTGCGCTCGGACACCCCGGAGGAGTTCGACCGCGCCGTCGACGAGGCGACGGTGGCCCTGCGCATCGAGCGGCAGCTTCGCGCCACCGAGGAGAACGACTTCGGGCTGTTCACGTCGGGCGCGGTCCTGGGGCTCTACCAGCAGGCCACCACCGGCATCTTCGCGGTGCTGGTGGGCATCGTCAGCCTGTCGCTGGTGGTGGGGGGCATCGTCATCATGAACATCATGCTGATGGTGGTCTCCGAGCGCACGCGGGAGATCGGGCTGCGCAAGGCCCTGGGGGCGCGCCGCCTCGACCTCCTCTGGCAGATTCTCGCCGAGTCGGTGATCCTGTCCGTCGCCGGCGGACTCATCGGAACCGCGCTGGGGTTCGGGGTGGCCATCGGCCTGAGCTCGATGACGCCAATCACCGCCGCGGTGCACCCGTGGTCGGTGGTGCTGGGCATCACGATGACGGCGGCGGTGGGGCTGTTCTTCGGGCTGTACCCCGCATCGAGGGCGGCGTCGCTGGATCCGATCACGGCGCTGGGTCGCGCCTGATCGGGGCCGGGAGCCCCGAGGTGACGAGAAGACCCCGCGTCGCACCGAGACCACCGGGCGCGCCGGCGGGCTGACGGCGCCGGCGGCTGACGGCGCCCGCGGGCCGGGAACGCGCGTGCCGGACGAGGCGCGACGGCGAGTACCAGTCGGCCGGCTACAACCTGCGGCGCTGGCGGGGCCGGGAACGCGCGTGCCGGACGAGGCGCGACGGAGGGCGCCTGTTCCCGCGTCCGCTCGACACACTCATGGCCAAGCACTCCTACGGCGGCCTGTTCGGCGAGATCGTGACGATGGCGGTGGCCACGCTGCGCGACCAGAAGGCGCGGTCGGGGCTGACGATTCTCGGCGTGGTCATCGGCATCATGTCCATCGTCGGCAGCACGTCGCTGATCCGGGGGCTGGACCAGTCGTTGCGCGACACGATCGAGACGATGGGGCCGGACGTCATCATGCTGACGAAGTTCTCGGCCATCAGCATGGGCTCGGGCGAGGAGTTCATGGAGCTGATCCGCCGCCCGAACCTCACCACCGACGACGCCGACGCCATCGCGCGGCAGGCCGATTCGCTCGCCAACGTGGCCATCGTGCTCGGACAGGGAGGCCCCCCCACCCAGGAGAGGGTCTACTACCGGTCGGAACAGACGAAGCCGATCATGGTCTTGGGGACCACCTCCGAGTATCCCGACGTGCAACCCGTCAACCTGGTCGAAGGACGCTTCTTCACGCCCGGCGAGACCCGCCGGCGGACGCGGGTGGCGGTGCTGGGTCATACCCCGGCCCAGGCCCTCTTCCCGAACACCGATCCCATCGGGAAACGGGTCCGCATCGGGACCAGCCGCTACACCGTGATCGGGGTGGTCGGGGAGACGCCGAGCCCCGGCGGATTCAACATGGGGCAGGACGACTTCGTCCTCGTTCCCGATACCACCTATCAGAAGCAGTTCGGGATCAGGGGGCGGTGGGCGTTCGGCGGCGAGATGCGCTCGGTGATGATTGCGGCGGCCCCGCGCGAGGGCGTAGACCCCGAGGTCGCCATCCGGGACATCGAGCGCGTCATGCGCATCCGGCACGGGCTGCGGCTCGACGAGCCGAACGACTTCGAGTTCATCACCCAGGACGCGATGCTCGCGCTGTGGGATCAGATCAGCGGCGCCACGTTCCTGTCGCTGATCGTCATCTCCTCGATCGCGCTGATGGTGGGGGGCATCGGGGTGATGGCGATCATGACGATCTCGGTGACCGACCGGACCCGGGAGATCGGCACCCGCCGCGCCATCGGGGCCAAGCGAAAGGAGATCCTCTGGCAGTTCCTGCTCGAGGCCGCCTGCCTCACCGGCATCGGCGGCCTGATCGGCATCCTCCTCGGCAGCGGCATCGGCCTCGGCATCCACTGGGCGACGGGGTTCCCGGTCTCGCTGCCGTGGTGGTCCTTCGCCCTCGGGCTGGGGTTCTCCTGCGGCGTCGGCATCGTCTTCGGCATGTATCCGGCCATCAAGGCCTCCAGCCTCGACCCCATCGAAGCCCTCCGCTACGAATAGACTGCCGTGGGCGGACCGCGGTCGCTTGAGCGGGCGCCCGGACTGGCGTAGGATGTAGGTTTGCGCCGGCTGCGGTCGAAGAAATCAGCGGCCCGGGCCGCCGGAGACCGCGGCTTCGACGAGCGCGTTCTGGCGGACCGCCAGGAGTCTGCGCGACGTGGTGCGGTGCAGACGCCGCCGGAGTTGGCTGGGCGCCGGCCGAAGCCGAAGGGAACCGATTGGCGGGCCGGGAGTCTGTGCCGTTGGGCGCGCAGACCGCGGCAGGGTTGGTTGGGCGCCGAGCGGAGGCCGCGGCGCGACCTTTCGGTCGCGTTCGGCGACGGTCGGCGGGCCAGGAGGATACCCGAGTCATGAAAGTGTACGATGCGGACCAGATCCGTAATGTCGCGTTGGTGGGACACAGCGGCGCCGGCAAGACGCAGCTCGCCTCGGCCCTCCTGTTCGACGCCGGCGCCGTCAACCGCCTCGGGGCCGTCGACGACGGCACCACCGTCACCGACTACGACGACGAGGAGATCGCGCGCAAGCACACCCTCTCCTCGAGCACCGCGTTCGCGGAGTGGAAGAAGACGAAGATCAACGTCATCGACACGCCGGGCATGGCGAATTTCTTCAGCGACGCCTGCTGCGCCCTGCGGGTCGCCGACGCCGCCCTCGTGGTGGTGGACGCGGTGGCGGGCTCGGAGGTGCTGACCGAGAAAGTGTGGGGGGTCGCCGAGGAGCTGGGACTGCCCTGCGTCGTGGTGCTCAACCGCCTCGACCGGGAGCGGGCCAGCCTGTCCCGCTCGCTCGAGTCGCTCCACGAGGCCCTGGGCCGCACGGTGGTGCCCATCCAGCTTCCCATCGGCGAGGAGAAGGGCTTCAGCGGCGTCGTCGATCTCGTCGCCATGAAGGCGCTGACCTTCGACGCGGACGGGCGGACGGTGTCCGCCGGCGACGTGCCGCCCGAGCTCGCCGACGACGCCGCCGCGGCCCGCGAGGCGCTCATCGAGCTGGTCGCGGAGGCGGACGACGCCCTCATGGAGCAGTTCTTCGAGTCGGGCACCCTGACCCAGGAGCAGTTGGAGGCGGGGCTCAAGACGGCCGCCGCCGGGCGGCAGGTGTTCCCCCTGGTGTGCACGTCGGCCACCGCCAACATCGGCATCCAGCCCCTGCTCGACGCCGTCCTCGCGTATCTTCCGTCCCCGACCCAGCGGACCCTGCCCGTGGTCGATTCGGAAGGGAACCCGGCGACGGCCGACTCGCCCGACGGCGCCGCCGCCCTGGTATGGAAGACGGTGGCGGACCCGTTCGCGGGGCGGATCACCATGTTCCGGGTGGCGAGCGGCGCGATCGCGGCGGACTCGACGGTCCACAACGTCAGCCAGGGTGTCGGCGAGCGCATCGGCGCCATCACCCTCATGCAGGGCAAGACCCAGACCGGCGTTCCCGAGATACGGGCGGGCGACCTCGGCGCCGTCGCCAAGCTGAAGGAGACCCGGACCGGGGACACCCTGGCCTCCAAGGACGCGGCGTGGCGCTTCCCCCCGTTCCAGTTCACCGAGCCGGTGCTGTCCTACGCCATCGAGCCGAAGAGCCGCGGCGACGAGGAGAAGATCAGCACCGCCCTCCAGCGCCTGCAGGAGGAGGACCCGACCATCCGCTATGCCCGCGATGCCCAGACCTCGCAGCTCCTGCTCTCGGGGCAGGGACAGTTGCACATCGAGGTGACCGTCGCCAAGCTCAAACGCCGCTTCGGGGTCGAGGTGAACCTCAAGCTGCCGAGGATCCCGTACCGCGAGACCATCAAGGCGTCGACCGAGGCCCACGGCCGCCACAAGAAGCAGACCGGCGGGCACGGGCAGTTCGGGGACTGCAAGATCAAGGTCGCGCCGCTGCCGCGGGGCGAGGACTTCCAGTTCGTCGACGAGATCTTCGGGGGGGCGATTCCGCGCGGGTTCATCCCCGCGGTGGAGAAGGGCATCCAGGAGGCGCGGACGCGGGGCTATCTCGCGGGCTACCCGATGGTGGACTTCCAGGTGACCCTGTACGACGGGTCGTTCCACCCCGTCGACTCGAACGAGATGTCGTTCAAGATGGCGGGGCGGCTCGCGTTCCGCGACGCCATGTCGCGGGCGAAGCCCACGCTGCTCGAGCCGGTCATGAACGTCGAGGTCTACGCGCCCAGCGACTACGCCGGCGACCTCATGGGGGACCTGAACGGCCGCCGCGGGAAGATCGGCGGCATGGAGACGCGCGGCTCCTCGACCTCGATCAAGGCCGAGGTCCCCATGGCGGAAATGCTGACCTACGAGCAGCAGCTCACCTCGGCCACCGGCGGCCGGGGGTCGTACCACATGGAGTTCTCACACTACGAAGAGGTGCCGGCGCACATCCTGCAGAAGGTGATAGCGGACGCCAAGGCGGAACGCGGCGAGGACGACGACAAGGACAGTTGACGGGCCGACGTGAACGGAAACGGAGCTGACAGCGGCGCCAAGGCGGAACGCGGCGAGGACGATGACAAGGACAACTGACGGGCCGACGTGAACGGAAACGGAGCTGACAGCGGGCGCCAAGGCGGAACGCCGCGAGGACGATGACAAGGACAACTGACGGGCCGACGTGAACGGAAACGGAGCTGACAGCGGACGCCAAGGCGGAACGCCCCGAGGAGGACGACGAGGACAACTGACGGACGCTACGGGGTTTCCTCGGACTTCTCGGCGTCCTGCCCGCGCCGCAGACGCTTCGCGGCGGCCCGCAGGCGGCCCCCCATCCCCTTCTTCTTCGACCCGTCCGCGGCCGGCACCGCGTCGTCGGCGTCCCGATCCTGGCTGGGATCGTACTCGCTGCCCACCAGCTCGATCTGCGCGACCTCGGCCGCGTCGCCCTGGCGACGGCCGAGATGCAGCACGCGCGTATACCCGCCCGGCCGTTCGGCGAAACGGGGCGCGATGGTGCCGAACAGCTTGCCCGCAATCTGCTTGTCGGCGATGTCCCGCGCCACGAGCCGGCGCGCGTGCAGGGCGCGCGTGGTCTCCGCACCGTCCTCGAGGCCGCGCTTGGCCACCGTGATGAGGCGCTCGACGAACGGACGCAGCTCCTTCGCCTTGGCCAGGGTCGTATCGATCCGCTCGTGGCGCAACAACATCGTGGCCTGATTGCGCAACGTGGCGAGTCGATGCTCGGATACCCGACCCAGCTTCCTGTGCGCTACTCGATGACGCATGCTTCCGTTTCCTCTCCCCGGCAACCGTGGCGAGAACGCCGCTGCTCGAATGCGGCGGGGACCAACGCCGCGGGCTACTGGCCCTCCGCCTCGGCCTCGGGCGTCGGCTGCTCGAATCGCATGCCGAGGCCGAGCCCCATCTGCTGCAGTATCTCCTTGATCTCGTTGAGCGACTTGCGGCCGAAGTTCTTCGTGCGAAGCATCTCCGCCTCGGTCTTCTGCACGAGCTCGCGAATGGTCCGGATGTTGGCGTTCTTCAGGCAGTTGTAGGACCGGACCGAGAGCTCGAGCTCCTCGACGCTCTTGTCGAGGTGCTCGTTGGCCACCGCCAACCCCTCGCCGTCCGGCTCGGGCGGCGCATCGCTGGACTCGTCGAGGTCGATGAAGATGCTCAGGTGGTCGCGCACGAGCCTGGCCCCCAGCGAGATCGCCTCCCGGGCCGTCACCGAGCCGTCCGTCCACACGTCCACGGTGAGCTTGTCGTAGTCGGTCGTCTGGCCGAGACGGGCCGCTTCGACCAGATAGTTGACCTTGCGCACCGGGGAGTGGACCGAGTCGACGGGGATCCAGCCGATGCCGAGGTCCTCGTCGAAGTTCTTCTCCGCGGAGACGTACCCGCGCCCCTGCTTGACGCGCATCTCCATGTGCAGCGAGCCGCCGTCGGCCACGGTCGCGACGTGCAGATCGGGGTCGAGAATCTCCACCGCGGCGTCGACCTCGAGATCCGCCGCCTTGACCGCACCCGGCTTGTCGGCCCGCAGATACAACGTCTTCGTCTCGTCGCCGTGCAGCTTGATGGGGATCTGCTTCAGGTTCAGGATGATGTCGGTCGCATCCTCCACGACCCCCGGAATCGGAGAGAACTCGTGGAGCACGTTGTCGATCTTGACGCTCGTGACCGCGGCGCCCTCGATCGCGGACAAGAGCACGCGACGCAACGCGTTGCCGATGGTGGTCCCGAAACCGCGCTCGAACGGCTGTGCGGAGAACTTGCCGTACCTGTCGGTCAGCGTCTCCGCATCGAACTCCAGCCGTTTCGGTCGCTGGAAGCCTTTCCACAACATCAAGTCAGTCCTTTCCGAGGCCGGGCCCAAGCCTGCTTCTCTACTTCGAGTACAGCTCGACGATCAACTGCTCCTGCACCGGCAGGTTGATCTGCTCGCGCGTCGGGAGCGCGGCGACCCGCCCCGTCATGGTGGACGCGTCGAACTCCAGCCAGTCGGGGATCCCCCGTCCCTTGACCTCCTCCATGGCGTAGAGAATCGCCGCCCGCTTCGCGCTGCGCTGCCTGACGCTGACGGCGTCGCCGGCCTTCAGCGAGAACGAGGGGATGTCCGCCCGCCGGCCGTTCACCTGCACGTGGCCGTGCCGGACGAGCTGCCGGGCCTGAGGCCGGGACGTCGCGAGCCCGAGACGGTAGACGACGTTGTCGAGCCGGCGCTCGAGAAGCTGCAGCAGCGTCTCGCCGGTGATGCCCCGCTGCCGTTCCGCCGCCGCGAAGTACCGGCGGAACTGGTTCTCGAGCACGCCGTAGGTGCGCTTGACCTTCTGCTTCTCGCGAAGCTGCGAGCCGTAGCCCATGACCTTGCTGGGGCGACGGCGGCGCCCCTGCTGCCCGGGGGGGACGTTGCGCTTCTCGATGGCGCACTTCTCCGCGTAGCAGCGCTCGCCCTTCAGGAAGAGCTTCATGCCCTCGCGGCGGCAGAGCCGGCAAACGGGTCCTGCGTATCGTGCCATGCTGATCTGCTCCTCGTGTCCGCTCGGCTACACACGGCGCCGCTTGGGCGGACGGCACCCGTTGTGGGGAATGGGCGTCACGTCGCGAATCGACTTCACGCTGAGGCCGGCCGAGGCCTGCAGCGCGCGAATGGCGGACTCGCGCCCCCCGCCGGGGCCCTTGACGCGCACGTCCACGGTGCGCATGCCCACGGCCTTGGCCCCGTGCCCGGCGCGTATCGCCGCCTGGGTGGCCGCGAACGGCGTGCCCTTCCGCGAGCCGCGGAAGCCGATGCCGCCGGCGCTCGACCACGCCACGACGTTCCCCTCGGTATCGGCGATCGTGATGATCGTGTTGTTGAACGACGCCTGGATGTGCACGATGCCGTGGTGCACGACCCGCTTGTCGCGCTTCTTCTTGAAGGTCTTCTTGCGCTTGGCCGGCCGCTTGCTCGGCGTCGGAACCGAGGCGTCGACCGTCTCCAGCTTGGCCATTCGCGAACAGTCCTTTCCTTGTAACTAGCTGGTCCGCTTCTTCGCCACCGCGCCCCGGCGCGGCCCCTTCCGCGTCCGGGCGTTCGTCTGCGTCCGCTGGCCGCGGACGGGCAGGTTGCGGCGATGGCGCATGCCGCGGAAGGAGCCGACCTCCATCAGTCGCTTGATGTTCATGGTGACCTCCTTTCGGAGGTCACCCTCCACCCGGCCCTGCTCCTCGATGACCCGGCTGATCTTGCGGACGTCGTCCTCGGAGAGGTCCTTGATCCGGATATCGGGATCGACTCCGGCCTCCTTCAGGATCGCCCCCGAACGGTGGTCGCCTATCCCGAAGATGTACGTCAGCCCGGTCTCGATGCGCTTGCTTCTCGGTAGATCGACACCCGCGATTCGAGCCATGATCCGGCCTCACCCCTGTCGCTGCTTGTGCTTCGGATTCGAGCAGATCACGCGCACGACGCCCGAGCGGCGCACGATCTTGCACTTGTCACAGATTCGCTTCACCGATGCTCGTACCTTCATCCCACGTCCTCGAAAAACGGAATCCGGAGGCGCCCGGGCGCGGGCCGCGATGCCGCCGGCGCGGCCGTGCGTTCCGTCAACCGACCGCCGTCAGTGGAGCGATGCCGGCCCCACCGTCCGAATCGCCGCATGACCGCCGGCGGCGCCGAGGGCGCCCGCCGCGACGGTCAACACGTCCGGACCGCCCTCGGTTATCGCCACCGTGTGCTCGAAGTGCGCGGCGAGGCTGCCGTCGCAGGTCACCGCGGTCCAGCCGTCGCCCAGCACCTTGACCGCCGGCCGCCCGAGCGTGACCATCGGCTCGATGGCGATGACCATGCCGCTCTCCAGCCTCGGCCCCTGGCCCGGGTCGCCGTAGTTGGGAATCTGCGGCTCCTCGTGCAGCGCCACCCCGATGCCGTGACCGACGAACTCCCGGACCACCGAGAACCCGTGCGCCTCCACGTGCCGCTGCACGTGGTGTCCGATGTCGGAGACGTGCCCGCCGACCCGGACCTGCGCGATGCCGCGCTCCAGCGCCTCCCGGGTGACCCGAAGCAGCTCGGAGACCCGGGCGGGCACCCCGCCGACGGGGACGGTGATGGCCGAGTCGCCGTAATAGCCGCCGAGCACCACGCCCATGTCGAGCGACACGATGTCGCCGTCGACCAGCGGCGCCGACGACGGAATGCCGTGCACCACGGCCTCGTTCACCGATGCGCACAACGTCGCCGGATAGCCCTGGTACCCCTTGAACGCGGGGACCGCACCGGCCGCCCGAACCTGCCGTTCCGCCACCGTGTCGAGCTCCAGCGTCGACACCCCGGGCGCCACCAGCCGGCGAAGCTCGGACAGCACCTGCGCCACCAGGGCATTGGCCGCGCGCATCCGCTCGATCTGGGCCGGCGACTTGCGGACGATCATGCGCGGCTCTCCCCCGCCGGGGCGCGCCCCGCCGCCCGTTCCGCGAGCACCGCGTCGACGGCGGCGGCGAGCGCCGCGCCCACCTCGGCCGGGCTGCGGTCTCCGTCGACGGCGCGGAACGAAGGGCGCTGCGAATAGTAGTCGACGAGCGGGCGGGTCGCGTCGGCGTAGACCCGCAGCCGCTCGCGCACCACCGACTCGGTGTCGTCGCTCCGCAGCACCAGCTCGCCGCCGCACCGGCCGCAACGCGACTCCGGCGACAAGTCGACGCTGGTCGCCTGCCCGCATGCCCCGCACACCCGCCGGCGCGCGAGGCGGGCCACGAGCGCGTCGTCCGGCACCGCGATGTCGATGACGATCAGCGGCGGGCGCCCGGTCATGATCTCGTCCAGCGCCACCGCCTGCGCCACCGTGCGGGGGAAGCCGTCGAGCACGAAGCCGCCCGCGACATCTTCCCGATCCAGGCGCTCCCGCACGATGGCGATCATCAGCTCGTCGTCGACGAGGCGTCCCGCCTCCATCGTCGCCCTGGCGCGGCGGCCGAGCTCGGAACCCGACCTGACCGCGTCGCGCAGGATGTCTCCCGTCGAGATCTGCGGTATGCCGTGGCCGCGGGCGAACTCGACGCCCTGCGTTCCCTTGCCGGCGCCGGGAGGACCGAGGACGACGAGGTTGATCGCGGAACCCATGGTGACGGTCACCCCTCGGTCTCCCCTGGCCCGCCGATGGCCGCCTCGCGGCTCCGCCTGGCGGCCCCGCCAACCCGGCCGGCGTCCGTGCCGTTCCACGCCGACGCCTTACCCACGACGACCCCGGATGCGCGTCTTGCGCATGAAACCGTCGTAGTGACGCATGATCAACTGCGACTCGACCTGCTGCACCGTGTCCATCGACACCCCGACGATGATCAGCAGCGAGGTCCCGCCGAAGTAGAACGTGACGTTGAGGCCGTCGGTGATCCACCGCGGCGTGACCGCGTCGAGGGAGTCGCCGATGAACGGAATCGCGGCGACGCGGAACCCGACGATCATCAGGTCGGGCAGTATCGCGACGATCGCCAGGTAGACGGCCCCCACCAGGGTGATCCGCGTCAGGATGGTGTCGATGTACTCCGCGGTCCGCTTGCCCGGCCGGATGCCCGGCACGAACCCGCCGTACTTGCGCATGTTCTCGGCGACGTCGTCCGGATTGAAGATGATCGCCGTGTAGAAGTAGGCGAAGAAGATGATGCCCCCCATGTAGAGCAGGTAGTAGAGGGGCATGCCGTTCGCCAGGTTCTCGGTGATGCCCTGCGCCCACGCGGTGTCGGGCATCGCGGACGTGATGGTCGCGGGGAACGCGAGCAGGGACGAGGCGAAGATGACGGGAATGACCCCGCCCGTGTTCACCTTCAGGGGAATGTGGGTGCTCGTGCCGCCGTACATCCGCCGTCCCACGACCCGCTTCGCGTACTGCACGGTGACCCGGCGCTGCCCGCGCTCGATGAACACCACCGCCCCGATGACGAGGATCATCAGGATGGAGAGCATCAGCAGGCGGAACAGCCCCATCTGGCCGGTGCGCAACTGATCGAGGGTGTTCAGGACCGCCGCGGGCAGGTTGACGACGATGCCCGCGAAGATGATCAGCGACATGCCGTTGCCGATGCCCCGCTCGGTGACCTGCTCGCCCAGCCACATGATGAAGCACGTGCCGGTGGTGAGGGTCAGGACGACGAGGAGGCGGAAGCCCCAGCCGGGCTCGTACACCAGGGGCAGGCCGCCGGCGATGTTGGTCTGGCTCTCGAGCCAGAAGGCGATGGCGAACGCCTGCACCACGCACAGCAGCAGCGTGCCGTAGCGGGTGTACTGGGTGATCTTCCGGCGCCCGAGCTCGCCCTCCTTCGACAGGCGCTCCAGATACGGCCAGACGACGGTCAGGAGCTGCAGGATGATGGACGCGCTGATGTAGGGCATGATGCCCAGCGCGAAGATGGTGACCTGGGCGAGGTTGCCGCCCGAGAACATGTTGTAGAGCCCGAACATGGTCCCGGCCGCCTGCTCGGCGAGTATCGCCAGCGCGTCGGTGTTCACGCCCGGGGTCGGGATGACGCTGCCGAGGCGGTAGACCGCGAGAATGGACAGCGTGAACAGCACCCGGGTCCGCAGATCCGAGATCGCGAAGACGTTCCGCAGGCTGTCAAACATCGATGCGCCCCTTGCCGGTCAGGTTCCGGTCCGTTCCGACGCTCACCCCGTCACGACCTCCGTCCGGCCGCCGGCCCCGGCGATGAGCTCGGCCGCCTTCCGGCTGAACTTGTGCGCCTTGACCGTCAACGCGACGTCCAGGCCCCCCCGGGCCAGGACCTTCACGAGCCCGGCGTTCGAGCGCACGAGGCCCGACTCCCGCAACAGGTCGGGGGTCACCTCGGTGCCGGCCTCGAATCGCTCGGCCAGCGTGTCCAGATTGACGACGGCGTACTCCACCCTGAACGGATTGAAGAAGCCCCGTTTCGGCACCCGGCGGTGCAGCGGCATCTGGCCGCCCTCGAATCCGCGCTTCCGGCGGTATCCCGACCGGGACTTCTGCCCCTTGTGCCCCCGCCCCGACGTCACGCCGGTGCCGGAGCCGTAGCCCCTGCCCACGCGCTTCTTCCGGCGCCGGGCGCCGGCTGGCGGTCTCAGATCGCTCAAGCTCATCGTCAGCCCTCGACCTCGGTCACGCGGACCAGGTGCCGAACCTTCCGGATCATGCCGCGGATGGACGGCAGGTCCTGCAGCTCGACGGTGTGGTGCAGCCGCCGCAACCCCAGCCCCCGCACCACCTCGGCCTGGCGCCGGTCGAAGCCGATGGTGCTCCGCACCAGCGTCACGCGCACGCGCCCGGCCTCCGCGGACTTCGTATTCGTCGTCTCCATCTGCCCAGCCCGTCAACCCTTCGCCCGACGGCGCCGCCCGGTGTCCCGGGCAGGCCCGCGGGGGAGGCGCGCCGTTCCACGGCGCAAGACTCCTCGCCCGCCAGTCGTCGCCGTCGGCTCCGCTTGGCGCCCCACCAACCCCGCCAGGAGTCTGCACCGTCTACGGCGCAGACCCCTGGACCGCGGTCAGCTCCTCGAGATCGATACCGCGCAGCCGCGCCACCGAGACCGGGTCCTTCAGCTCCATGAGTCCGGTGAAGGTGGCCCGCACCACGTTGTGCGGATTCTGCGTTCCCAGAGACTTGGTCAGGATGTTCTGCACGCCGGCCGACTCCAGGACCGCGCGCACGGCGCCGCCCGCGATGATGCCGGTGCCCTCCGGGGCCGGCTTCAGCAACACGCGGCCGGCCCCGAAGCGCCCGACCACCCGGTGCGGTATCGTCGTGCCGGCGAGGGGCACCCGGAGCAGCGCCTTCTTGGCCGCCTCGATGCCCTTCTTGATGGCCGACGGGACCTCCTTGGCCTTGCCGACCCCGAACCCGACCACGCCGTGGCCGTCGCCCACGACCACGAGGGCGCTGAAGCTCAGGTTCTTGCCGCCCTTGACCACCTTCGTGACGCGGTTGATCGAGACGACCGTGTCCTTGAGGTCGAAATCGTTGGGATCGATCTTGGCTCGCATCTGGCTCATGTCGTTTCCCGGCCGCCCGTGTTCATCCATGCCGGCAGGGTGACGCCCTTCGGCGCGAAGCGCCGCCGCGGGGCCCCTAGAATCGCAGGCCGGCCTCCCTCGCCGCGTCCGCGACCTTGCGGACCCGGCCGTGATACAGGAACCCGCCCCGATCGAAGACCACGCTCCGGATGCCCTTCTCGAGCGTCCGCTCCGCGATCAGCCGCCCGACGACCTCGGCGCCGGCCACGTTTCCGCCGGAGGCCCCGT
The DNA here is from genome assembly GCA_022820675.1 of Vicinamibacteria bacterium. Lineage (GTDB taxonomy): Bacteria > Acidobacteriota > Vicinamibacteria > Vicinamibacterales > UBA8438 > JAJEEA01. The sequence goes on along the minus strand of JAJEFC010000182.1, from coordinate 8,950 downwards.
CCGCGAAGCTCGCCTTGATCGCGGGCTCGGTGCTGGACGCCGACGTCAGCGTGGTGCCGTTCGAGTCGTCGATGATCTGGACCGCGATGTGCCCCAGGCTCCGGAAGACCGACATCCTCGGGCGATTCGACGTCCCCCTGATCTTCTTGCGTTGGCGCAGTGCAATCCGGCGGCGCCGGTCCTTCTTCGTCTTGACCTTCATGACACGCTCGACCCTGGGAACAGCCGGCAGCCCGTGGTGGAAGTCCCCGCTGCATTCGAGCAGCGATGCATCCCGCCTGACTGCGTTGTTCGTCGGTTACATGTGCCCAACATGCGCCCTCCTCACGCCTTGTCAGGCGGGCGCCTCGGCCCGTTGCCGGCGCCCTCCGGGCGCGGTGCAACGCGGGGTTCCACCACGGGCTGCTAGGCCCCCGTCTTGCCGACCTTCTTCTTGAGCACCTCGCCCGTGTAGCGAATCCCCTTCTGCTTGTACGGATCCGGCTTGCGGAGGCTCCGGATGTCGGCGGCGACCTGCCCCACCGCCTGGCGGTCCACCCCCGACACCACCAGGTGCGTCTGGTTCTCCACCGCCACCGAGATGCCGTCGGGCACCTCGAACACCACCGGGTGCGAGTATCCGAGCGACAGCGTGAGCCGCTGGCCGGCCACTTCGGCCCGGTAGCCGATGCCCACGATGTCGAGCTCCTTCCTGAACCCCGCCGACACGCCGGTCACGGCGTTCGCGACGAGACTGCGCCCGAGGCCGTGGAACTTGGCCATTGCGCGACTCTCCCGCTCGGGCCGCGCGCGCAGCACCCCGTCGTCCATCTCGATCACGATCCCCGGCGGCAGCGGTTGCCGCATGGTCCCCTTCGGCCCCTTGGCCTCCACCGCTTCCGCGGTGATCTGCACGCTGACTCCGGCCGGAATCGGGATCGGCCGCTTGCCCACTCGCGACATCTCGTCACTCCAACGCCCGGCTCACCAGACTTTGCACAACACTTCGCCGCCCACGCCCATCTTCACCGCCTCGCGCCCGGTCATGACCCCGCGCGAGGTGGTGAGAATGCTCGTGCCGAGGCCCGCGAGAACCGGGGGAACGCTGTCCCGGCCGCAGTAGACGCGCCGGCCGGGCCGACTGACACGCTGAATCCCGGAGATGACGTTCTCGCCGCGCGATCCGTACTTCAACTGGATCCGAATCATCGGCCGCGCCTGCTGCCCCCGTTCAACGACGACGTCCACCATCTTGAACGACTGGATGTAACCCTCGCTCTGCAGAATCCTCGCGATCTCCGTCTTGAGCCGCGATGCCGGGATGTCCACCCGCCGGCGGTGGGCGGAGGTCCCGTTGCGGATTCTCGTCAACATATCGGCGATCGGATCAGTCATGTCTCTCTTGTCTGTCGACCCCGCGCCCGGGCGACGCGGCGCCTGACATCGTCACCAACTGCTCTTGGTCACTCCCGCGATGTCGCCCTCGAGCGCGAGCCGCCGGAAGCACAGGCGGCACAGCGCGAACTTGCGGATGAACCCCCGCGGCCGCCCGCAGAGGCGGCAGCGGTTGCGAAGCCGCACCTTGAACTTCGGCGGCTTTTCCTCCCTGACCATCTTCGCAATCGTCGCCATCGAGCTCCCCTCGCCCGCCAATCGGTCGCCGAACGCGACCGCGAGGTCGCGCCGCGGCCTCCGCTCGACGCCTGCGCCGTTCCACGGCGCGCTCTCCTGGCCCGGCGAGCGTCGCCTGCGGCTCCGCTCACCGCCCAGCCAACCCTGCTGGGAGTCCGTACCGTCCTTACGGTGCAGACTCCTAGCTCGTCCGGAACGGCATCCCCATGAGCTGGAGCAGCCGGCGCCCCTCTTCGTCGGTCCTCGCCGTGGTCACGACCGAGACGTTCATCCCGCGCGACTTGTCCACCTTCATGTAGTCGATCTCGATGAACATCAACTGGTCCGGAAGCCCCAGGGTGTAGTTGCCGCGCCCGTCGAACCCCTTGGGGGAGACGCCGCGGAAGTCCCGGACGCGAGGCAGCGCGATCGAGATCAGCCGGTCGAGAAACTCGTACATGCGATCGCGGCGCAGCGTGACCACCGAGCCGATCGGCATGCCCTGACGGAGCTTGAACTGGGCTATCGACTTGCGGGCCCGGGTCGTCAGGGGCTTCTGACCGGTGATGCGCGTGAGATCGTCGCTGCCCGCGTCGATCAGCTTCACGTTCTGCGTGGCCTCGCCGAGGCCCATGTTCACGACGATCCGCTGAATCCTGGGCACCGCCATGACGTTGGTGTACCCGAACTCCTTCGTGAGCGCGGGAACCACGCTCTCGTGATAGCGCGCTCTCAGTCGACTAGTCATCGATCCACGACCCCGTCGCACTTCCGGCAGATCCGCACCTTGCGGCCGTCGCCGAGGAGGCGCTTGCCGATGCGTGTCGGCGCGCCGCACTCCGGACAGACGAGCTGCACGTTCGACGCATGCAGCGGCGCCTCTCGCTCCACGACGCCGCCCTTCACGTTCTGCCTCGGGTTCGGGCGGGTATGGCGCTTGACGATGTTCACGCCCTCGACGATCAGCCGGTTCTTGGCCGGCACGAGCTGCAGGACGCGCCCCCGCTTCCCCCGGTCCTTCCCCGTGATGACGACGACGTTGTCGTTCTTCCGGATGGGGGTCTGTAATCTCGACATGGCTCAAACGCTCGCGGCTTCAGAGTACTTCCGGCGCCAGGGAGATGATTCTCATGAACTTGCGTTCCCGAAGCTCGCGCGCCACCGGTCCGAAGACCCGCGTCCCGATGGGTTCGCCCTGCTCGTTGACCAGGACCGCCGCGTTCCGATCGAAACGGATGTAGCTGCCGTCGCGGCGGCGATGCTCCTTGGCCGTCCGCACGATGACGGCCCGGACGACCTGACCCTTCTTGACGGCGGAGCGCGGGGCCGCCTCCTTCACCGAGGCGGTGACGAGATCACCCAGCTTCGCGAAGCGACCGGTCGACCCGCCGATCGGGTTGATGACCGCGATCTTCCGGGCCCCGGAGTTGTCCGCGACCTCGAGGATCGATTGCATCTGGATCATGGTTCTGTGCTCGCTCTGCCGGGGAACGGGGCGCCTCCCGCCCCGCCCGTCGCCGCCTTCGCCCGGCCCGGCGCCCGGCCGATCCGCCGGAAGCCCCGAACCGCTCCGCGGCGAATGCGCCTCAGACGGCCTTCGCCCGTTCGACCACCCGCACGACGGCCCAGCGCTTGCGCCGACTGAGCGGCCGGGTCTCGACGATGGCCACGACGTCGCCCTCCCTCGCGTGGTTGCCCGGATCGTGCGCCATGAACTTCGACGTCCGGCGCTGGATCTTGCCGTACAGGCCGTGGCGCACGCGGCGCTCGACGGCCACGACCACGCTCTTGTCCATCTTGCCGCTGACGACGACGCCCTGGATCTCTGCCTTAGTCCCCATCCGCTGCTTCTTTCGTCTCGCTCGCCGGCGCCTCGATGCCGAGCGCGTAGCCGCGCAGGAGCGTCTTGACCCGGGCCAGGTCCTGCCGGGTCCGACGCAGCTTGTTGGCCGCCTCCTGCTGTCCCATCGACTTCTGGAGCCGAAGGCGGAACACCTCCTCGGCCAGCTCCCGCTCGCGCTGCTCCAGGTCCGACACGCCGAGCTCGCGGAGCTCCGTAATCGCGGTCATGCCTCGGCTCCGAACCGGGTGGCGAACCGGGTGTGGATGGGCAGCTTGGCCGCGGCCAGCTTCATCGCCTGCCGCGCCACCGCCGCCTCGACGCCCTCCATCTCGAAGAGGATGCGTCCCGACTTCACCACCGCGACCCACTGCTCGGGCGCGCCCTTGCCCTTGCCCATCCGCGTCTCCTGGGGCTTCTTGGTGATGGGCTTGTCCGGAAAGACCCGGATCCAGATCTTCCCGCCGCGCTTGATCGACCGGGTCATCGCCACCCGCGCGGCCTCTATCTGCCGGTCCGTCAGCCAGCACGGCTCCATCGCCCGCAGGCCAAAGTCGCCGAAAGACACGGTCGAGCCCCGCCACGCCTTGCCGGTCATGCGCCCGCGGTGCTGCTTCCGGTGTTTGACTTTCTTCGGCATCAACATGACTGCTACCTCGCAGGTGGCCGGCTACCCCCGCCGCATGCCGGCCCGCCAATCGTCGCTTTCGGCTCCGCTTGGCGCCCCGACCCCGCCGGGAGTCGGCACCGTTCTACCGCGCAGACTCCTAGGCGCGGGCTCCGCGCCGCGGCACCCGGTACTCTTCGTCGCGGGCCAGCCGCGGCTCGTGGCGGTCGCCCTTGTACAGCCACACCTTCACGCCGATCTGCCCGTAGGTGGTGTTGGCCTCGGCGAATCCGTAGTCGATGTCCGCCCGCAGGGTCTGCAGCGGCAACTGCCCGTGCAGATACCATTCGGTGCGCGCGATCTCCGCGCCGTTCAGCCGTCCCCCCACCCGTACCTTGATGCCGCGGGCCCCGAACCGCAGGGCCGACTCGACCGCCTTGCGCATCGCGCGGCGGAAGGCGACGCGCTTCTCGAGCTGCAGGGCCACCGATTCGCTGATCAGTTGCGCATCGAGCTCGGGCTTCTGGATCTCCTGGATGTTGATGAAGACCTCGCGCTTGGTCCGCCGCTGGATCTCGGTCTTGAGCTTGTCCACCTCGGTGCCCTTGCGCCCGATGATGATGCCCGGCCGAGACGTGCAGATGTCGATCTTCAGCTTGTTGGCGGCGCGCTCGATCTCGATCTTGGACACGCCGGCGTGCTTGAAGCGCTTCTTCAGATCGGACCGCAGCGAGAGATCCTCGTGCAGGAGCTTGGCGTAGTCGCGGTCGGCGTACCAGCGCGACCGCCACGTCTTGTTGAAGCCCAGCCTGAACCCGTACGGGTGAACCTTCTGCCCCATCTCGTCAACCTCTCGCGTTCGACCGCTTCCGCGGCCGCCGCGCGGACCGCCTCTTGCGACCGCGTCGGGAGGACCCCGCCCCGGCCGAGCCCGGGTCGCCGGGAGCCGCGACGGCTTCCGGCCGCTCCTCGACGTGCACGGTCAGGTGCGCGGTCCGCTTGACGATGCGGAACGCCCGGCCCATCGGCGCGGGGCGGATGCGCTTCATCGACGGCCCCTGGTCGGCGTAGCACCTCGACACGAACATCCGGTCGACGTCGCCGGCCGAGCCTTCCTTCTGCTCCGCGTTCGCCACCGCGGAGCGGAGCACCTTGGAGATGTGACCGGCGACGCGCTTCTGCGAGAAACGCAAGGTGGCCAGCGCGCGGTCCACGCTCTGACCGCGAATCAGGTCCATCACCAGCTTGGCCTTCTGGGCCGAGGTCCGGACATAACGCGCCGTGGCACGCCCTTCGATCATCGTCATTTGCCCTTGCCGACGGAGGCGGCCTTGTCGCGCTTGCTCGTATGCCCGCGGAACAGGCGGGTCGGCGAGAACTCGCCGAGCTTGTGCCCGACCATGTTCTCGGTCAGGTACACGGGGATGAACTTCTTGCCGTTGTGCACCGCGATCGTGTGCCCGACCATCTCGGGGATGACCGTCGAGCGTCGAGACCAGGTCTTGATGACCCGGCGGTCTCCGCTGTTGTTCATGCGTTCGACCTTCTCGAGCAGCGGTATGTCGACGAACGGTCCCTTCTTCAGCGATCGACTCATTGACGCCTCGTCTCAATCCCGCCCGCGAAACGGCTTCCCGGCCACGCGCCGCCGCCCGTCGCGCGCCGCGCCCAATCGGCCGGCGCGCCCGCCGCGGCGCCCGTCATTTCCTCCGCCGCCGGCGCTGGACGATGAACTTGTCCGACGGCTTCCGGCTTCGGGTCTTGTACCCCTTGGTCGGAACGCCCCACGGAGACACGGGGTGGCGGCCGCCCGCGGCCTTGCCCTCGCCGCCGCCGAGCGGGTGGTCGACGGGGTTCATCGCGACCCCGCGGACGTTGGGCCGGCGCCCGAGCCAGCGCTTGCGGCCCGCCTTGCCCAGCGACACGTTCTCGTGATCGACGTTGCCGACCTGGCCGATGGTGGCCACGCACTCCTTCAGAATCCGGCGGACCTCGCCCGACGGCAGCCGGACCGACACGTACTCGCCTTCCTTGGCCACGAGCTGCACGCTCGCCCCCGCGCTGCGGGCGAGCTGGCCGCCCTTGCCCGGCTTGAGCTCCACGTTGTGCATCTGGGTGCCGAGGGGAATGTTCTTGAGGGGCAGGGTGTTGCCGGGAAGGATGTCGACGCGGTCGCCCGCGACGACGGTGGCGTTCACGGCCACGCCGGCCGGGTGCAGGATGTACCGCTTCTCGCCGTCGGCGTAGGTCACGAGGGCGATGCGCGCGGACCGGTTCGGGTCGTACTCGATGGTCGTCACCCGCCCCGGCACGTCTCGCTTGTCGCGCTTGAAGTCGATGATGCGATACGTGCGCTTGTGCCCGCCGCCCCGCTGCCAGATCGTGACGCGGCCCCGGTTGTTGCGGCCTCCCGACTTGGGCAACGGCTCGGTCAGGGGCTTGTACGGCTTCGTCTCGGTGATCTCGTCGAAAGTCTGCACCGTCTGGAAGCGCCGCCCCGCCGACGTCGGCTTGTACTTGCGTATGGTCATCGTCCTGCTACGCGCCTTCCAGGAACTCGGGCACGTTCTCGCCGTCGCGCAGCCGGACGTAGGCCTTCTTCCAGTCCGGACGCTGGCCCGAGAAACGCCCCTGCCGCTTGAACTTGCCGTGATTGATGGACGTGCGGACGCTCGCGACCTTCGACCCGAGCAGCCGCTCGACCGCCTGCTTGATCTCGACCTTCGTCGCCCGCATCGCCACCTCGAGCACGATGGTGCCCGTGTCCTCGCGCTGGATGGTGGTCTTCTCGGTGACGATGGCCCGCCGAATGACCTCGGTCTCTCTCATGACGCCAGCACCTCAGTGAGCTTCTCGACCGCGGCGGGCGTCATCACCACCTGCCGGGCGTCGACGACGTCCCTCGCGCCGAGGCGCCCCGTCGCCACGAGGCTGACGTCGCCGAGGTTGCGCACCGCGAGCGCGAGCTTCCCGTCCGGCTGCACGTCGACCAGCAACGCCTTCGACGCCACGTCGAGGCGGTCGAGCAGCTCGACCGCGAGCCGGGTACGCGGCTCGTCGACCCCGAGCCGATCCACGACGAGCACGTCGCCGCCCGCGAACTTGTCCGTCAACGCGGCCCGCAGGGCGCCGAGGACGACCTTCTTCGGCAGGCGGTACGCGTAGCTCCGCGGCCGGGGCCCGAACACCGCGCCGCCGGTGCGCCAGAGCGGATTGCGGCTCTCGCCGACCCGTGCGCGGCCGGTGCCCTTCTGGCGCCACGGCTTCTTGCCGGTCCCGCTGACCTCTCCCCGCGTCTTCGTCGCATGGGTGCCGCGCCGCTCGCCGGCCGACTGGTGCACCACCGACTCCCAGATGACGCCCCGGTTCGGCCGGCCGCCGAACACGGCGTCGCTGACCTCGACCGAGCCGATCTTCTCGTTCCGCGAATCAACGACATCCAGCGTCATGGCGCGCACCCGGCCCGGAGAGCTTCGCCTACTGCTCCGCTCGCCGCCCAACCAACCCTCCAGGAGTCCGCGCCGTTTCACGGCGCGGATTCCTGCCTACTTCCGCTTCTTCGCCGATGCCTCGGGCGCCGGCGCGGGCACCGGCTTGGCGGCGACCGCCTTCCTGATCACGACCACGCCGCCCGGCGCGCCCGGAACCGCCCCCTTGACCACCAGCACGTGCTGCTCGGCATCCACCCGCAGCACCTCCAGGTTCCGCGTCGTGACCCGGTCGCCGCCCATCCGCCCCGGTCCCCGCATGCCCTTGATGACCCGGGAGGGATAGGACGACGCCCCGATGGATCCCGGCGCGCGGTGGAACATGGAGCCGTGCGTCGCGCGCCCGCCGCCGAAGCCGTGGCGCTTCATGACGCCCTGGAACCCCTTGCCGCGGCTGACCCCCACGACGTCGACGCGGTCGCCGCCCGCGAACACCGACGCCACCACCTGCTCGCCTTCCGCCGGTCCGTCGCCGTCCACGCCGACCTCCCGTCGAATCCGGGTCGGGGGCACGTTGGCCTTGCGGTAGTGGCCGGAGATGGGCCGGTTCGCGTTGGCCGGCGCGTCGTCGACGAGCCCGAGCTGCACCGCCGCATAGCCGTCGCGCTCGACCGTCTTCCGCTGCACGACGACGCACGGCCCGGCCTTGATCACCGTCGCCGGCATGATCGCACCGTCGTCGCCGAACAACTGGGTCATTCCGATCTTCCGCCCGAGGATTCCGGTCACCATGATCGTCTGCGTCCGTGCTGTCGAGCTCCACCAGACTCCGGGCCCGCCAATCGTCGCCTTCGAGCTCCACCTGGCGCCCAGCCGACCCCGAGGGCGCCCGCGCCGTGCCCCGGCCCGGTCTCCTAGTCGCTGCCTTCCTTGCCGAACGCCTTGATCTCGACGTCGACCCCGGCCGGGAGATCGAGCTTCATCAGCGCATCGACGGTCTGGGAGGTCGGCTCGAAGATGTCGATCAGCCGCTTGTGGGTGCGGATCTCGAACTGCTCGCGCGACTTCTTGTCGACGTGGGGCGATCTCAGGACCGTCCACTTGTTCAGATCCGTCGGCAGCGGTATCGGTCCGGCGAGACGCGCACCCGTCCGCCGGGCGGTGTCGGCGATCTCGTGCGTCGATTGATCGAGCACCCGGTGATCGTAGGCCTTCAGGCGTATCCGAATCTTGTCGCTGAACATGACTTCTCACCGAGCCCGCCAATCGTCGCCTCCGGCTCCGCTCGGCGTCCCAACCAACCCTGCCAGGGAGTCTGCACCGTTCCACGGCGCAGACGCCTAGTCGACGATCTCGGTGATCGCCCCCGACCCCACCGTGCGCCCGCCTTCCCGAATCGCGAACCGAAGGCCCTTCTCCAGCGCCACCGGCGTGATCAGCTCCACCTCCATCGCCACGTTGTCGCCCGGCATCACCATCTCGACC
>JAJEFC010000070.1 GCA_022820675.1 Vicinamibacteria bacterium | reverse complement strand
TGCTGGCGCTGGGGGTGGCTGCGTGCGGCGACGACGTGGAGATCGTCCAGCCCACGCCGCCGCAGCCCCCGCCCCCGCCGGCGGTCACGGCCTCGATGGCGCCCGCCTCGGCGTCGGTCGCAGTGGGCAACAGTGTCGTTTTTGCAGTCAACGCCTCGGGAGGGGTGGCTGGCGACGCGGCCAGCTGGACCTGCGCCTCGTCGAACACCGGCATCGCTACCGTGACTTCAACATCGGCCGGGTGTTCGGCTACCGGTGTTGCAGCCGGCGACGTGACGATCACCGCGTCCGTGAGCAAGAGTGGCGAGACCGTGAATGTGGGCGCCCAGCTCACCGTGACGGCCGAAGCCCCGCCGGACGCGGGTGATCCGGCCTTCCTGATCGTCGCCAACATCACGGACACTACCCCTGGCGACGGAACGTTTAGCGGCCGGGTGACCGCGTCGCTCAACGTCGAGCGCGGCGACCAGACGCTCCACAAATTGTCGTTGCTCGTGGACGGGGCCGAGGTCTCTTCCCAGTCCTTCGGCAGCAGCATGGGGATGGCGCCTGAGGCGGAGGACGCAGCGGCGGAGCAGGCCGTGCACACCTTCACGCTGTCGTTCAATACGGCCGGATACGATGACCAAGGGCAACCGGACTACATGAACGGCGACCACACGATCGCGGCGGAGCTCCAGATCGCGAGCGGGATGATGGCGGACGGCATGATGGGCTACGAGACCATCTCGTCGAACGTGCAGACCGTGGAATTCGCCAATAAAGACGGCTACATCGTGACGGCCGACCTGGGCGACAACAGCGCGATCGGGAGTGACGGGAAGCGCTGGTACGGGGGTCCGTCGAACGGGAAGATCGGGATTACCGCCCTGCCCGTGCTCTACAGCGGCGGATCGGTCTCGTCCGTGACCGTGAACTTCTGCGGGAAGGACGAGACGGACATGGAAGCTCCCTTCGCGGCCGAATTCGACTGCAAGGACAAGTCAGGCACGCAGATCATCACCGTCTCCTCGGCCGGGACGCCCGGCACCATCCTGAACGAGGAAGATCTGCCCGAGGCCAACATCGACATGGTGGCCCCGCCGAATCCTCCGATCATCGTCGCGAACCGGAACGAACGGGAGAACGGCTGGATCAACTCGGCCGTGGGGATCTCGGGCAGGTTCAACGCCAGGACCGCCAAGGACAACTGGCTGGTCCGAGGCGACCTTGCCGCCGACACCCTCGGCATCGGCGGCTACAACATGGGCGTCCGGATCGGGGCGGACCTGGAGAAGGCCCTCGCCGCTTCCGCCGCGTCGGGTGTGCCGGCGGAGAGCGACGGCACCGACGACTACTGCGCGATCGCCGTGGCCACGGACGACCTCGGCAACATGGCGCGGCTCCCGGATGCGGACGACGACACATGCCGTGAGGCGCCAGCGACCCCCGACGTGATGTTGACTTGGATCACCGCTGACAACGACACCGTGACCGCGTACGGCGTCGACAGCAACGACGACGGCGACGACGCGGTGGTGGCCGCCGCCGACGTGGATGAGGCCGGCCAGACGCTCGAGTTCGGCGTCGACACGACGGCTCCGGTAATCGAGGTGGACGACGAGGAGGAGACGCGGTTCGCAGCGCTACCGTTCCCGGACGCCGCTGGCCTCGAGTTCCTGGCCAGTGACGACCAGAGCGACGTCGGAGACTCCGGTCTGCTGACGACCGGCGGGATCCTGGTCAAGGCCGAGCGCCGGACCGCGACCAAGTCCGACTGCGCCGCGATCCAGGCCAACGGGACCGTGCGCGGCAGCGCGAACAGCAACTGCAGCTACATGGCGATCACCGACACCGACGTGAATTTCGAGGCGGACAGCATCAGCGTCGCGTACTACACGGTGAGCGCGATGGCGAAGGACCAGGCAGGGAACACCTCGAGCGCGGTCAGCCACACGCTCGCCTACGACGTCACTGCGGCGACGGCGACCCCTCCTGCCGTTCCGGGGAGCATCGCGGCCGGCAAGACCTTCTCGGGCGCGACCTACCTGAACGACAACTTCTCGATCCGGGACTACTACGGGACGATGGACTACGGTACCGGGCCGGCCCTCAGGCTCGGCATCGGAGCGCCGGTGGCGGTGGACGCCTTCAACTCCGCGTCGCTGACGCGCCTGAACCACCAGGTGTCGCAGACGGTGGGGATCGTCACCAGTGCCACGAGCGTCGCTGATCCGTACAAGGCGCTGCAGACCACGCTCGGCGGCACGCTCGAGGCGCTCAGCACCGTCAGCGTGTTCGTCCGCGACCAGACGCAGGCGAACTACGGTACTACGGCAATCTCGTCGGGGACCTTGAACCTGACCGGGGCTGCGGACACCGACGACGACTTTGACGCCGGAGCCTTCACCATCGCCTTCCAGGGTCTCGGGGGCGACGACGACTACGAGGTCTGCGGCTACGCCAAGTGCACGGATGACGATCTCAGCTCCAGGCTGAAGATCGACATCAGGGCTGTAGCGGCGGCGGCGGGCTCCTTCACCGACCCGTTCGAGAGGGTGGACTTCTGGGTGACCGACATCAACGGCGCCTCCTGGCTGATCGGCTCTGATACGAGCGGTACGCGCGGCCGCGCGGGCGGCACCGGTGCCGATGCCCGATTCGTGGCGTGGTCGTACTCGATCACTGTGGCCGGGACAGCGCTCCGGGCGGCGACCCGGCCGGAGAGCACCGATGCCACGGGCACACCGGCAATCCTTGCGATCGGCGTGAACGACGAAGGCGTCGGGCTGGTGACGTCGCTAGAACTCGCGGACGAGGACTTCGGCGAGGAGGACGACGGCTGACCTGAACCCACCGGGCCTCGGGCCCGCGTGTTACCGGGAGGGTCCGGCCGAAAGGCCGGTCCCTCCCGTCGTTTATTCGGGGAGCGGTGCTTGAGGTGCCGGCGCGGATGGCGGGCTCAGGGGATGCGGCGGCTGTGACCACGCCGCCAGTTTTCCCACCCGCCACCGGTCACGCCTCGATGGCGCCCTCTACGGCGTCGGTCCTCATCGGAAGCGGTGTGGTGATCGTCGTCAACGCCTCCGGCGGGGTCTCCTCGGGTGACGCGGCGAGTCGGACCTGCGCCTCGTCGAACCCCCGACCGCCGCGGCGACCTCGGCATGCAAGACG
>JAJEFC010000001.1 GCA_022820675.1 Vicinamibacteria bacterium | reverse complement strand
GTACTCCACGTGCGCCGTCGCGATCGTGATCCCGCGCTCCCGCTCCTCGGGCGCGTTGTCGATCGAGTCGAACGAGCGGACCACGTTCTTCGCGTCGTGCTTCGACAGAACCGACGTGATCGCGGCCGTCAGCGTCGTCTTGCCGTGGTCGATGTGCCCGATCGTGCCGATGTTCACGTGCGGTTTCGACCGGTCGAACTTCTCCTTCGCCATGCGATAGCCTCTTCTATCTGCCCTGAATGCGCGCGACGATCTGTTCGCTGACCGCCTGCGGGACCTGATCGTAGCGTTCGAAGTGCATCGTGTAGGTGGCGCGCCCCTGCGTGCGCGAGCGCAGCTCGGTTGCGTAGCCGAACATCTCCGCCAGGGGCACGCGGGCGTTGACGATCTGCGTGCCGCCGTGGGCCTCCATCGACTTCACCTTGCCGCGGCGTCCGTTGATGTCGGCGATGATGTCGCCCATGTACACCTCCGGCACCACGACCTCGACCTTCATGATCGGCTCGAGCAGCACCGGGGCGGCGCGCCGGGCCGCCTCGCGGAACGCCATGGACGCCGCAATCTTGAACGCCACCTCCGACGAGTCGACGTCGTGGGACGAGCCGTCGAGCAGGGTGACGGTCACGTCCTCGATCGGGTATCCCGCGAGGATGCCGGTCGTCACCGCCTCGCGCACCCCCGCCTCGACCGACGGAATGAACTCCTTGGGAATCGCGCCGCCGAATATCCGGTTCTCGAAGACGAACCCGTCCCCCGACCGCCCCGGCACGACGTTGAGCTTGACGTGACCGTACTGACCGCGCCCGCCGGTCTGCTTGACGTGCCGGCCCTCGGCCTCCGCCGGCCGCGTGAGGGTCTCGCGATAGGCCACCTGCGGGCGGCCGACCGTCGCCGCCACGCCGAACTCGCGCCGCAGCCGGTCGACGATGATCTCCAGGTGGAGCTCGCCCATGCCGGAGACGACGACCTGGCCGGTCTCGACGTCGGTCCGCAACTGGAACGTCGGATCCTCGGTGGTGAGCTTCGCCAGCCCCTGGCCGAGCTTCTCCTGGTCGGCCTTCGTCTTGGGCTCGATGGCCAGGGTGATGACGGGGGTCGGAAACTCCATCGCCTCGAGCACGACCGGATGCGCGCGTTCGCAGATGGTGTCGCCGGTGGCCACCGTCTTCAGCCCGACCGCGGCGGCGATGTCGCCGGCGTAGACCTGCTCGATCTCCTCGCGCTTGTTGGCGTGCATCTTCAGCAGGCGGCCGATCCGCTCCCGGCGGCCCAGCCGCGGGTTGTAGATGGTCGCCCCGCTCGCCATCACGCCGGAGTACACCCGGATGAAGGCGAGCTGACCGACGTAGGGGTCGGTCATGATCTTGAAGGCGAGGGCCGAGAACGGCGCGGTGTCGTGGGCCGGCCGCTCGAGCACCGCGTCGCCGTCCGGCGCCGTCCCGGTCACGGCGGGAATGTCGGCGGGCGACGGCAGGTAGTCGACCACCGCGTCGATCAGCGGCTGCACGCCCTTGTTCTTGAACGCGCTGCCGCACAGCACCGGCACGAACGGAGCCTTCTCCGTGCGCACGGACTCGACGGTCCGGCGGCGCAGGATCGGGACGATCTCGTCGGCCGCGATCGGCTGCCCGTGCAGGTACTTCTCGAGCAACCGGTCGTCGACCTCGCAGACCTTCTCGATCAACGCCTCGCGCGCCGCCGTCGCCTCCTCGAGGCGGTCCGCGGGAATCTCCTCGAGCACCGACTCGGCGCCGAGCGATTCGTCCCGGTAGCGGACCGCCTTCATCGCCACCAGGTCGATCACGCCGGCGAAGCCGTCCTCGGCGCCGAGCGGCAACTGGACCGCCACCGGGTTCGCCTGGAGCTTCTCGCGAATCTGGGTCAGCGTGCGCTGGAAGTCGGCCCCGACGCGATCCATCTTGTTGACGAAGCAGATGCGCGGCACACGGTACTTGTCGGCCTGGCGCCAGACGGTCTCCGACTGCGGCTCGACGCCGCCCACCGCGTCGAACACCGCCACCGCCCCGTCGAGCACCCGCAGCGATCGCTCGACCTCGGCCGTGAAGTCCACGTGCCCCGGCGTGTCGATGATGTTGATGCGGTGGTCGCGCCACATGCACGTGGTCGCGGCGGAAGTGATGGTGATGCCCCGTTCCTGCTCCTGGGCCATCCAGTCCATGACCGCGGTGCCGTCGTGGACCTCGCCGATCTTGTAGGTGATGCCGGTGTAGAACAGCACCCGCTCGGTGGTCGTCGTCTTGCCGGCATCGATATGGGCCATGATGCCGATGTTCCGTGTCCGCTCGAGCGGCACCTGTCTCGACATCACCTTGCCCGTTCGTGACTGCCTGCTTCGCGCGACCCCCCGATTCGGGGGCGCGGGGGCGATCTCCAACTCGGCTCCAACCACTGGTCTGCTTCCGCCTGCGCGTTCCGCGCTCTCACCAACGATAGTGGGCGAACGCCTTGTTCGCCTCGGCCATGCGGTGCGTGTCTTCGCGCTTCTTCACCGACCCGCCCCGCAGGTTCGACGCGTCGATGAACTCGTTCGCGAGCTTCTCCCGCATCGTCTTGCCGTCGCTGCGGGCGCGCGCGTAGCCCGACAGCCACCGCAGGCTCAGCGAGAGCCGGCGGTTCGGGTTGACCTCGATGGGCACCTGGTAGTTCGAGCCGCCGACGCGGCGCGACTTGACCTCGAGGCTGGGCTTCACGTTGTCGACCGCCTTCTTGAACACCTTGAGCGGATCGTCGCCGGTCCGCTCGCGGATGATGTCGAGGCTTCCGTACAGCAGCCCCTCGGCCGTGCTCCGCTTGCCGCTCTTCATGATGGTGCGCACGAACTTGGTCACGAGAGTGCTGTTGTAGAGCGGATCCGGCGGAACCTCGCGCTTGGGGACCTCGCGTCTGCGTGGCATGGCACTTTCCTCTTCGACGACCGCAGGGACCGGGGAACGCCTCTACTTCTTCGGCCGCTTCGCCCCGTACTTCGACCGGCTCTGCTTCCGGTCCTGCACCCCGGTGGTGTCCAGCGTTCCCCGCACCACGTGGTAGCGGACCCCGGGCAGGTCCTTGACGCGGCCTCCGCGAATGAGCACGAGCGAGTGCTCCTGGAGGTTGTGGCCCTCGCCGGGAATGTACGTGGTCACCTCGATCTGATTGGTCAGCCGGACGCGGGCGACCTTCCGCAGCGCGGAGTTCGGCTTCTTCGGCGTCTGCGTGAACACCCGCACGCACACGCCGCGGCGCTGGGGACAACGCTGCAAGGCGGGGCTCTTCGTCTTGGACTCGATCCGGTAACGGCCCTTCCTCACGAGCTGGCTGATCGTCGGCACGAACCGCTCCTTGGCGTCGAATGCGTCACGACATCCCGGCCGGCGGCAGGGACGCCCGCGACAGTTGCGTCGGGCCTGAAAGCGGCAGCTTGGCACCCGACGCGATTGACCCTATTAGTGTGTGCGCGCCGCGAAGAAGAGCCCGGCCGCGCCCACGAGAGCGAGCCGGGGCCTGCTCCGTACGAGAAAGGGGCGAGTCGCGCAAGGCCCGTGAACACCCGGCCGGTCTCACCGGCTCCGGTGGCTTCACACGCCCCTCTCAGACAGTCGGAGTCAGATAGGGTGTCCCAACTCCGGCCAAAACCTTGCGAGGTTAACACGGAAACCTCGCCAACGCAAGAACTCACGCCGCCCCGCGGCTCCGAGCCCGGCCGCCATCCTCCTGTTCGAGCGCCTGACCCGCCGATGGCCGCGTGCGGCTCCGCCTGACGCCGACCAACCCCTCCAGCGAGTCTGCGGCCTCCTTCGGAGGCGGCGCAGTTCTACGGCGCCGACTCCTGGCCCGAGAGCGTCGCCTGCGGCTCCGCTCACCGCCCAACCGACCCTCCGGGAATCGGCGACGTTCTACGGCGCCGATTCCTGGTCGCGGCCCGCCGTCTCCGGCTCCACGAGATACTCCATGTCCCGGTCGAGGTCGAGGTCCTCGGGGCTCGGCGGCGGCGCCGGCGGCGGCTCGTCGGCCTCGATCTGCACCCCGCGGTAGAAGTCGTACCCGGTGCCGGCGGGAATCAGCCGGCCCATCGTCACGTTCTCCTTCAGGCCCCGGAGATGGTCGACCTTTCCGGAGATCGAGGCTTCCGTCAGCACCCGGGTCGTCTCCTGGAACGAGGCGGCCGAGATGAAGGAGTCGGTGGACAGCGAGGCCTTGGTGATCCCGAGCAGCAGGGGCCGGCCCGTGGCGGGCTGACCGCCCTCGGCGATGACCCGCTCGTTCTCGGTGAGGAACCGCGACCGGTCCACCTGCTCGTCGATCAGGAAGTCGGTGCTCCCCACGTCCTCGATCTTCACCCAACGCATCATCTGCCGGGCCACGACCTCGATGTGCTTGTCGTTGATGGTCACGCCCTGGAGCCGGTAGACCTCCTGGATCTCGTTCACGAGGTAGCTCTGCAAGGCCTTCGGACCGAGGACGCTGAGGATGTCGTGAGGGTTGCTGGGACCGTCCATGAGCTGCTCGCCGGCGCGGACGCGGTCCCCGTCCTGCACGTTCACGTGGACGCCCCGCGGCAGCGAGTACTCGCGCGGCTCCGCCCCCGGCTCGTCCGGCACGATGATGATCTTCCGCATCCCCTTGACGATGCTGCCGATCTTGACGGTGCCGTCGATCTCGCTGATGACCGCGGTCTCGCGCGGCTTCCGCGCCTCGAACAGCTCCTGAACGCGGGGCAGGCCGCCGGTGATGTCCTTGGTCTTGGTCGTCTCCCTCGGGATCTTGGCGAGGACCTCGCCCGCCGTCACCTCCTGCCCGTCCGCCACCATCAGGTGCGCGTGCGACGGCATGTTGTACTTGCGCTCCAGCTTGCCGGCCGCGCTCCGGACCTCGACCGTCGGCTGCTTCTTCTCGTCGGGCGAGTCCATGATGATGAGGCGGGACAGGCCGGTCACCTCGTCCACCTCCTCGTGGACCGTCGTCCCCTGGACGATGTCCTTGAACCGCACCGTCCCCGTCTTCTCCGTGATGATCGAGAACGTGTAGGGGTCCCACTGGACCAGGACCTGGTCCTGCTCGACGTGCTGGCCGTCGGACACCTTCAGGTGGGCCCCGTACACCACCGGGTACCGCTCGCGGTCGCGCCCCTTCTCGTCCTGCACGACCAGCGAGCCGGTCCGGTTCATCACGACGAGGGTGCCGTCCTGCGCCTTGACCCACTGGATCCCGTCGAACCGCACCGTCCCCACGTGCTTCGCCTCGAGGGTCGACTGCGCCGACACCCGCGACGCCGTCCCCCCGATGTGGAAGGTCCGCATGGTGAGCTGGGTCCCGGGCTCGCCGATCGACTGGGCGGCGACGACGCCGACGGCCAGGCCGAGCTCGGCGAGCTCCCCGGTGCCGAGGTCGCGGCCGTAGCACTTCGCGCACACCCCGCGCCGGGCCGCGCAGGTCAGCACCGACCGGATCTTCACCTTCTCGACGCCCGAGTCCTCGATCTGCGAGGCGAGCTCCTCGACGATCAGCTCGTTGCCGGGCACGATGACGTCGTTGGTGAACGGGTCGACGACCTCCTCCAGCGCCACGCGGCCGACGATGCGGTCCCGCAGCGGCTCGATGATCTCGCCGCTCTCGACGATGGCGCGCGACTCGATCCCGTCCGGCGTGCCGCAGTCCTCCTCGGAGATGATCACGTCCTGGGCCACGTCGACCAGCCGGCGCGTGAGATAGCCGGAGTCGGCCGTCTTCAGCGCGGTGTCGGCCAGCCCCTTCCGGGCGCCGTGGGTCGAGATGAAGTACTGCTGCACGGTGAGCCCTTCACGGAAGTTCGACGTGATGGGCACCTCGATGATCTCGCCGGACGGCTTCGCCATCAGGCCGCGCATGCCCGCGAGCTGTCGGATCTGCTGCTTGCTCCCCCGGGCCCCGGAGTCGGCCATGATGTAGACGGCGTTGAAGTCCTGACCGCCGCCGGCGAGGCCCTCCATCTCGTTGAACATCTCGTCGGCGACCTTCTCGGTCACGTCCGACCAGATGGCGATGACCTTGTTGTACCGCTCGCCGTTCGTGATCGCCCCTTCCAGGTACTGCTGCTCGACCCGGATGACCTCGTCGTTGGCCTCCTTGATCATCGACGCCTTCTGGGCGGGGACGATGAGGTCGTCGATGCCGATCGACAGGCCGGAACGGGTGGCGTACCCGAACCCGAGCTGCTTCAGCCGATCGAGCATCTCGACCGTCTTGGCGACGCCGTGCTTCAGGTAGCAGAACTGGACGAGCTGGCCGAGCCCCTTCTTCTTCAGGATGCCGTTGACGAAGGGAATCTCGTCCGGCAGCGCGCTGTTGAACACCACCCGGCCGGCGGTGGTGTCGATGATCTTGCGGTCGGCGTCCTGGACCGGCGTCCTCAGCACGTCCTGGTCGTCCCGGGCCACGGTCAGGTCCATGAGCGGCCCCGTGAGCCGGAGCCGGATCGGGCTGAGGGTCTCGATTTCACCCGCCGCGAGGGCCAGGCCGACCTCGTCCACGGAGCCGAAGACGCGCCCCTCCCCCCTGGCCCCCTTCTTCGCCTTGGTCACGTAGTAGCACCCGAGCACGATGTCCTGCGAGGGCACCGTGATCGGCGCGCCGTTGGCGGGGGACAGGATGTTCTTCGAGGCCTTCATCAGCACCGAGGCCTCGATCTGGGCCTCGGGGGCGAGCGGAATGTGCACGGCCATCTGGTCGCCGTCGAAGTCGGCGTTGAAGGCGGTGCACACCAGGGGATGGATGCGGATCGCCTTGCCCTCGACGAGGACCGGCTCGAACGCCTGTATCCCGAGACGGTGAAGCGTCGGCGCCCGGTTGAGCAGCACCGGATGCTCGCGGATCACCTCCTCGAGGATGTCCCACACCTCGGGGAGCTGCTGGTCGACCATCTCCTTCGCCTGCTTGATGGTCGACACCAGCCCGCGGCCCTCGAGCTTGTTGTAGATGAACGGCTTGAAGAGCTCGAGGGCCATCTTCTTGGGGAGGCCGCACTGGTGGAGCTGGAGCTCGGGCCCCACCACGATGACCGACCGGCCCGAGTAGTCCACGCGCTTGCCGAGGAGGTTCTGGCGGAACCGCCCCTGCTTGCCCTTGAGCGTGTCCGACAGGGACTTGAGGGGTCGGTTGTTCGCCCCGCGCAACACCCGGCCGCGCCGGCCGTTGTCGAACAACGCGTCCACCGCCTCCTGCAGCATCCGCTTCTCGTTGCGGATGATCACGTCGGGCGCCTTCAGCTCCATGAGCTTCTTCAGGCGGTTGTTCCGGTTGATGACCCGGCGGTAGAGGTCGTTGAGGTCGGAGGTCGCGAAGCGCCCCCCGTCGAGGGGGACGAGGGGGCGCAGCTCCGGCGGAATGACGGGAATCACGTCGAGAATCATCCACTCCGGACGATTGGTCGACTTCTGGAACGCGCCGACGACCTTCAGCCGCTTGGCGAACTTGAGCTTCTTCTGCACCGAGTTCTCCCGGCGCATGTCCACCCTCAACTGCTCCGCGAGGTCGTGGATGTCG
Source organism: Vicinamibacteria bacterium (assembly GCA_022820675.1). Classification (GTDB taxonomy): domain Bacteria; phylum Acidobacteriota; class Vicinamibacteria; order Vicinamibacterales; family UBA8438; genus JAJEEA01. The sequence continues at coordinate 9,157 of JAJEFC010000001.1, read as the reverse complement.
GCCCGCTTGAGCAGCTCCTTGATGGCCTCGGCCCCCATCTGGGCCCGGAACTTCGGGCCGTATTCCTCGATCGCCTTGCGGTACTGCTCCTCGGTGAGCAGTTGATGGGGCTCGAACTCGCTGTCGCCGGGGTCGATCACCACGAACGCCTCGAAGTAGAGAATGCGCTCGAGGTCGCGCAGCGAGATGTCGAGCAGGTGGCCGATGCGGCTCGGCAGCCCCTTGAAGAACCAGACGTGGCTGACCGGGGTGGCCAGCGTGATGTGCCCGAGGCGCTCGCGCCTCACCTTCGCCTGGGTCACCTCGACCCCGCACTTGTCGCAGATCACGCCCCGGTGCTTCATGCGCTTGTACTTCCCGCAGAGGCACTCCCAGTCGGTCACCGGGCCGAAGATCTTGGCGCAGAACAGCCCGTCCCGCTCCGGCTTGAACGTCCGGTAGTTGATGGTCTCGGGCTTGGTCACCTCGCCGTGCGACCAGGACCGGATGGTCTCCGGCGAGGCGAGGCTGATCCGGATGGCGTCGAAGTCGGCCGTCAGCGAGCCGCGGTCCGCGAAACTGGATCTCATGGGATGCTCCTCGCTACGCCTCGTCGAGAGCGGGGACCGCCTCGGTCTCCCCCGTTTCCGAAGACCCGGTCGCCGCCGGTTCGTCCTCGACGGCGGCCTCCGCCAGGGCGGGCATCGGTGCCGCACGCGTCTTCAGCAGCTCGACGTCGAGGCACAGCGCCTGAAGCTCGCGGATCAGCACGTTGAAGGACTCCGGCAGCCCCGGCGTGAACGACGCGTCGCCCTTGACGATCGCCTCGTAGATCTTGGACCGTCCGGTGACGTCGTCCGACTTGGCGGTCAGCAGCTCCTGCAGCGTGTGCGCGGCCCCGTACGCCTCGAGCGCCCACACCTCCATCTCCCCGAAGCGCTGCCCCCCGAACTGCGCCTTGCCGCCCAGGGGCTGCTGCGTGATCAACGAGTACGGCCCGATGGACCGCGCGTGGATCTTGTCGTCGACGAGGTGCGACAGCTTCAGCATGTAGATGTAGCCGACGGTCACGTCCTGCTCGAACTCCTCGCCGGTCATGCCGTCGATCAGCCGGCTCTTGCCGCTCGGCGGCAGCCCCGCCTTCTCGAGCCACCCCTTGATCTCGGCCTCGGTCGCGCCGTCGAAGACCGGCGTCGCAAAATGGAGTCCGAGGGCGGCGGCGGCCCAGCCGAGGTGGGTCTCGAGAATCTGCCCGACGTTCATGCGCGACGGCACGCCGAGGGGATTCAGGACGATCTCGACCGGCGTGCCGTCGGGCAGATGCGGCATGTCCTCTTCCGGCAGCACCCGCGCGATGACCCCCTTGTTGCCGTGACGGCCGGCCATCTTGTCGCCGACGGAGAGCTTCCGCTTCATGGCGACGTAGACCTTCACGAGCTTGATGACCCCGGGAGGCAGCTCGTCGCCGCGGCGGATCTTCTCCTTCTTCTCCTCGAACATCTGGCGGATCACCTCCACCTGACGCTCGGTGCGCTCCTCGAGGGTCCGCAGCTCGTTCCCGAGCTGCCGATCCGACCCGGCGAGCCGAATGCGGGTCACGGCCTGCCAGGGCAGCCCGAGGACGGTCTCGGGGGTCAGCACCGTGCCCCCCGCCAGCAGCACCTCCTGCCCGTGATCGTCGAACAGATCGCTCGCGAGCTCCTGGCCGTCGAGCTTCGCCGACACCCGCTTCTTGACCTCCTCGTGCAGGATCCGAATCTCGTCCTCGAGATTCTTCTCCATCATCTCGAGCTCCTCGGCCTCGATGGCCTTGGCCCGGTCGTCCTTCTCGATGCCCTTGCGCGAGAAGATCTTGACCCCCACGATGATGCCGTCGATGCCGGGGGGGCAGAGCAGCGACGCGTCGCGCACGTCGCCCGCCTTCTCGCCGAAGATGGCCCGCAGCAGCTTCTCCTCCGGGGTCAGTTGCGTCTCCCCCTTCGGGGTCACCTTGCCCACGAGGATGTCGCCGGGCTTGACGTAGGCGCCTATCCGGATGATGCCGCTGTCGTCGAGGTCGGCGAGGAAGCCCTCGGACACGTTGGGAATGTCCCGCGTGATCTCCTCGGGTCCGAGCTTGGTGTCGCGCGACTCGGTCTCGAACTCCTCGATGTGGATCGACGTGTAGTAGTCGTCCTTGACCATCCGCTCGGACACCAGGATGGCGTCCTCGAAGTTGTATCCGCGCCACGGCATGAACGCGACGAGCACGTTCCGGCCGAGGGCGAGCTCGCCGAGCTCGGTGCAGGGCCCGTCGCCGAGCACCTGTCCCCGGGCGACCTTCTGGCCCACCTGCACGATCGGCTTCTGGTTGATGCAGGTGTTCTGGTTGGACCGGCGGAACTTGGTCAGGGTGTAGATGTCGGCGCCCATCTCGCGCGACATCTCGCCGGACTCCCCCTCGACGCGCACGACGACCCGCTGCGAATCGACGTAGTCGACGGTGCCGCTGCGCCGCGCGACGACGACGGCGCCGGAGTCGCGGGCGGTGATGTACTCCATCCCGGTGCCGACGAACGGGGCCCGCGCCTGCAGCAGCGGCACCCCCTGCCGCTGCATGTTCGACCCCATCAACGCCCGGTTGGCGTCGTCGTGCTCGAGGAAGGGGATGAGCGACGCCGCCACCGAGACGAGCTGCTTCGGCGACACGTCGATGAACTCGACCTTGTCGCGCGGCGCGAGGATGAACTCGCCGGCCTTCCTGGCGTTGACCCGCGAGTCGATCAGGTTGCCCCCCTCGTCGAGGCGGGCGTTCGCCTGCGCGATGATGTACCGGTCCTCCTCCCACGCCGAGAGGTAGAAGGAGTAGGGCTCGTACTCGGCCGCCTTCTTCTTCTTCTTCCGGGCCGACGCGTTCTCCTTCTCGGCCTCCACGACGTCGACGACGTCGCCGACCTGGAAGCCGGTCGCCCCGGCGTTGGCGATCTGCACGAAGTCGGCCGCGCGGTCCTCCCTGATGCGGCGATACGGAGACTCGATGAAGCCGAACTCGTTGATCCGGGCGTAGCAGGACAACGACGAGATCAACCCGATGTTCGGTCCCTCCGGCGTCTCGATGGGGCAGATGCGCCCGTAGTGGGTCGGGTGGACGTCGCGCACCTCGAAGCCCGCCCGCTCCCGCGAGAGACCGCCCGGCCCCAGGGCCGACAGGCGGCGCTTGTGGGTGATCTCGGAGAGGGGGTTGGTCTGGTCCATGAACTGGGAGAGCTGGGACGAGCCGAAGAACTCCCGGATCGCCGCCATCACCGGCTTGGCGTTGATCAGGTCGTGCGGCATCGCCGTCGCCATCTCCTGGTAGACCGACATCTTCTCCTTGATCGCCCGTTCCATCCGCACCAGGCCGATGCGGAACTGGTTCTCGAGAAGCTCGCCGACCGACCGCACGCGCCGGTTGCCGAGGTGATCGATGTCGTCGGCGTTCGTCGGGTTCCGCCGCAGCGCCAGCAGGTACTTGATGACCGCGTAGAAGTCGGGCGGATGCAGGATCTTCTCGTCGAGCGGCGTGTCGAGCCCGAGCTTCGTGTTCAGCTTCAACCGCCCGACCCGCGAGAAGTCGTACTTCTGCGCGTTGAAGAACATGCTCTCGAACAGCGAGCGCGAGCTGTCGAGCGTCGGCGGGTCCCCGGGGCGGAGGCGCCGGTAGATCTCGATGAGCGCCTCTTCGTGGGTCCGGATCGTGTCCTTGCGCAGCGTGGTCGACAGGACGTTCCCGATGTCGTCCCGCTCGGGCCAGAAGACCTCGATCTCCTCGACCTGCTTTTCCTGAGCCTCGGAGACCTTGCGGGGAATCACCTCCTCGTTGGCCTCGAGAATCACCTCGCCGGTGGACGGATCGACGACGTCGGCCGCCGCGTACGCACCCTCGAGCTCGGTCTCGGCCACCTCGATCCACTCGATGCCGGCCTTCTGCAGGGCCGTGACCATGGACGCGCCGATCTTCTTGCCGGCGGCGATCTTGTGGGTGGCGTCTATCGGCACCTCGCCGGCCGTCCGCCGGCCGATCAGGTTGCGGCTCACCTGCCACCGCGGCGCGCCCTCGCGCAGCGAGATCCGGTCCACGGAGTAGAAGGTCTTGATGATCTCGTCGGCGCCGCGGAGGCCCAGGGCCCGCAGAAAGACGGTGGCGAGGAACTTGCGCTTCCGATCGATGCGCACGTACAGCAGGTTCTTGGCGTCGTACTCGAACTCGACCCAGGAACCGCGGTACGGGATGATCTGCGCGACGTGGAGCTGACGGTCCTCGGAGTGGAAGAAGGCCCCGGGCGACCGGTGGAGCTGGGAAACGACGACCCGCTCGGTGCCGTTGATGATGAACGTGCCGTTGTCGGTCATGAGCGGGACGTCGCCGAAGTAGACCTCCTGCTCCTTGATGTCCCGGATCGTCTTCGCGCCCGTGTCCGGATCCTTGTTCCAGACCACCAGGCGAATGGTGACCTTGAGCGGCACGGCGTAGGTGACGCCCCGTTCCTGGCACTCCTCGACGTCGTACTTGAGCTTCAGGGCGACGGTGTTCTCGCAGATGTCGCAGACCACCCCCCGGGCGTGGTTGGCGGCCCCGCACTTCGGGCAGAGCACCTCGTGCTGCCCGTAGGGTTCGGCGACGAGGGTGGCGTCGCAGGCCGAGCACGGCTGCCGGAGATGGTGCAGGCCCGTGAGCCGCCCGCACTTGCATTCCCAGTTTCCTATCGAGTACTCGATGAACTCCAGGGACGAGTTCTCCCTGAAGTCGCTGATCGGAAAGACCGACTTGAACACCGACTGCAGGCCCGCATCCTCCCGCTCCGACGACAGCCGGGTCATCTGCAGAAAACGCTCGTACGATTTCTTCTGGATCTCGATGAGGTTGGGAATCGGTATCGTCGTCCGGATCTTCGAAAACTCGATGCGCTCCCGGTAGACGTTCTTGGGCTGACTCTGCATTCTGCATCCTCGGACTGGCGGCCGGGACGGGATGATCCAGGAATTCGCTCGCTGCGTCGTCTATCGGCTCCGATTCGCCGCCCGAGGACGTCCGTCGGGCCGGGACGGGGACCTCGGCTCCCGCGTCGCACCGCCCCGGGGCAGGACCATGGGCGCCGCCCGCACCGTCCTCCCCGCTCCCCGAACGGGGGTGCGGGAAACGCGCCGCCTCGGCCCCGTCGTCCGCATCGCGCGGGCACCGTGCGAAACGCGCGCACCCTGCCCCCGGGCGAGGCGCTACTTCACCTCGGCCTTGGCGCCCACGTCCTCGAACTTCTTCACGATGGCTTCCGCCTCGTCCTTGGGAATGTCCTCCTTGACCGCCTTCGGCGCGCTCTCGACGAGGTCCTTGGCTTCCTTGAGCCCGAGGCTCGTCACTTCGCGCACCGCCTTGATCACGTTGATCTTCTTGGGACCGACCTCCACGAGCATGACCGTGAACTCCGTCTGCTCCTCGGCCGCCTCGGCCGCGGCCCCCGGGGCGGCGGCGCCCGCCACCGCGACCGGCATCGCCGCCGCGGCGGAGACCCCGAGCTCCTCCTCGAGGGTCTTGACGAGCTGCGAGAGCTCGAGCACGGAGATTCCCTTGATGTAATCGACAACCTGTTCCTGCGTCACTTCGGCCATGACCAAGCTCCTCGCACTGAAAACCCGGAAGGCGGGCTAGCCGTCCCCCTGTCCCTCTTCCTCCGATTCCTTTCGCTTCTTCTCCGCCGCGACGAGCACGCCGAGGAGGTCGCGCGGGACCGCGCCCAGCACGCCGACGAGCTGACTCATGGGGGCCTGCAGCGTCCTGAGCAGGGTCGCCCGCAGCTCGTCCTTGCCGGGCAGGGTCGCGAGGCTCTCGACCTCGGCCGGAGCCATGGGCTGCCCCGCCACCATGCCCGACTTCACCTTCAGCTCGGGAGTCGCCTTGGCGAACGTCACGAGCGCCTTCGCGAGCCCGACGGGGTCGTCTTCGGTGTACGCGACCGCGGTGGTGCCGCGAAACGCGTCCCGCAAGGGCTCGTAAGCGGTTCCGGCCACGGCGCGCCGGGCCAGCGTGTTCTTGACCACCCGATAGCTGCCCCGCGCCGCGCGAACCTGGCGCCGGAGCTCGGTGACCTTCGGCACGTCCAGTCCGCTGAAGTCGACGAGGACCACGCTCTCCGCGCTGACCAGGGCCTCGTTCAACTCCCCGACCTGCTCACTCTTGGCGCTTCTGCTGACCGGCATCTCTCTCCCCGCCGCTCTGCGGTGCAGGCTGCCGGCGACGCCCCGAAGACCGACCGGCCGCGTCCGACGGCGCAGGCCGTCGGGCCGCCGGCCGGGCGGCGCCGTCGGGCCGCCGCCGTCACCGCACCATCGTATCGACTCTCGACGCGTCGATCCTGACCCCGGGCCCCATGGTCGACGACACGGTCACGCTCCGAACGTACTTGCCCCGCGCCGCCGCCGGCTTCGCGCGGATGACGCTGGCCATCAGCGCCTCGGCATTCTCGACGAGGGCGCCCGCGTCGAAGGAGCGCCGGCCGACCGGCGCGTGCACGACGCCGGCCTTGTCGACGCGGTAGTTGACCTTGCCGGCCTTGATCTCCTTGATCGCGTGGGCCACCTCGAACGTCACCGTCCCGGTCTTGGGATTCGGCATCAGTCCCCGCGGCCCCAGCACCTTGCCGAGCTTCCCGACCACGCGCATCATGTCGGGCGTGGCGACCACGGCATCGAACTCCAGCCAGCCGCCCTGGATGCGCTCGACGATCTCCTCGCCGCCGACGACGTCGGCGCCGGCCTCTTCGGCTTCCTGCTGCTTCTCGCCGCCGGCGATCACCAGCACCCGCTTGGACCGGCCCAGCCCGTGCGGCAGCACCACCGTGCCCCGGACCATCTGGTCGGCGTGCTTCGGGTTCACGCCCAACCGGACCGCCACCTCGACCGACTCGTCGAAGCTCGCGTAGCCGACTTTCTGGAGAAGCGGCATCGCCTCGGTCAGGCTGTACAACCGATCCTCGACCTGCTCGGCCGCCGCCCTGAACTTCCTGCTCTTTCTCGCCATCTCTGCCTCTCCGCCACGCCCGGCGGCCAGCCCGCCAATCGCCGCCTCAGGCTCCGCCCGGGCCCAGCCGACCCTGCCGGGAGCCTGCACCGTTCTGCGACGCAGACTCCCGGTGGTGCGTCACGTCCCGATCTTCGGACACGGGCATGGGTCCGGCGCCCGCCATCGTTGGCGAGTCACCGCCCACGCGCCCGAACATTCAGTCATGACGCACTAGCCCGCGATCTCGAGCCCCATGGAGCGGGCCGTGCCCGCCACCACCTTCACCGCCCCGGCCAGATCGTTGGTGTTCAGGTCCGGCATCTTGGTCTTCGCGATCTCCTCGACCTGGGCCGCCGTCACCTTGCCCACCTTGTTGCGGTTCGGCTCGGCCGAGCCCTTGGCGATGTTGGCGGCCCGCTTGAGCAGCACCGCGGCCGGCGGGGTCTTGGTGATGAAGCTGAGGGTCCGATCGGCGTAGATCGTCACCACCGCCGGAATGACGAGCCCCTCCTGGCTGGCGGTCCTGGCGTTGAAGGCCTTGCAGAAGTCCATGATGTTGACGCCGTGCGGGCCGAGCGCGGTCCCGACCGGGGGGGCCGGCGTCGCCTTGCCGGCCGCTATCTGGAGCTTGACCATCCCGATGACCTTCTTCGCCATGTCCCGTCCAACCTCCGATTGCCGCGCCCGCGCGACCGGCCTCTAGAGCTTCTCGACCTGCAGGAAATCGAGCTCCACCGGCGTCGACCGCCCGAAGATGGTCACCATGACCCTGAGCGTGTTCCGATCCACGTTGACATCGTCGACGACGCCGTTGAAGCTGTTGAACGGCCCCTCGTTGATGCGCACCTGGTCGCCCTTCTCGAACGTGTACTTCGGCTTCGGCTTCTCCGCCGCGACCGTCACCTGGTGGAGAATCTGGTCGACTTCCTCGCGCGTCAGGGGCGTGGGCTTCGAGCCGGCGCCGACGAACCCGGTCACCTTCGGCGTGTTCCGGACCACGTGCCACGCATGGTCCGTCATGGTCATCTCGACCAGGATGTAGCCGGGGAAGAACCGCTTCGAGCTGACGACGCGCTTGCCTCCGCGCATCTCGACGACGTCCTCGGTCGGGATGAGGACATCGCCGATGTCCGACTGCAGCCCGTAGGCCTGCACCCGCTGCCGTAGCGACTCGGACACCTTCTTCTCGAAGCCCGAGTAGGTGTGCACGATGTACCACTGCCGGGTGCTGACGTCGGTCATTGCGCTCCGAAGGTCTCGAAGATGAACCTGGCGACCCGGGTCAGGACGAGATCGATGCTCCAGAGATACACTCCGAAGAACACCGAGGTCAGGATGACGACCAGGGTGGTGGCGTAGACCTCCTTGCGGGTCGGCCACGTCACCCGTTCCATCTCGTTCTTGACCTGGGCGAGAAAGACCCGGGCCCGACCGAACCACCCGGTGACGGGGATCGACGAGTCTCTGACGTTGTCGAGTCGTGCTGACTTCACGAAGTGCCCGGTCCTTTCCTGCGTGCGCGCGCCCTCGGCGCGTACCGCGCCGGCCGCTCCGAACGCGTGTGGCAGGCCAGGAGGGAATCGAACCCCCAACCCCCGGTTTTGGAGACCGGTGCTCTGCCAATTGAGCTACTGGCCTGTGCTCCTGGTGTCCGGCCCGGAACCTCGCGGCCGACGCGCGCCCCCGACAACGCGACCCTCCCGCGGCCCGGCGCCGGTCGCGGGACCCCGCCGCGGGCACCCGACGCCGGTCGCTACTTCGACTCCCGGTGAACGGTGTGCGAGCGACACCAGCGGCAGTACTTCTTGAACTCCAGCCGCCCCGAGGTCTTCCGCTTGTTCTTCGTCGTGCTGTAGTTGCGGCGCTTGCAGTCGGTGCACGCCAACAAGATGATGTCCCGCATGGCTCAGGCCACTCCACAACCGGAAGCGCGCGTCCCGGGGACGCGGCGCGTCTCTCTCGGGCGGCGCGACGCGGCCGGCCCGGCGACTCACGGGCCCGCGGCGCTCGCGCCGCGGCTACTCGACGATCTCGGTGATCGCCCCCGACCCCACCGTGCGCCCGCCTTCCCGAATCGCGAACCGAAGGCCCTTCTCCAGCGCCACCGGCGTGATCAGCTCCACCTCCATCGCCACGTTGTCGCCCGGCATCACCATCTCGACC
>JAJEFC010000389.1 GCA_022820675.1 Vicinamibacteria bacterium | reverse complement strand
CGTCGAGCACCAGCGAGACCGCCAGGGTCAGCCCCGCCGCGCCCTCCCGGCTCGACAGCTCGGCCAGCCGCCCCGTCAAGGCCGTCAGCCGCCACGACCTGAGCGGCCCGCCGGCCGGCCCCGGGGAGGCAGGCGCACCCCGGCGCAGGGACGCGTCCAGGCGCCCCGCCAATCGCGGGGGAAGCTTCAGCGCGGCGCGGGCCATCGCGCATTCCCATCAACCTACGGTGCGGCGCACCTCGACGACGACGCGTTCCGGCGCCCCGGTCGCGACGGCAGCTTCAGCGTTGCGGCACGGACCATCGCGCATTCCTGTCAACCTGAAGTGCGGCGCACCTCGACGACGACGCGTCCGAGCGCCCCGCCAATCGCGGGGCAGCTTCAGCGCGGCGCAGGCCATCGCGCATTCCCGTCAACCCACGGTGCGGCGCACCTCGACGACCTTGCCGAGCAGGGTGATCTCCCGGTCGGACCGGATGGGCGCGAACTCGGGGTTCTCCGGGTGCAGCTCCACCCGTCCGTCCCGCCGGCGCAGCCGCTTGACCGTCGCCTCGCCGTCCACCAGGGCCACCACCAGCGCCCCCGAGTCGGCGGTCGGCTGGCGCCGCACGATCACGAGGTCGTCGGGCAGGATGCCGGCCCCCACCATGCTGCGCCCCTGCACCCGCAACGCGAACAGCCCCTCCCCGGATCGGTCGGCCGGCACCGGCACGTAGCCTTCGACGTCCTCGACCGCCTCGGTCGGACGCCCCGCCTCGACCCGCCCCAGCAGCGGCACCCAGCCCACCGGCGCCGCCGGCTCGCCGCCCATCGGCAGGCGATAGCCCCGGGCCTTGCCCCGGGCCGCCGACAGCTTCCGCTCGGCCACGAGCTTCTCCAGGTGGTACCGCGCCGTGTGCGGCGTGCGGAAGCCGAACACCCGCTGCACCTCGCGCACCGTCGGCGGGTCGCCGGCGAGCAGCCGGTCGCGAACGAACCGGAACACCCGGTCGCGGGTCTCCCCCGCCCGTGCCTGGCTCATGACCGGAGAATATAATACATATGTATCATGATCAACTCTCGCGGTTCGGGCGCCCCGTGTGACCCGATTGCGGCGCGGCCACGAGCGATGACATCAGGCATCCATTCAGCTAGACTGTGACGGTGCGGCGCTTCAACTGGGATCCCGCCAAGAACGTCCGGTTGAAGCGAGAGCGGGGCATCTCGTTCGAAGAGGTGGTCTTTCACATCGAGAACGGCGACGAGGTCGACGTCTTCGACCATCCGAACCAAGACCGGTACCCGGGGCAGAAGATCTCCGTGGTCGTGGTCGACGACTACGCATACCTGGTGCCGTTCGTCGAATCCGAGGCCGAGGTGTTCCTGAAGACGATCATCCCGAACCGGGCGGCGACCCGGCGATATCTGGGAGACTCACGATGATGGCCCGGCTGACCAGGGAGGAACAGGAGATCGTGGATGCGTTCGAGCGCAACGAGCTGCGGTCGTCTCGCAACAAGGCCGCGATGATGAAGCAGCACCGGGAGTACGCGGCGGCCACGTTCCGCAAGGACCGGCGCGTGAACGTGAGGATTTCCAGCCGGGACCTCGATGCCCTGAAGAAACGGGCCCTGTCGGAAGGCATTCCCTACCAGACCCTGATTGCCAGCGTGCTGCACCGGTACGTCGAGGGCCGGCTGCGCGCGGCGGAGACGTCCGACTGAGGCGTGTTGGCCACCTCCAAGAAGTGATCATTTCTCGACACTCGTCGACGGACCTCGTTGACGACGGCGCGGCGGCGGGTCGTCGTCAGTGGCGGGGTCGGTGCGGCGACGGCGTTTGCGCTGCTGCTGGCTGAGCTCGGCCTCGCGGCGTCGATAGCTGCGGCCCTCGACGACGAGTATCTCGACGTGGTGGGTCAGGCGGTCGATAAGGGCGACGGCGCAGGAGGCGTTGGGGAAGACGGTGTCCCAGTGCTTGAAGGGCAGGTTGGTGGTGATGAGCAGGGATCGGTGCTCGTAACGGCGGCTGACGAGCTGGAAGAGGAGGTCGGCGGCCCGCGCGTCATAGGCGAGATATCCCAGCTCGTCGCACACCAGGATCGAGGGCCGGGTGTAGTGCCGGAGGCGTCGTTCGAGCGCACGGGCGGTCTCCTGACCGTTGAGATCGAGCAGGAGGTCGGCGGCGGTTGTGAAGAGGGCGGAGTGACCGGCGAGGACGGCCTGATGGGCGATGTTCTTGGCGAGCATGGTCTTGCCGAGGCCTTGGGCCCCGACCAGGATCACGTTCTCGCCGCGTTCGAGGAAGTCGAGGGTGAGGATGCGTTCGAGGGCTGGCCGGTCGAAGGCGGTGGGCCAGTCCCAGTCCCAGTCGGCGAGGGGCTTGAAGCGTCCGAGACGGGCGCGGGCGAGGCGGCGTTCGACGCTGCGGCGTTGCCGGTCTTCGAGCTCGGCGGCGACGATGTGTTCGAGCAGCACGGCGGGGCTCCATCGTTTGCGGGTTGCCAGGGCGATGAGGTCGTCGAGGTCTTCGGCGGTGCGGTTGAGTCCGAGGCGTTGGAGGTCAGTCGGCAGCGTCGTCGGGGTCGTGTTGTCCGAGGGCATCGTAGGTCTCCAGGTCGTGGGGCCGGACGTCGAGGTCTCGCAGCCCCGGTCGGTCGGGCAGGGTGAGCCGGAGCGGGGGCTTGAGTCCGCGCCGTCGCCGGCGGGTTTCGAGGATGTGGGTGATGGAGCCGGCGCCGAGGGCGTCGCGTTGGAGGGCGTCGTCGACGGCGGCGGCGAGTTCCTGCGCCCCGTAGTCGTCGAGCAGGGCGAGCAGCCTAGTGGCGTGGGGTCGCAGAGCCTCGCCGCGCTCGGCGAGCCGCTCGAAGAGGGCGGTGGTGGCGGGGACGGCGGCGCGGAGGCGGTCGCGGGTGGTGTGGACGTTGGCCTGTCGGGTGGCGGCGAGCAGGCCTTCCAGGTGCGCAGGGTCCTCGACGGTCTGTCCGGTGTCGTAGGTGCGGCGATGGCGGGCGAGCTC
>JAJEFC010000281.1 GCA_022820675.1 Vicinamibacteria bacterium | reverse complement strand
CGCTGGCGGTCCGGACAGCTCGTCGAGGTAGCCGACGACCTGCCGGACCTCGTCGTCGGTCAGCTCGCGGGTCGAGATCGGGGGCATCTGGCTGTACCCCTCGCGCACCACGGCGAGCACGTACTCGGCGTCGTAGCCGAGGGGGACGAGGCCGGGGGCGATGTCGCCGCGCCCCCCCGCCCCGTGGCAGAGCTGGCACACCCGCTGGTAGGCCTCGGCGCCGGGATGGTCCTGGGCCGCGGCCGCGGGGGCGGCCGAAACGACGAGGCCGGCCGCGAGGCAGGCGGCGAAGAAGCCACGCCAGGCCCCGACGCGGGAATCGTCGCTTCCGGCTCCGAGTGCGGCCCGGCCGGCCTCGCCCGGAACCGGCACCGTGCCAGGGCGCAGACTCCCGGACCGGAAAGCGCCGCCCTCGGCGCGCACCTGCTCCCCGAAGGGTTCGGGACGGGACGATGGCAGGGTCCGGGGGGCCGAACTCCGGTCCACCGGTCCCGCCGCGGCCCGCCACGGCCCGTGGTCCGGACCGCTACTGCTCCTGCGCCGCATCGCGTTCCTCGGCCCGGTGGCCGGCGAGAATGCCGTCCATCCCGTAGTTGCCTTCATGGCAAGCGTACTCCCAGACCTGGTCGTCCGAGTACAGCATCGGCACCTCGACCGTCCACGGCGCCGTCCAGGTCGCGGGGTCCTCGACCGTGAACTCGTAGAGCAGGGTCTCGGCGTCGACCCGCGTGAAGCGCTCCACAAGGGTCATCGCCGTCGTCGCCCCGTAGCGCTCGGTGAACGAGTTCTTGTTGTAGAAGTTCGTGGTGTCGACGACCAGGGTGTCGCCCTCCCACCGGCCGCGCGAGTCGCCCATCCACTGGGTCACGCCCTCGTGCAGCGATCCGCCGTCGAGAGGGATGATGCGCGCGTCGTGGACCATCTCGTTGAGGATCACCACGTGGTCGGCGGTCTGGAAGAGCTGCATGTGGTTGTTGTAGGCCCGCGGCTCCATCGGCGGCCCCGAGTTGAACCCGAGCACGCAGCGCTCGCCCACGCTGCGGTCCTCCCACGAGTCGGCGGGGTGCGCGGCCCGGTACTCGGCCCGGGCGTCGGCCCGCGCCTGCCCCTCGGCCGACAACGGCGGGATGCGGCCGTTGGGCGGGTCGACGATCAGCGACGTCCGCCGGCTGCCGACGGTCCGCGTGCCCCGGTCCATCCAGAAATTGTTGTAGGCGCCGACGTTGCCCCCGGCCTCGGTCCGCTGCGCGGCCTGGTTCCACAACCGGTCGTTCCGCTCCACGACCTCCTGCTCCTGATTGGCGGCTTCCTCCTCGGTCAGGAACGCCTGGTCGCCGAGCTCCTCGGGCCGCTGCAGCGGCGTGATCGTCCGGAAGTCCCAGACCCCCTGCAGGTCGGGGGCTCCCCAGGGCGTCCGCGGCGCCTCCGTCTCGGACTGGGCCATCGCGGGAGCCGGCCCCGCCAACACGACCGCGACCAGCACCGCCAGCCCCCCGGCCGCCGCGAGCACTCGATGGGTCATCTCGCTCTCCTCCTGATGTGACGTGGGTGCGATTATAGCCGTCCGGCGCGGCGCCGGCGCAGAAGATCGCCCCTGCCCCTCCCCACCGCGGAGACCTCCGAGAATCGCCGGCCGGCGCGGTTCTTGCTGCTCCGGATGATCGTCGCGGGCGTCGTCTTCTCGCGGAACCGGCGAATCGCGGACCACGGCAACCGGGAAACACAGCGAGACACCGCGGGACGAGCGACGCGCCGCTGGATGCACGTGGAAAAAACTGCTAACCTGCCGTACGCACCTGATCGCGACCTTCGCCGATCACGCTGGCGCCGGGTTGGCCAACGGGCGATACGGAGGTGCCTGAACGATGACTCCTGAAGCATGGACGGTGATCGGCGTCGGGGTGGCGATAGCTTCCCTGGTGTTCCGGATGGACTCGCACGTACGGGCGCAGGGCGAGCGGCTGGCCCGCGTCGAAGGGTTGCTCGAGGGCCTGCGAGACGCCATCACCGGACGCGACCGCCCTCCCTCCCACAACGCCTGAACGAGCCGCCGGCCCCCAGCGCCAGGCCTCGGCGCGACCCGCGTCCGAGTCGCCGTTCGATAGCGACTGATGCTCCAGCGCCTCCGCGCCCGCCCCGAGTGGCAGTTCCTGGCCATCCTGCCCCGCGCCAACCCGTTCCTGGCCGCGGTCTGGTGGAGCGCGCTGGTCGTGCGCAGCCTCCTGCCCGCCCTGCTGGCCGTCGCGATGGGCGTCCTCGTGGGCGCGGTCGAGGCGGGCGGCGACCTCGTCTGGCCGCTCGCGGGCGTGGGCACGGTGTTCGCTCTCCTGCAGGTGCTGCCGCCGCTGCACGGGGCGGCGGGCGCCAACCTGGGCAGCGCCGCCGCGGCGTGGCTCTACGACGAGCTGACGGTGGCCAGCGTCGAGCCTCCCGGCATCGGGCACCTGGAGGACCCCGATCTCGCGAGCGACCTCACGATGGCGCGCGACTTCGACCTCGGCATCAGCGGACCGCCCCTGCACATCTCGATGGACTTCATCGCGTCGGGCCTCGTCGAGCTGCTGGCGGGGCTGACCGCCTGCGCCCTCCTCTTCGCCTACGCGTGGTGGGCGCCGCTCGTGCTCGGCGGCGCGTGGCTCGCCACCCACTGGCTGCTGCGCGAGAGCGGGGTGTGGAAGGACCGCCAGACCGACGCGGTGCGCGAGGCCCAGCGGCACGCCGACTACGCGTACCGCCTCGCCGTCGACGCGCCCGCGGCCAAGGAGCTGCGGCTGTTCGGCCTCGCAGCATGGACCATCGACCGCTTCCGGCGCCACCGGCGGCGGCTGCACGACCTGCGCTGGGAGGCGACGAAGCTGCGCGAACGGCCGGTCGCGGCGAGCCTCGCCGTCGTCCTGGCCGCCAACGTCGTCGTGTTCTGGTCGCTGGCCGCCGACGTC
>JAJEFC010000326.1 GCA_022820675.1 Vicinamibacteria bacterium | reverse complement strand
GGCGCCCGACCGCGCTTCGACCGCCCCGGAAGCCTCCGCGGGATCCGCCGGGCCGCAATCTTCCTCCGCCGACGCGACGCCCGCGCCCCGCCCCGACGCGCCGGCGGCCGCGGAAGAGAGCCTGCCCGCGCCCCCGCCCGGCGACACCGGGGATCGATGAAGCTCGCCGTCGTCGTCCAACGCTACGGCGCGGAGATCGCCGGCGGGGCCGAGTACCTCTGCCGCCTGATCGCGGAGCAGCTCGCGGGACGGCACGAGGTCGACGTCCTCACCACCTGCGCGCGCGACGACAGCACCTGGAAGAACCGCTATCCGGAGGGCGACGACCGCATTCGCGGCGTCACCGTCCGGCGATTCGCCAACGAGCGTACGCGCGACCCCGCATCGTTCGACGAATACTCGCGCTGGATCCACCGGCACGACCATTCCGCCGACGACGAGGCCGAGTGGCTGAAGCAACAGGGGCCGTGGTGTCCGGGGCTGCAGTCCTATCTGGAGGAACATCATCGCGACTACGACGCGCTCGTCTTCTTCGACTGCCTCTACGCGTCGACGGTCCTGGGGCTGCGGATCGACCCTGCGCGCAGCATCCTGGTGCCCGTCGCGACGGACGGGCCGGCGATGCGCCTCAATCTCTATCGCGAGGTGTTCTCGCGGCCGGCCGGCATCGCCTACACCACCGCGGTCGAGCGCGGATTCCTGAAGCGCAGGTTCCCGATCGGCGCGAGGGTGGAGGAGACGGTGGGATGCGGCGTCGACCTTCCCCCGTCGCGCCTCCACGAGAAGCCGCCGTCGGAGGCGTCCGCGTCGCCGCTGACCGCCCGCGGCGCCGTCTTTCGCCGGCGTCACCGCCTCTACGGTCCGTTTGCCCTTCACGACGGGCGGATCGAGGCCGGCCGGGGATGCGAGGAACTGCTCGACTACTTCAACGGCCATGCCGAGTCCGACGGCGACACGTCGCTGGTGCTGATGGGACTCAAGCTGATGCCGATCCCGAACGCCCGGCACCTTCGGTTCGCCGGCATGCTGTCGGAAGCGGAGCGTTCCGAGGCCCTGGAGGCGGCCACCGTGGTCGTGGCCCCTTCCCCGACCGAGAGCCTGTCGCTGCTCGCCCTCGAATCGTTCGCGGTCGGAACCCCGGTGCTCGCGAACGCCCGAAGCGACGTGCTCGTGGACCACTGCCAGCGGAGCAACGCCGGCCTGTACTACGGCAGCCGGGACGAGTTCCAGGCGTGCCTCCGGCTTCTCGTCCGCGATGACGACCTGCGCTCGGCCCTGGGCCGCCAGGGCCGAGCCTACGTTCGCGCCAACTACCGCTGGGAGGTCGTCCTCGGCAAGTACGACCGGTTGTTCGCGGGCCTTCCGTCCTCACGGCCCGCGGGACGGTCGCCGCGCGGAGGCCGCCGGCGCCGTCCGAGGGCGGGCTGAAACCCGCCAACCACCGCGGCCTTCCGGCGCCGTCCGAGGGCGGGCTGAGACCTGCCAACCACCACGGCCGGCTCCGAGCGCCGCGAGGCCACCCGCGCCGATGAACCCGCGCGTCCCGCGGAGCAGGCGCAGGGCGTCACGCTCCGCCGGTGCCCGTCGCCCCCTACCGCCGGTCCCCGGAAAGGCGTCTCGCTCCGCCGGCGTCCGTCGCCCCCTACCGCCGCTCCCCGGAAAGGGCGTCACGCTCGCCGGCGTCCGTCGCCCCCCACCGCCGCTCCCGGGCAAGGGCATCACGCTCCGCCGGCGTCCGTCGCCCCCCGCCGCCGCTCCCCGGCAGACGCGTTCCTCGCGCCGGCGCGGGCTCCCCCGCCGCCCTGGGCGCCGCCCCGCTTGCGGCGCGGGAGGATGTCGTAGCGCTTGATCATCTCGTTGAGGGTCGTCGGCTTGATCTGCAGCATCTCGGCCGCACGCTTCTGCACCCCGCCCGTCGCCGCGAGGGTGCGCTCGATCAACTGCGTCTCGAACGCGGCCACCACCTCCTTGAACGGCAGACCTTCCGCCGGCATCGCGAACTGCGGCATCTGGAACGGGCGCGGGGTGCGCACCGCGTCGGGAATCAGCCCCGGGCCGATCTGCGGGCCGGTCGCGAGCACCACCGCGCGCTCGATGACGTTCTCGAGCTCGCGCACGTTGCCCGGCCAGTCGTAGGCCTCCATGAGATCGAGGGCCTCGGCCGTGAGCTCGAGGTTCTTCTTGTCGTTCTCCGCCCCGTACTTCTCGAGAAAGTGGTGGGCGAGCAGGGGAATGTCCTCGCGCCGGTCCCGGAGCGGCGGCAGCTCGACCTTGATGACGTGGAGCCGATAGTAGAGGTCCTCGCGGAACTTTCCCTCGGCCACGAGCCGCTGGAGATCGATGTTGGTGGCGGCGATGATGCGCGTGTCGACCCTCTTCGTCTCGACGCCGCCGAGGCGCATGAACTCCCGTTCCTGGATCACCCGCAGCAGCTTGGCCTGGGTCTCGACGGGCACGCTGCCGATCTCGTCGAAGAAGATCGTGCCCTTGTCGGCGAGCTCGAAGAGCCCCTTCTTGGCGGCCACGGCGCCGGTGAACGCGCCCTTGAGGTGGCCGAACAGGTTCGACTCGAGCAGATCGGGCGGCAGGCTGCCGGAGTTCACGGTGACGAACGGATGGTCGGCGCGGGGCGAGCCCGCGTGCAGGGCGCGCGCGGCCAGCTCCTTGCCGGTCCCGCTCTCTCCCTCGACGAGGATCGTGGTGCGGCTCATCGCCGCCTGCGTAATCAGGTCGAACACCTGGCGCATGCGCGGGCTGCGCCCGATGATGTTGCGGAGGCCGTCGTTCTGGGTGCGCAGGTTCGCGCGAAGGGTGCGGTTCTCGGTGACCAGCCGCCGCTTCTCGGCCGCGTTCCGCACTACGACCAGCACTTCCTCGTTCTTGAACGGCTTGGTGATGTAGTCGAACGCGCCGCGCTTCATGGCCGCGATCGCGTTCTCGAGCGAGGCGTAGGCGGTGATGAGGATGACGGGCAGGTCGTCGTCGAGACGGCGCAGCCGATCGAGGGTCTCGATGCCGCCGATGCCGGGCATCATCACGTCGACGATGGCGACGTCGAAACGCCGGCGCCGGGCCAGCTCGAGCCCGTCGTCGCCGTTCACCGCGGTGGAGACCTCGCAGCCCTCCTTCGAGAGCAGGGTCTGCAGGACCTCGCGCATGACCTCTTCGTCGTCGACGACCAGTACGGATGTGTGGCGAAGCATCGGTGTGCGTGCCTGCACCTTCGAACGGCGCAGGCTCCTAACCCGCCGACTGCGACCGCAGATGCGACGGCACGGGGAGGGTGACGGTGAAGCGGGTTCCTCCGGCCCCGGTCCGGCAGTCGATCGCCCCGCGATGCTCCTGCACCACGCTGTAGACGATTGACAGGCCGAGCCCGGTGCCCTGACCGACCGCCTTGGTCGTGAAGAACGGGTCGTAGATGCGGGACAGGTCCTCGTTCGCGATCCCGGTGCCGGTGTCGGCGACCTCGATCACCGCCCGGCCGCCGTCGCCGCGGGAGCTGATGGACAGCCAGCCGCCGGTGGGCATGGCGTCGCGGGCATTGAGGATGAGGTTCAGGAACACCTGCTGCAGCTTGCCCTCCACCCCCTGCACGACGGTCGGGGTCGGTGACAGATCGCGGCGGATCCGGATGTTGGACGTCCGGAGCTGATGCTCGACGAGGACCAGCACGTCGTTCATCACCCCGTTGACGTCCACAGGGCCCGCCACGTCGGACTTTCGTCCGGGCCGTGACAGGTTCAGCAGGCCGTTCACGATGCGGGCGGCCCGCGACACCTGCCGTTCGATCTTCTTCAGCAACTGAAGTCGGGAGTCCTCCGGGCTCGTGCCCTCGATCAGCATCTGCGTGAAGCTCGAGATGCCGGTCAGCGGGGTGTTGACCTCGTGGGCGACGCCCGCCGCGAGCAGACCGACGGAGGCCATGCGCTCGGAGAGCTGCAACTGCTCCTCGAGCCGGATCCGCTCGGTGATGTCCTCCAGGAGGATCATCGTGCCGGCGGCGTCGCCGCCGGGGGTCAACAGCGGCGCCTGCGCGGCGTTGACCAGCAGCTCCCGCGGCTCGTCGGCGTGGCGCGAGGTCAGGGGAATCCGGTACAGCGTCGATCCGGCCGCGTGCCCGCGCCGCTCGCGCGCGAGCCGGTCCGTGAACGGCGCGTCGAACAGGGTCGCCAGCGGCCGCCCCACCGCGGCGTCGCGGGGCACGCCGTGCAGACGCGCGACGGCCGCGTTCCACCGGACCACGCGGTCCTCGAGGTCGAGCACCACGAGCCCGTCGTTCAGCGACTCGATGATGTTCTCGTTGAACTCCCGAATCCGGTCGACCTCGGCCGCCTTGACCTGCAGTTGCGTGTAGAGCCGGCCGTTCTCGACCGCGGTCGCGACCTGCGCCGCCACCGCCGTGAGCAGCGCGACGTCCTCGCTGCTCAGAGGCTCGCCGCTCGTCTTGGCTCCGAGCGCGAGCACCGCGATGGTGCCCTCCTCGGAGACGCACGGCACGAAGTAGTGAATCTCGCGGTCCCGCCAGAACGCGACCTCCGCGTGGGGATACCGCAACGCGGCGACCGGATCGTCGAGCAGGACCGTCCCCTGGCCGACCACGTGCCCGCCGATGGCCGACGCGGGATCCAGCCCCGGCCACTCGCCGGCCGCCCGCGCCCCCGTCGCCCGGAAGGGCCGGAACGGACCGCCGGCCTCGGATTCCGCCGGCGCCACCATCAGGACGGTGTGGTCGACGACGAGGGTCTCCGTCACGCGGGTCACCAGGCGCTCGGCGAGGCGGCCGAGGTCGAGATCGCTGTTCAGCTCGCGCGCGAAGCCGAGGAGCGCCCGCCGATAGTCGTACCGGTCGCGGTAGTGGGCCCGGTCCAGCATCGACTCGATGGCGTCCTTCACGGGACGAGCCAGCAGCACCACCACCGCCGTCGCGAGCAGGGCGATTATCGAGCTGTGCCCGTCGGGCTCGTCGAGGAACATCGCCAGCGCCAACTGCTCGAGGACCAGGTAGATGGCCACCATCGCGAACACGGCCGCGGTGTAGACCAGCCCGCGCTTGACGATGACCTCCACGTCGCGCAGGCGGTACTGCACGATCGCCGACGCGAACGCGAGCGGGATCAGGCTCAGGGGAATCGCGGTGACGTCGAGGGGCACGGTGTCGAACCCGAGCGACCACGGAACCGCGTAGCCCACGACGAAGGGCAGCCCGCCGAGCACCGCTCCCCAGACGATCCAGCGGAGCTGGCGCTTCGAGGTCACCGACGGGACCCGCCGCAGGGTCAGGATCATCAGGGCCAGCCCGCCCACGACACAGGCGGCGAGGTACGCGGTCTCCAGCTTCCAGACGCGCTCGATGCCCGCCGTGAACAGCGCGGAGCCGGCGTCGCCGGCCAGCGACACCGCCTGCAGCAGCCCGAGGACCACGGCCGGGGCATAGACCATCGGCAGCACGAGACGCCCCAGGCGGTTGCGTATCGCGCCCGGGGTCCGTTCCGGGAACACGAGGGCGAAGTGCACGAACAGCGGGGCGAGGGCGAGGGTGGCGATGGCGTCCGCCCAGTAGAACACCCAGTCCAGCCGGTCCAGGCGGCCCGTGAACGAGAAGGCGAACATGCCGAAGAACGCCACGCTGAGCCAGAAGAAGTGGAGGGTGGCCTGGGTCCCCGGCCTCCGCAGCCGCACCGAGGCGCCCACCAGCAGCGTGAACACGCCGATGCCCGCCAGCACGAAGTAGATCCCGGTCCTGGCCGCCGGCACCGGCTGCAGAGTGACGTCGATCAGGCGCGACTGATCGAGCCGCAGCAGCGTATAGGCGACCCTGCCGTCAAGCTGTCGCGCATGGAGATGCGCCACCACGTCGCGCGTCGACTCGACGGGAACGCCGTCGAGGGCGAGCAGAACGTCCCCCGCCTCGATCCCGGCCCGGTCTCCGGCCTCGTCCGGCGCCACCTCGGCGGCGGTGATGCCGACCGGCCGATCGACCCACAGCACGCCGTCGACAAGCTCGTTCCAGTCGGCCCTGACGAAGACGTTGGCGGCGGCGAGGCAGAGGAGGCCCGCGACGAGGGCGACGGCCAGGACCGGAGGCACCCAGGCACGCCACCCGCCGCGCCCGGGGGCGCGCAAGGCATGTCGAGACGGTGGGCGGTTCATGGCATCGACCGGAGAGGCAAGGGTGCGCACGAATCCCTGTGAATCACAGGTGCGCACAACTCCCTGTGAATTACATGCAATCGCTATTCCAGCAACCTCATCGAGTGCCACGACGCACACGCCGCGCTTCGCCCGGAAATCGTCGCCGGCGGCTCCGATGGCCGCCCAAACGACCCCGCCAGGAAGTCTGCACCGTTCTACGGCGCAGACTCCCGGCCCGCCAATCGTCGCCTTCGGCTTCGCTAGGCGCCCAGCCAACCCCGCAGGAGTCGCGCCGTTTCCACGCCGCAAGCTCCAGGGCGGCAGCGCGACGCGCGAAACGGTCACGTCTATCCAAAATATTGGTCGTCTCTATCCGGTTTTACGTATAACCCGTCCGGGGCGTTCGGGGGAGAAGGGGCGCGGGTCGGCGTGCGGCGTTCCCACGCTCGACCCCGCGCGGACCGGACTCAGAAATACACCACGACGCCGCCGACGACCTGGCGGGGCGGTTGGATGACCAGCAGCTCGCTGAAGAGCGACGCGGTCTCGCGGGGATCGAAGAACAGGCTGCGGACCGCCAGCAGGGCCTCCCAGCGGCTGCTGCCCACCGGCGTGAACGGCAGGGCCTGCTGAATCAGCAGATCGAATCGGGCGTCCAGCCCCCCGGGATTCGCGGGATGGGCGCCCTCGAACGCTCCGCTGAGCCGGCAGCGGAAGAACACCCGGGTGGCGGACTCGGGAATCTCGGTCTCGATGGTCCCGCTGACGTCGTGGAACTGCTCGACCGCGGGGCGGAGAACGCCGGGGGCCTCCAGCGCCGCCACCGGTCCGATGTCGGCCTGACCCCATTGCGCTTCGACGACGGAGATGTCCACCGACCCCTTGACGCGGCTTCCGAGATCGTGGCGCACGCTGACCGTCCAGCCGCGGCTCTCCACGGACCCGGCCCGGGCGACGTGGTAGAAGCCGGCGGGCACGGTCTCGAGGCCGCCCGCCCCGAACAGCGTCACCAGTTGGTTGTCGACGTCCTGGTGGAACCGCCGCAACCCCACGACGAAGCCCCCGGCCAGGTCGCGCTCCACCCCCACGTCGAAGTGCCGCGTCCGCTCCGACCGCAGCCGGCCCTGACGGGACACGGTGGCGAACGCACGCTCCGGCGGAAGCCAGAGACCCGGCCCCGTGAAGGGCAGGAAGGTCTCCGCCCCGGGCGCGACCATGTCCTGCGCCCCCGCGACCCGGAAGCGCAGGCCCGGCGCCGCCGTCACGGTGACGGCCGCGCGGGGGCTGAAGAGCCCGCCGTCGATGTAGTCGTACCGCGAGTACCGGCCGCCGTACTCGAGCGACAAGCGCGGCGACACCGTCCATCGGTCGAAGGCCCCGACGCTCGCGGCGACCCGGGTCTCGGGCGCGAAGCTGAGGGCGAGGGGGTTCGCGCCGTCGTAGCGCTGGCGCCCGTACGCCGCCTCGACCCCGAAGGCATGGGCGCTGCCGGCCTCGGCCAGGTACGCCCCCGACGCGAACCACGACGAGACGTCGCCGGTGTTCATCGCCCCGTGGGCGGTCCAGTCGCCCCGCCACGCCGGCGCCCCCACCGACAGGTTGGCGAGCCCGCCGGGACGCGTCGACCCCATGAGGGGGCTGGCCGACTCGAACGTCCCGCGCGTCAGCAGATTGACCTCGCCGCTGAGGGGAAGGGCCCCCAACCCGGACCCGAAGGACGACGGGGCCGCCACTGAACGGGACAACCCCGCCACCCGGCCGTCGTCGGGCCGCGCCGGGGCGGCGGCGCCGGCGCCCGGGGCCCGTTCTTTCTGCTTCAGGACGCTGCGCCGAGCCCGGCGCAGGCGCCAGGCCTTCTCGGTGTGATCGTGGGTCGTGTCCGCCTCGCGCGCGGCGGGGGCCTCGCGGTCGGCCTCGGGCCCCTGCCCCTCGGCCTCGGGGCGGGACAGGGCGAACCCCGCCATGGCCGGCAGCAACGGCGCGGACGACGGCGGGGCCTGGCTCACCGCGATGGCATGGACGACGTGCCGGCCCGCGGTCACCAGCACGAACTCGCGCCGCGACGTGGCGAACCCCGCCACGTGGGCCTGCACCAGATACCGGCCCGGCGGCAGCGACGGCAGCACGAAGCGCCCGTCGCCGTCCGAAACGACGAGCTCGGCCCCCAGGGGGCCGAATGCGGAGACCATGGCGCCGTCGAGCGGGTGCCCGTGCACGTCGGTGACCAGGCCGGCGATGCGCCCCAGTTGATCCGGCGCGGGCGTCGTGGCGGCGGCCGAGGGCGGCTCGTGTCCCTGTCCGGCCGCGCCCCCGGGGACGGCCGCGCATGCGAACAGCCCCGCCGCGACCACCACTACCCGTCGGAACGTGTCCATTGACGCCCTCCTACCCGATCCCGCTCAGGGACTCGGTGGCCTCGGCGACGGAGAAGCCCACGCTGTGGGTCAGCGACTCACCGCTGGTGTTGTCGGTGACGGTGATCTCGAGGCGGTACTCGGCCGGCGGAAACGAGCTCAACGGCACGGCCTGACCGGCCACCAACTGATGACCGGCGTTCATGTCGAACCCCTGCGGCAGCGTCCGTTCGTTGAACGCCTGGGGGCTGGTCCGGTTGAAGAACTCCTCCCCGGACTCGCCCACCACGTTGAACGCGTACTCCACCATCACGTCCGGCATCCCGGCCGACGTCACTCCCGCGTTGTACACCAGAAACAGCATCGACAGCTCGTCGCTGGTGGAGTACTCGGGGGTCGACTTCGGCGCGATGCGCATCGTGCCGAGGGTGTAGGGGTTGGCCGGCAACTGATCGGGAGGCGGCGGCGCGTTCAACGACTCGATGCTCTCGGCGAGGATGACGCTGCTCGTCGCGAACCCGCCGGTCCAGAGGTCGGGAACCGAGAGCGCCCTCCGGAGCATCATCGTCGCCGGCGTGGCCCCGGGCTCGACCTCGCTCTCGCTCAGGGCCACGTAGACGTCGTAGTCGCCCGCCGGCACCCAGAAGCCGCGGCTGATCAGATGGAAGCCCTCGTCGGTCGGCGTGCCGAGCAGGACGTGATACCCGTCCTCGAACGCGGCCGCGGCGGCACCGACCCGAGCCCCCTGCGGCGTCACGAACAGGTACATCGCGACGGCGGAAGTGGTCAGCTTCGACTCGTCGACGGACAACGTGAACGGCACGAAGGTGGTCTGCTCGCTGCTCTTCAGGAAGTCGTTCGCCCAGCCGAACGGCTCCTCCGCGGGGACGATCTCGCCCCGCAGGGCCGCGCCCACCACGTTGGCGAGCGACACGATCTCCCGCTCCTGCGCGCCGGGGTCGGGGGGCTGGGCACCCTCCGCCAGACCCGGGCCCGCCGCGAGCCCCGCCGCAATCAGACACGCCGCCGACGTCCAGCGGATTGTCACCTGCCTCACTCCAAGTCCCCGATCGACGCCCGTCGCACATCGTCCCGCCGGGCGCGGTCGGGGCCGCCGCCGCGCCCGAGACCGCCGTACGCCGCCGCCGCGCAACGAGACGGCGGCCCGATTCGGATCGAGCCCGAAGGGATAGTCAATCACAGGCGGGCGCCCCGCACAAGGCCGGGCGAATCGGCCGTGGTAGCATGCGCGGTTTCGACCGCTTCCCGAGAACCATGCCGACGCCTCCATCGCGCCGTCCTCCGCTGGTGCTCGTCGTTCTCGACGGCTGGGGCGACAGCCCCGAGCCGGGCGGCAACGCCATCCACCAGGCGAGAACGCCGGTCTACCGCGAGCTCCGCGAGCGGTATCCGTCCGGCCGGCTGACCACCTGCGGCGAGGCGGTGGGGCTGCCGCCGGGCCAGATGGGCAACTCCGAGGTCGGGCACATGAACCTCGGCGCAGGACGAATCGTGTTCCAGGACCTGACCCGCATCGACCGGGCCATCGCGCGGGACGGGCTGGCCGGCAACGTCCCGCTGACCACCCTGCTCGATGCCTGCACCGGTGGAGACCGCACGCTGCACCTCGTCGGCCTTCTGTCGGACGGCGGCGTGCACTCGCACCAGCGGCACCTCCACGCCCTGGTGCGGCTCGCGGCGCGGCGGGGCCTGTCGCGGGTGCTGGTGCACGCCGTCACCGACGGTCGGGACACCGCCCCGACCGGCGGCGTGGAGTACCTGGCCGCTCTGGAACGCTGCTTCGCCGACGCCGGCGTCGGCCGGATCGCGACGGTGAGCGGCCGCTACCACGCCATGGACCGCGACCACCGGTGGGACCGCACGCGGCTCGCCTGGGAGGCGATGGCGCGGGGCGTCGGACACCGCGGGGCCGACCCCGTGGCCCTCGTCGAAGACGCCTACGCCCGCGGCGTCACCGACGAGTTCATCGAACCGAGCGTCGTCACCGACGCCGACGATCGGCCGGTGGGGCGGATGCGCGACGGCGACGCGGTCGTCTTCTTCAACTTCCGGGCCGACCGCGCCCGGCAGCTCACCCGGGCCCTGGCCTTCGCCGACTTCGACGGCTTCGAGCGGCAGTCGCCGCCGGCCCTCCGCGTGCTGACCCTGACGCGGTACGACGCCAGGTTCGGCCTGCCCGTGGTGTTTCCGCCCCAGACCTTCTCGGGCAACCTGGCCGAGGTGCTCGCGGCGCACGGGCGGACCAGCCTGCGGCTCGCCGAGACCGAGAAGTACGCCCACGTGACCTACTTCTTCAACTGCGGCGACGAGCAGCCGCCGCCCGGCGAGGACCGCATCCTCGTCCCGTCCCCGTCGGTTCCCACCTACGACCTCCAGCCCGCGATGAGCGCGGCCGCCATCACCGACCACCTGGTCGCGGACCTCGCCGGCCGGCGGCACGACGTCGTCGTCTGCAACTTCGCCAACGCCGACATGGTGGGTCACACCGGCCGGCTCGACGCGACGGTGGCGGCGGTCGAGACGCTGGACGGCTGCCTCGCGCGCATCCTCGCCGCGGCCCGGGCGGCCGGGGCCACCGTCATCGTCACCGCCGACCACGGCAACGCCGAGCAGATGTGGGACGCCGAGCGCAACGGCCCGCACACCGCGCACACCACCAATCCCGTCCCCGTGGTGCTCGCGGGTCCGGACCTCGACGCGGGGATGCCACTCGCCGACGGCACGCTGCGCGACGTCGCCCCGACCATGCTCGGCATCCTGGGCATCGCACCGCCGCCGGAGATGACCGGGCGCGACCTGCGCGGCTGGGTCGAGTAGCGCGGCGCGACGGGGGCGCTGCTAGAATCGCACCATGCCTCCAGAAGCCGCCGCTCCGGCCACCCCGCCCGACCGGGCCGCCGAAGACGCCCTGGGAGCGCCCGGCGCGTTTCCGTTCACCCGCGGCATCCATCCGACGATGTACCGCGGCCGGCTGTGGTCGATGCGCCAGTACGCCGGCTTCGGCACCGCGGCCGAGTCGAACCGGCGCTACCGCTACCTGCTCGAGCAGGGGGGCAGCGGGCTGAGCGTCGCGTTCGACCTGCCGACCCAGATCGGCTACGACTCGGACCACGCCCTCGCGCGGGGCGAGGTGGGCCGGGTGGGGGTGGCCATCGACTCCATCGAGGACATGAGCGTCCTCTTCGACGGCATTCCCCTCGACCGAGTCTCCACCTCGATGACGATCAACGCAACCGCCATCATCCTCCTCGCGCTGTACGTCGCCACCGCCCGGCGGCAGGGGGTGGAGCCGAAGGCCGTCGCGGGCACGGTGCAGAACGACATCCTCAAGGAGTACGTCGCCCGCGGGACCTACATCTTTCCGCCGCGGGCCTCGCTGCGCATCGTCACCGACGTCGTCGAGTACTGCGGCGCGGAGCTGCCCAACTGGCACCCCATCTCGATCAGCGGCTACCACATCCGCGAGGCGGGGGCGACGGCGGTCCAGGAGGTCGCCTTCACCTGCGCCCACGCCGTGGCCTACGTGGAGGCGGCGGTCGCCGCCGGCCTCGACGTCGACACCTTCGGGCGCCGGCTGTCGTTCTTCTTCGCCGCCCACAACGACTTCCTGGAGGAGATCGCCAAGTTCAGGGCGGCCCGGCGCCTCTGGGCCCGCCTCATGCGCGACCGCTTCGGCGCCGCCGAGCCCCGGGCCCAGCAAATGCGCTTCCACACCCAGACCGCCGGCAGCACCCTGACGGCGCAGCAGCCCGACAACAACATCGTGCGGGTCGCCCTGCAGGCGATGGCCGCGGTGCTCGGGGGCACCCAGTCGCTGCACTGCAACGGCCGCGACGAGGCCCTCGCCCTGCCCACCCGGACCTCGGCCCACATCGCCCTCCGCACGCAGCAGGTCATCGCGGCCGAGACCGGGGTGGTCAACACCGTCGACCCGGTCGCCGGCTCGCACGTCGTCGAGGCGCTGACCGACGCCATCGAGCGCGAGGCGCGGGCGATTCTCGAGCGCATCGACGCCGAGGGGGGGACGCTGGCCGCGATCGAGCGGGGCGAGATCCAGCGGCAGATTCAGGAATCGGCGTACCGGGACCAGCAGGCGGTGGACAGCGGCGAGCGCACCGTGGTGGGGGTGAACCGCTACGACGACGACGGCGGCGTGAGCATCGACATCCTGCGCATCGATCCCGACGTCGAGACCGGGCAGCGCGATCGGGTGGCCAGCGTGCGGGCCTCGCGCGACCGGGCGGGATGGCGCGCCGCCCTCGACGCGGTGGCCGCGACGGCCCGCGGCGGCGGCAACCTCGTGCCCCCCATCGTCGCCGCGGTGGAGGCCCGGGCCACGGTGGGCGAGATCGCCGACACCCTCCGCGCCGTCTTCGGCGAGTACCGCGAGGACGGGATCTGACCGCCTTCCCCACCCCTGCCGGAACCCTGCGCCGGCGGAACCCGGCCCGACCCGGCCCAGGAGTCCGCGCCGTAGAACGGTGCAGACTCCTGGCAGGGTTGGTTGGGCGGCAATCGGAGCCGAAGGCGACGATTGGCGGGCTAGGAGTCTGCGCCGTGGAACAAGTTTTGGGCCCGATCGGCTACTACATGTTGAGAATTCCTGCGGCGCAGACTCCTAGCGGGCGGCCGACTCAGTACGGCACCGGAGGAGGCGGCGGCGCCGGCGACGGCGGTGCCGGCGGGTACGGCGGCGCTGGCGGCGACGGCCGGAAGATCAGCACGCCGAGCAGGCCGCCGAGGGTGGCGAAGATCATGCCGGCGATCAGCATGACGACGAACCAGATCAAGACGCCGACGATGACGCCCTCGGAACCCATGTTCTCGAGCATTTCGAGGACCTCGGGGGGGAAGTCGGCCCCCGAGTCGACCAGGAACTCCATCATGCCGCGCTGGAGCGGCGCGGTGACGATGCTGACCGGTATGGCCACCGCCAGGTAGACGACCGCGCCCGCGATGCCGGCCAGGAATCCGCCGAAGGCCCCCTCGCCGAGGGTCAGCGGCTCGGGCCGCTCGCGCTGCTGCAGCCAGGCCGTCAGCATTCCGCCGCCGATGACCCAGAGGCAGCAGCAGCAGTTGCCGATGTCGATGATCGGCAGGCCGGAGAGCACGCCGATGAAGAGGCCGCCGAAGAGGACCGGCTGAAGAAGCTGACTCTGATTCATGCGTGACATCCCGCGGCGCCGGAGCGCGCCAGCCAGGTCAACCCTCCAGGAGTCCGGGCCGTCCCCCGGCGCAGGCCCCCGGTGTCGTGAAACCGTGGATCCTCAGTCGTAGTACTCCAGACCCAGGTGGGTGATGAGGTCCTCGCCCCGCAGCCAGCGCAGGGTGTTCTTGAGCTTCATCAACTGGATGAAGAGGTCGTGCTCGGGATAGAGCCCCGGCGCGTGCACGGGGCTCTTGAAGTAGAACGACAGCCATTCCTGAACGCCGCTCATGCCCGCGCGCTTCGCCAGATCGAGAAAGAGCACGAGATCGAGCACGATGGGGGCGGCGAGGATGCTGTCGCGGCACAGGAAGTTGATCTTGAGCTGCATCGGATAGCCGAGCCAGCCCACCAGGTCGATGTTGTCCCAGCCTTCCTTGTTGTCCCCCCGCGGCGGATAGTAGTTGATGCGCACGACGTGGCAGAGGTCGTCGTACAGGTCGGGATAGAGCTCCGGTTGCAGGATGTAGTCGAGGACCGACTTCTTGCTCTCTTCCTTGGTCTTGAACGACTCGGGATCGTCGAGGACCTCGCCGTCGCGATTCCCGAGGATGTTGGTCGAGTACCAGCCGGACACGCCGATGAGCCGCGCCTTGAGGCCGGGGGCGACGATGGTCTTGATCAGGGTCTGGCCGGTCTTCAGGTCCTTCCCGGCGACCGGCGATCCGTTGTCGAGGGCGAGCCGGTCGAGGGCGGGAATGTCCGCGCTCAGGTTCGGCGCCGCGTTGGCATAGGGAATCCCCTCCTTCAACGCGGCCCAGGCGTAGATCATGCTCGACGAGATGCTCTCGGCGTTCGCGTCCATCGCCGCCTCGAAGGCCGCGACGGACTCGTGCTCGGGGGCCGGGGTCATGAAGATCTCGGTGCTGCCGCACCAGATCATCACGAGGCGCGCGAGGCCGTGCTCGTCCCTGAACGCGCGGATGTCGGCGCGCACCTGCTCGGCGAGGTCCCGCTTGGTCGCGCCGGTCTTGACGTTGGTGCCCATCAACCGCTTGACGTAGCGCTGATCGAACACCGCGGGCCACGGCCGTATCGCCTCGAGCTCGGGGCGCACCTGCTCGAGCAGCGACGACTCGATGACGCCGGCGGTGGCGGCCGCCTCGAACCCGTTGTCCTCGAAGATGTCCCAGGCCCCGAAGACGAGGTCGTCGAGGGACGCGAGCGGGACGAAGTCCTTGATGAGCGGCGAACGGCCTTCGTTGCGCTTGCCCAGCCGCACCGTTCCCCGTTCTGCGAGCGAGCCGATGGAGGGCGCCAGCCCTTTCCGGATGAGCAGGGCGCCGGCGATGAACGTGGTGCTGACGGCCCCCATTCCGACGAGAAGAACACCGAGCTTGCCGTGAGCGGACGCGATTTCGACTGGGCGTTTCACGACCGGCCACTATATCATGGCGTTTTGGGGCTCATTGGGCGTGGTTTCCGCCCGCCAGACCGCGCGACGCCGGCCGCCGCCGAGCCGGCTCCATCGTTATTTCATCTCGGATGACATGCCGATTCTCAAGAAGCTGAAGGGCGAAACCGACCTCCGGGTCTCGATGGCCGGGTTGCGGCTCGGCGACAAGGTGCTGCAGATCGGAAGCGGCGACCCGCGCCTCATCGCGATGCTCGCCGCCAGGGTCGGCATCAGCGGACAGGCGTCGGCCCTCGTCCCGGACGACGGCGGGGCCGCGCCGATCAACCGCGCGGCCCAGTCGCGGGGGGTGCTGGTCGACGTGAAGGTGGCCCCGTTGCGGACGCCGCCGTTCGCGCAGGGGTGGTTCGACGTGGTGGTCATACCCGCCCTGATCGGCGCGATGCGCCCCCACGAGCGCGTGGGGACCCTGCAGGGGGCCCGCCAGGTGCTCCGCGTCGGCGGCCGGTGCCTGATCATCGAGTCGGCGCCGCGCGGCGGGCTGGGGGCGCTTTTCTCCGGGCGCGCCCTCGACCCCCACTATCGCTCGCAGGGGGGAGCCGAGGCCGCCCTCCGCGCCGAGGGCTTCAAGCCGGTGCGCACCCTCGCCGAGCGGCAGGGGCTGCTGTTCACCGAGGGCGTGAAGCCGGATCCCGCACCGTAGTCTGCGCCTTGGAACGGCGCGGACTCCTGCAGGCTTGGTCGGGGCGCCAAGCGGAGCCGCAGGCGACGATGGGCCGGCGAGCGCGCGGCGCCGACCGACCCCGGCGACGTGCCCGACCCCGGCGACGTGCCCAACCCGATCCGCGGGCTCCCCCTACAGCCCGGCGTCGACGCGACCGACGTAAGGGTACGAGAACGAGGCCCGGATACGGGCGCCGCGGGGGAATATCCGAGAGCATCATGGACGCTACGCTGGTCGTCGTCGCGATCGTGTCGCTGCTGTTGGCGTGGGCGATGGCCCTCGTCTCGTGGCAGCGCGTCCGGGCCGAGCGGCGGCGTTCCGCCGCCCTGATGGCGGAGCTCGCGGAGCTGCCGGTCCGCCGCGGCCGACCGACGGAGCCGCCCGAGCACGCCGGGTCGATGGAGCCGCGGGCGGCGACGGCGGGAGGGCCGCCCGCGCGCGGGCG
>JAJEFC010000052.1 GCA_022820675.1 Vicinamibacteria bacterium | reverse complement strand
GTTCATGAACCGGAGGCGGTTGCGCCTCAGGCAGACGTAGAGCCTTCGAAGCCCGATCGCCGAGGCCTGGAGTTCGCCCGGTGCTTCTCGCGAGCAGGGTCCGATCCGTTCGACGAGATCGAGTGGGCGTCGAGGAGCGCGGTCATCGGCAACGAGCGGGGCGAGGTGGTCTTCGAGCAGCGCGACGCGGAGGTCCCCGCGTTCTGGTCCCAGCAGGCCACCAACATCGTGGTGTCCAAGTACTTCCGCGGCGTGCTGGGCACCCCCGAGCGCGAGCGGAGCGTCAAGCAGCTCATCGGGCGGGTCGTCGACACCATCACCGGGTGGGCCCGCAAGGACCGCTACTTCGCCGGCGACGCGGACCGGCAGGCGTTCAACGACGACCTCAAGCACCTCCTCGTCTTCCAGAAGGCCGCGTTCAACAGTCCGGTCTGGTTCAACTGCGGCTTCGAGAAGGCGCCCCAGTGCTCGGCCTGCTTCATCAACTCGGTCGACGACACGATGGAGTCGATCCTGACCCTGGCCAGGACCGAGGGGATGCTGTTCAAGTACGGGTCCGGGACGGGTACCAACCTGTCGTCCATCCGGTCGTCGCGCGAACTGCTGGGCGGCGGGGGGACCGCCTCGGGGCCGGTCTCGTTCATGAAGGGGTACGACGCGTTCGCCGGGGTCATCAAGTCGGGCGGGAAGACCCGGCGGGCCGCCAAGATGGTGGTGCTGAACGCCGACCACCCCGACATCGTCGAGTTCATCAACTGCAAGGTGGACGAGGAGCGCAAGGCGTGGGCGCTGATCGACGCCGGCTACGACGGGTCGTTCACGGGCACCGCGTACTCGTCGGTGTTCTTCCAGAACTCCAACAACAGCGTGCGGGTGCCCGACGACTTCATGCGCGCGGTCGTCGACGACGAGGCGTGGGAGACGCGGGCGGTGACCGACGGGACGGTCATGTCGACCCACCGGGCCCGCGACCTGATGCGCCTCATCGCCGAGGGCACGCACGTGTGCGGCGACCCCGGCATGCAGTTCGACACCACCATCAACGACTGGCACACCTGCCCGAACACCGACCGCATCAAGGCCTCGAACCCCTGCTCGGAGTACATGTTCCTGGACGACTCCGCCTGCAACCTCGCGTCGCTCAACCTCATGCAGTTCCTCGACGAGGAGGGGCAGTTCGACGCCGCCGCGTTCTCGGCCGCGGTGCGGACGATGATCACCGCGCAGGAGATCATCGTCGGCAACGCCAGCTATCCGACGAAGGCGATAGCGCGCAACAGCCACGACTACCGCCCCCTCGGACTCGGCTACGCCAACCTCGGGGCGCTGCTGATGTCGCGGGGCATTCCCTACGACAGCGACGAGGGGCGCGACTGGGCCGCCGCCCTCACCGCCCTCATGACCGGCGAGGCCTACGCCCAGTCGGCCCGCATCGCCCGCGACAACGGGGGACCGTTCGCGGGGTTCGACGAGAACCGCGAGCCGTTCCTCCGGGTGATGAACAAGCACCGCGACGCGCTGCGCGGCGTCAACCCCGAGCGCGTGCCCGGCCCGCTTTTCGCGGCGGCGTCCCGCGCCTGGGACGACGCGGTGGAGCTGGGCGAGGCCCACGGCTACCGCAACGCCCAGGCCACGGTGCTCGCCCCCACCGGCACCATCGGGTTCATGATGGACTGCGACACCACCGGGGTCGAGCCCGACATCGCCCTCGTCAAGTACAAGAAGCTCGTCGACGGCGGGCTGATGAAGATCGTGAACACCACCGTCCCCATGGCCCTGCGCAACCTGGGGTACGACGAGCCGCAGGTGGACGCCATCGTGGCCTACATCGACGAGCACGAGACCATCGAGGGCGCGCCGGACCTCGAGCCCGACCACCTGCCGGTGTTCGACTGCGCCTTC
The DNA here is from genome assembly GCA_022820675.1 of Vicinamibacteria bacterium. GTDB lineage: Bacteria > Acidobacteriota > Vicinamibacteria > Vicinamibacterales > UBA8438 > JAJEEA01. The sequence continues at coordinate 2,016 of JAJEFC010000052.1, read as the reverse complement.
AAGCCGGCCCGCGGGCGCCGGTCGATCCACCACATGGGGCACATCCGGATGATCGGGGCGGCGCAGCCGTTCATCTCCGGCGCCATCTCGAAGACGATCAACGTCCCGCCCGACGCGACGGTCGAGGAGATCGAGCAGGCGTACCTCGACGCCTGGCGGCTCGGCACGAAGGCGGTGTCCATCTACCGGGACGGCAGCAAGCGCACGCAGCCGTTGAACACCACCCGGAAGGGGCCGGCCGCCGAGTCCGCGGGGGCGGCCGCGTCCGACGCAGTCGCGGCGGCCGGCGCGGGGCCGTCCCGCCGCCGCCTGCCGGACGAGCGTCAGGCCATCACCCACAAGTTCGACATCGCCGGGCACGAGGGGTACATCACCGTCGGGCTCTTCGAGGACGGCGCGCCGGGCGAGATCTTCCTGGTGATGGCCAAGGAGGGCTCGACCATCTCCGGGTTCGCCGACGCGTTCGCGCAGGCGGTGTCCTACGCGCTGCAGTACGGAGTGCCGCTGCAGGTGCTGGTGGACAAGTTCAGCCACGTGCGGTTCGAGCCCGCGGGGCGGACCCGGAACCGGGACGTCGCGATCGCCAAGTCGATCGTCGACTACATCTTCCGGTGGATGGCCACGAAGTTCCTGTCGCCGGAAGCGCAGTTCCGCGCGGGGGTCAACGTGACGGCGGACGCCCGCCCGGCCGATTCCGCCGAGCTCGCGGACCGTGGCGCGGGCGCCGGGCCGGCCGCGCCGTCGGCCGCGAGGGGGACGGCCGGCCGGGGAGCTCCGTTCGCGATTCAGAACGATCAGGACGCGCCGTCGTGCTCCACCTGCGGCGCCATCATGATCCGCAACGGAAGCTGCTACAAGTGCGTCAACTGCGGCGCCACCAGCGGCTGCGCCTGACGCCCGCGACGGACCCCGTGGCGTCGCGCGGCCGCGCCGACCTGGCGCGGGAGGTTTCTCCGCTGGCTCGGCAGCCGTGGCGTCGTGGCCGCGCCGACCTGGCGCGGGGGGTTCTCTGATGCGGGTTCGGCGGTCCGTGGCGTCGCGTGGCCGCGCCGATCTGGCGCGGGAGGTCTCTGCCGCTGGCTCGGCGGTCCGTGGCGGAGTCCCCGCACCGGCGCGGCGCCTGCCTGCCAAGGCGCGGCGAGCGCGCATATTGGCCTCGCGCACCGAAGAGGGCGCAGTCGGGCGCGATGCACCGCCGGTCGATTGCGGCGGGGTCTTCAGCCGGGGGTCGTCAGGCCGGATCGTCGCTGCCGCGCCCGAAGTAGGCCAGGGCGACGAGGACCGTCGCGAACAGGCCGCGGGCGATCTGAGGCTCGGGTGCGATTTGCCCGTACAGATAGCCGGCGTTGTGGAGGGCCAGCGACTGCAGCCCGAAGAGGGCGGCCAGTGCGAGGGCCAGGCTGCCGGGCAGGCCGACCCGGACCAGGAGCCCCGCCAGCACGAGCATGGCGCCGAGGATGATCAGGCCGACGTTGGCCAGAAGATCGAGCCGAGAGGCCCCGAACAGGTCGAGGAGACCCGTACCCAGCGAGTACAGGCCATAGCAGGTCATGCCGAGCGTTGCAGCGGTCAGCATCTGAGTCGTCGCCTATTATGTCGTAGACGACGGACACGCCGGCAACCTTTCTCCCCGGCACGGCACGCCGGCGCCTGCGCCGTCGACGCAGTGCCGGCTCGCACGCGAGGCGCCGACGCTCTCGATGATCGGTGGGGCCGCGAGCGGGGCCGCAGGCGACCTTACCCGAGGCGCCGACGCTCTCGATGATCGGTGGGGCCGCGAGCGGGGCTGCAGGCGGCCTTGGGCGTCTGCGTCGTAGAACGGCGCGGGCTCCTGGAGGGTCGGTCGGGCGGTGAGCGGAGCCGCAGGCGACGCCCGAGCCGGCGGGACCCCGAGGATGACATGGATTTGCAGCTCGACGGCAAGGTGGCCGTCATCACCGGATCGAGCCGCGGGCTGGGATTGGCCAGCGCCCGCTCGCTCGTGGCCGAGGGCGCCCGCGTGTGCATCTGCGCCCG
>JAJEFC010000261.1 GCA_022820675.1 Vicinamibacteria bacterium | reverse complement strand
GGCGGCGCGGTGACGGCGGCGGACGCCTACGCCGACCCCGTGACGGTCTGGAGTCGCCGTCGCAGCACCTGGAGACGAGTCTGGCTCGGCTCGTCCGGGGGCAGGAATCCCGGCATCGCGTCGAGGAAGTCCCTTTGCTCGAGCAGGCTCGCGAATTCCGTCTGGATGTAGCCCCGCACGTCAGCCGGTGCGTTCAGCACTTCGGCGACGAGTTCCTCGCGTCCGTTGACCACGGTCATCACGTCCTCGAGGTCGTGACTGCCGAGGTAGTCCCGCTCGCCTCGACCGTGGAATGCCTCCAACTTGGTTGCCACGAAGTAGACCGACGTAATGTGACGGAGGGTCAACCCGGCCAGATCGAGCCGATCGGCGGCAACTGCCGCGGGTCGGTACCAGCGGTTGGCGAAGCCGAGAACTCGTCCGTCCACCGGCATGATGTCCACGGTCAGGTTCCCGTGGCGCCATCGGCAGGTGGGCGCACCTTCTCGATTGTCTTCGGTCAGTCCGAGGTCACGGAGCCGCTGGGTCAGGGCGCTGTATTCGGAGTACGAGCACGCTTCCGCTATCGCGTCCACGTCGGTCGTGGGCCGCATGCCGGCCGCCGCCGGGTCGGTGATCAACAGTCCCGTAACGCAGCCGCCCACGAACACGATCTCGTCGAGCAACGGCTCCAGCACTCGCGCGGTGGCTTCCAGCAGTTGGAGGTTGGGATCAGGCATGGCGAGGTCGTCGTACGCGCTCGATGATCTCCTGCTCTGCGAGGTTTCTCTCTCGTGCACGACCGTCACGCAGGGCGTCGATGAGAGCCAGCAACTCGTAGAGTCCGGGGTCCGCACCCGCAGCAAGGGGTACCATCTTGTGGAGCGGGGTGAGCGCCACGCCACGGTCCACACCACTCGCGAGAGGCCAGACTGGCGGCAGATCCGTCCCACCGGAGATCTGGCGGTTCAGGGGTGGCGCGGCGTATGAGGTGAGCATTCCGCGCGTGACGGCGCCCCGGATTGCCGGAAACGCGTACTTCACGCCGTGCACCAGGAATTCCTCGGCGGCGCGGTGGTTCGGTCTGCTGTCGCGGGCGTCGTTGAAGACGAGCCGCGAGGCCGCCAGTCGGATGAGGGCGGCGTGGACTTGAGAGGCGCTGAGGAACAGATCGATGGCCATTCGCACGAGGGATGGGCGCGGCCTGGCATAGAGCAACAGCTTGGCCAGTACGACAACGTCCTGCGGAAGGAGGGACAGGCGGCTCATGAGCGTTCTATATTCCAGATTCTGGAATATAGAGTATCATCGTCGATCACGTCGCAGCAAGTTGGCCGGCCGCCGGGCTTCTCGGATGGTGAGTCGTCGCGGCCGATCGGCGCGATCGCCCGCGAGCATCGGTGGTACAGTTGCCTCCACGGCCGGGGAGCGCGGCACGCCCGGGGGAGGCAGACACATGTTCAGGAGCACCATCCGCACCGTGGTCGTCGCGCTGGCGTGCGCCGCGCCGGCCCTCGGGCAGCCGCCGTCGCTCGAGGAGTTTCCCGACACCCGCTTCCGCGAGGCCGCCGTCGCCGAGTACGACGACGGCGAGCTGCAGGTGGTCGCGGCCTACGCCCATGCGCAGGTGCGGCACGAGTCGCGGTGGCTGTTCATCCAGGTGGGCTTCGGCACCATGGAGTCGATGTCGGTGAGGCCCGACGACATCGTGCTGGTCCGGCCCGACGGGGTCGAGGTGCCGGTGGCGGCCGTGCGCGACCACCGGCGCGACATCGGCGGCGTGCGGCAGCTCCAGAACGAGGTGAACAACTTCCACCACCGGGTCGTCGACTACATCAGGCAGCCGGCGGGGTTCCGGTTCTTCTTCGGCATGCACCCCCGCGGCGGGGTTCCCGACCGCATCGCCCGCATCGGCCGCCAGCGCCACGCCTGGGGCGACCTCTACTTCGTCTCGCCGGACGGGACGTGGGCGGCCGGCACGCACGCCCTCGTGGTCCGCGACGGCGACGACGTCATCGCCCGGCTGCCGGTCGTGCTGGAGTAGCGTCGGCGGCGCAGACGTGCCCGTCGTCGCGCGTGGTTGACGGTTCTCACCCCGCGACGGGCCGACGTCGCGCGAGACTGCGCCGGCGCCGAGGCGAGGGCGTGGCGACCGCGCAGCCCGTCGACGGTATAATCCCCCGATACACCGAGCATCGAGAGGCACCGATGGACAATGCCCCCCCGACCCGCGCCGACGACCGCGAACCGGCCGCCGACCCCGCCGCCCGAGCGGGCGACGGCGGGGGCGGGCTGCGGTTCGCGTTGACCATCGGCGCGTGGTTCGTGGGCCTGTTCGGGCTGATGCGCCTGGGGTGGGTCGAGAGCAACCTGCTGACCCCGTTCGCGCAGCTCCAGCAGCGCGTGGCCGAGCAGCTCATGGGCGTGAAGTCGGGCCTGCTATACGCCGACGCGAGCTGCAGCGGCGGCGACCCCATGGCCCTGTGCATGGGGGCCATCTTCGCGTACCCGGCCGCGTGGGGCTCGCGGCTGCAGGGGGCCGCGGTGGGGTTGGCCGCCGTCACGGCGGTCAACGTGGTGCGCCTCGGCTCGCTGTCGATGGTGGCCGAGAACCGGACCCTGCTCGACGTCCTGCACCTCTACGTGTGGCCGGGCATCCTGATCGTCGTCGCCGCCGCCTACGTCTACCGCTGGATGGACCGCCAGGGGAGCCGCCCCGGCGTCGTGGGCGGCCCCCCCGCGGCCGGGGCGCCCGCGGCCGGGGCGCCCG
>JAJEFC010000038.1 GCA_022820675.1 Vicinamibacteria bacterium | reverse complement strand
CGGGCGCCCGCGCCGCCCGGCCCCGCGGACAGCGCGAGGGCCGCGCGCGCGCCGTACGAGGCCCGGAGCCGGCCGGCGACGTTGCCCAGCCCGTGGCCGTCACGGATCAGGTCGTCCCCATCGCCGGAGAGCCCCACCCCGTCGTCGACGACGTCGATGCGCAGCACGCCGTCATCGAGAACGGTCGAGACGTCGATGCGCCCCCCGCGCGCCCGCGGCGCGAGCCCGTGCCCCACCGCGTTCTCGACCAGGGGCTGGAGGATCAGACCGGGCACCCGCACCCGCAGCGCGTCCGGCGCGACGTCCCAGGCCACCCGCAGCCGGTCGCCGAAGCGCACCTGCTCGATGCGCAGGTAGCCCCGGGTGAAGGCGATCTCGTCGCGCAGGGCGACGGGCGCGGCGTCGGCCGCGGCGAAGGCGTAGCGGAAGAGGTCGGCGAAGGTCTCCAGCAGCTCCTCGGCCGTCCGCGCATCCTCCTCGACCAGCGAGCCGATGGTGTTGAGGGTGTTGAAGAAGAAGTGCGGGTTGATGCGCGCCTGCAGCGCCGCCAGCTCGGCGCGCGCCGCCTCCTCGCGCAGCCGCGCCTCGACCAGCCGCACCTCGCGCATCTCCCGCAGGGCGTCCTGCAGCCGCAGCCGCATCTCCTCGTAGCCGAGGACGATGCCTCCCACCACGAGCGCGAGGATGCTGTTGAGGACGATGACCCCGACCGCGAGCCGGGGCTCGCGGAACACGAACAGCGGGTAGGCGCCGAGCACCGCGAGGCTGCCGAGGATCGCGCCCGACAGCAGCGCAAGGACGAGCAGCGGGAACCGGAGCAGGCCCGAGCGCCCGCGCAGCCGCGGGAACAACCACACCGAGCAGACCATCGCGGTGACGCCGACCACGTTCGCGAACAGCGTCGATATGAGCAGGGTCGGACGCTCGATGCCGTCGCCCTGGAAGACGCTCACCCCGAGGCCGACGGCGAGGCCGGAGAGGCTGCTCGCCGTCACCCAGAGTCCGGCGTGGCGCCCAACGCCCGACGGCGGCCGCGAGGCCCCCGAACGCGCGCCCCGCTCGGGCGCGGCCCGAAACCCGGCAAGGCGCCCGGCGTCGCGGGTCGCGGTCACCGCACCCTCGCGAGGACGAGGGTGACGTCGTCGTGGGCGTCGACGGGGCCGGTCCACTGCAGCAGGGCGTCGAGCACGGTGTCGATGACGGCGCCGAGCGGGCGCGCGCGATGGGCGCGCAGCAGCCCGGCCAGCCGCTCCGCCCCGAACTCCTCGCCGTCGGGCGCGGGAGCCTCGCTGACCCCGTCGGTGAACAGGGCCAGGAGGTCGCCGGGGGCGAGCGTCAGGGCGCCCGTCTCGTAGTCTGTCCCCTCGAACAGCCCGATGGGCATGCCGCCGTCCTCGCAACGCGCCGTCTCGCGGTCACGAACGAGGATCGCCGGCAGGTGCCCGGCGTTGGTGTAGGACAGGCGGCGCGTCTCGGGGTCGAAGGTGGCGAGGAACGCGGTGGCGTAGCGCGCGGCGGACGACGAGCCGCACAACGCCTCGTTGAGGCCCGCCGCGAGGGAGCCCGGAGTCTCCGCGATCGGGAAACGGCTGCGCAGCGAGGCCTGCAGGTTGGCCATGAGGAGGGCGGCGGGAACGCCCTTGCCGGATACGTCGGCGATGAACACGCCCAGCCGGCCGTCGCCGTCCTGCAGGTAGTCGTAGAGGTCGCCGCCCACCGCGATGGCGGGCCGGCAGACCCCGGCCAGCTCCAGGCCCGCTACGTCGGGGACCTCGCGAGGCAGCAGCTCGCGCTGGACGTCGCGGGCCACGGTGAGCTCGCGCTCCAGCGCGTCCCGTTCCCGGAGAACGCGGTACGACGCCTCGATCTGGCGGCGCATCCGGTCGTAGGTGCCCAGGGCCACCGCGACCCCCGCCGCGAGCACCGCGTTGAACGCGACGAGCAGCAGGGCGGCGCGGGGCTGCGCCGCCACGTAGAGCGGGTCGGTGAAGATGACCAGGATCGAGCCGAAGATCGTCCCCGACACGACGATCAGCGCGTCGAGCGCCAGGCGCAGGGCCCCCGGCAGCCGCGCCAGCAGCGGGGACACCAGCCGCGCCGAGATGTAGGCGCTGAACCCGACGACTTCGGCGAACAGCACGCTCAGCCGCAGGACCGGGCCGAGGTCGACGCCGGTCCCGAACGACACGCCGGCCGCGAAGACCACGCCGACGGCGAGCCACGCGGCCGTCCATCGGACGAGGAAGTGCCAGCCCGGAGCGGCCGCCGCCGCGACCGAGCCCCGGGGGCCCGGAGCCGGCTTCGTATCGAAAGATGGCTTCAAGGACTCATCGTTCACCGCGGCCATCCGCAACCAGCCTTGCCGCCGTGGTGCCGCTACGCAGAGGTTTCGGGTAGGCCGCCCGCAGACGTCCCGCGGCGTCGCTCCAATCCGCCCGCACCGGAGCGCGAGCCTCGCCCCGTTCCGTGGCCGCGGGACGGTGCCGGGCGTGTCGGAAGGCCTTCACGTACCAAAGATGCCCGACACCACTGGCGGTGTCAACGACGGGAATCCCCGGGCAGGGGGCGGTGCGACGCGCCGGAACCGGTCCCCTCGACGCGCACCGCGCGTCCGTTCCGCAGCACGTGCCGGGCCTCGCCGGTGAGAACGCTCCACTCTCCGTTCCACCGTTCGATGCGTGGCCGATGCCCGGGGAACGGGTTGGATCGACGAAAGGCGGTGTCGGCCGACACGAAGAAGAGCAAGCCGGGGGCAACGTCGCCCCGGCAGCGGGGGCTCCGGAACACCAGGGCGTCGCGGCTTCCGTCGCCGTCGAAATCCCGCTGGTCCGGGAGATCGAGGCACATATCGTCGGTCTCCCCCAGCACGACGTGCTCGCGGTTGCCGATACGGGCGACGAGAATGTCGAAGAAGCGGGCGCCCTTGACGACGTGGTAAACGATGCCGTCGGGCGTTCCCGGCGGGTCGAGACGCCCGACGGGAACGCCGGCTGTCTCCGGCTCGACCGACGAAAGCCCGTCTTCCGCCTCGGGGGCGGTAGCGGAATCGGAAGCCGGCGGCGGCGCCTGCCGGTCGGCGGGCGGCAACCCGGTATCGATCCGGCAGCCGCCGAGCGCCGCCCCGAGGATCATCAAGCTTCCCAGAGCGGCGCCCGGTCTCATGCGGTTTCGGATGAGCGGCGCGGTCAGCCGAGCACGCCGGCGTAGCTGTCGGCGTCGAAGCCGACGAGCAGGGTCTTGCCGACCCGCAGCAGCGGCGCCCGCAGGTTGCCGGTGGCGCCGACCATGGCGTCGAGCACCGCGTCGTCGGGCGCGCCGCGGGGCTCGAACTCCACCACCTTCCGGCCCTTGGCGACGATGATGCGCGACGCCGCCGCGGCCAGCTCGCGGGCGTGAGACCGGTCGAGCTTGCGGCTCGCGGGCACCCGTTCGGCGACGTCCACCCCGTTTGCCTCCAGGAACCTGGAGACTCTGCTGCAGCTCGTTCAACCCGATCGGTGGTAGTACCAGTCGACCCTACTGGCCATCGTTCGCCGCCGCCTTCTCGATCGCCCGGGCCCCGGTCAGGGTGCCGTCCATGCCGTAGTTGCCCTCGTGGCAGGCGTACTCGAAGATCGGGAGGTCGCTCTGGCGCATCGGGAGCTCCACCGACCACGGCTGCGTCCACGTCGTCGGGTCGGTCACCGTGAACGAGTAGAGCAGCACGTCCTCGCTCGTGCGCCGGAACTGCTCGACGAGGTGGAGGTTCTCGCTCGAGTTCCTGAAGCTGGTCTCGCGCAGGAAGTTCTTCGTCTCGACGACCAAGGTGTCGCCGTCCCAGTGGCCGCGGGAGACGCCGGTCCACATGGGCACGGTGCCGTGGTCGCTGCCGTCGAGGGGGACGATGCGGGCGTTGTGCACCATCTCGTTGAGGATGACGACATGGTCGGCGGTCTGGAAGATCTGCACGTTCATGTTGTAGGCGGCGGGCAGCATCGGCGGTCCCGAGTTGAAGCCGGTGATGCACCGCTCGCCGAGGGGTCGGTCCTCGGGGCCCCACGACGGCCGCTGGTTGACGCGCAGGCGCTCGGCCGCCCGGGCCTCGGCCGCCTCCGTCAACGCCGGCACCCGGCCGTTCGGGGGGTCGACGACCAGCGAGGTGCGGCGGGTCTCGACGACGGAGTCGCCGCGGTCCCACCAGAAGTCGTTGTAGGCGAGGGCGAGGTCGCGGCTCTCGCGGGTGCCGTTCACCTCTCCCCGGGCGGTCGTCTCGAGCTTCCGCTCCTCCCGGTCGCGGTCGGCGTTGCTCTCCCGGACGCGTTCGGCCGCGTAGGCGGCGACCTCCTCCTCGGAGAGGAACGCCTGGTCCGCGAACTCCTCGGGACGCTCGAGCGGGGTCACGGTCCGGAAGTCCCAGACGCCGCTGATGTCGGGGTGCCCGTCCGGGGTCCGCAAGGTCTCGCTCCCTGACTGACCGGCGGCCGGGGCCGAGAGCGACAGGGCGAGCACGGCGCTGCCCGCGAGCACGGCGAGTGTTCGAATCGTCATGTTCCCTTCACCTCTGATGTGAGAAGAGCGCCAGCCCGCGCCGCGGGCTCGCCCTTGTCCGTTTCGACGGCTTCCGCTCGACCGCCCGGCCCGCCCGCCTGACGGCTCCGCCGGGCGCCCGCGGACGCCCGGCCGGCTTCCAGCTCCAATCGACTACCTCGAGGCCTCGGCCGCGGCGGCGGCCGCTTCCTCCACCCGCGCCCCCGCGAGGATGTTGTACAGGCCGTAGTTGCCCTCGTGGCACGCGTACTCGTACATCGGCTGCTCGTTCCACACCATCGGCACCTCGTAGGTCCACGGCCTCGTCCAGACGGTGGGGTCGTCGATGGTCGCCTCGTACATCAGCATGCCCTGCGACACCCGCGTGAAGCGCTCGGTGAGGCGCAGGTTGTCGTCGGTCGCGCCCGACCGGAAGCTCGTCTCGCGCAGGAAGTTGGCCGTCTCGACGACCAGGGTGTCGCCCTCCCAGTGCCCGCGCGAGTCGCCCGTCCACTGCGGCAGGTCGATCTCCGGCCGCCCGTCGAGCGGAACGACGCGGGCGTTGTGGTTCATCTCGTTGAGGAGCACCACGTGGTCGGGGGTCTGGAAGATCTGCACGTTGTTGTTGTAGCCGCCCGGGGTCATCGGGGGGCCGGCGTTGAAGCCGGTGATGCAGCGAAGCTGCAGGCCGTTGGCCCCGAGGTCCTCGACCCAGCCGCCCGGCGTCGGCGAGTGGTTGTCGACGCCCTCCCGCGCCGCGCGCAGTTGCGCCTGACGCTCGGCCGCCTCGGGCACGAGGGCCGGAATCTTGCCGTCGGGCGGGTCGACGACGAGCGACGTGCGCCGGGTGCCGACGGGGGCGGTGCCCCGATCGAGCCACAGGTTGTTGTAGAACCCGGGGGCGCCCTCCTCCCCCTGGTCCACGCTCGAGGTGACCTCCGTCCGGCGCGCGGGACGGTTCAGGAGCTCCTCGTTGCGGGCCAGCGTCTCCTGCTCGATGTTCGCGGCCTCTTCCTCGGTCAGGAAGGCGCGGTCCCCGAGATCGTCGGGACGCTCCATCGGCGTGATCGAGCGGAAGTCCCAGACGCCCTGAATGTCGGGGGCGCCCCACGCGGTCCTCGGCACCGCCTCGTCGGCGGCCTGACCGGCGGCGACGGCCGGAACCAGCATCCCCAGGGCGACGGCGACGGCGATCGCCCGACCCGCTGCAGCGCGACTTCCATGGTTCATGTCACTTCTCCTCGTCCACTCGCCCGCCAATCGTCGCCTCCGGCTCCGCTTGGCGCCCAATCAGCCTTGCAGAGGGGCCTGGCCGTCCAGGCGCAGACTTCCTGCATGGATACGCATGATCGCCCACTTCGGCGATCGGAAGCAAGATGGGGCGGGGCGCGTTCGCGCCGCCCCCCCCCGGTCCGCAGCCCGACAGGTTCCGGCAAGGGGGGCAACAACCCCCGCGCGCAGGCGGGCGCACGGCGGCAGGAATCGCGCGGCCCCGGCACCGCGCCCCCAACCGGCGCTCCGCCGCGAGCCCGCCCGTCGACAGGCCGCGGGCTGCCGGGGTTGAATGGCGGGAATCGGAGCCGCGCGCCGCGACTCCCGGGCTCGGGCGAAAACCCCCACCCCCGGACCGCTTCGTGGCGTCGGGATCCCCGCGCACGCGTCAGTAGTCGGCCGCATCGAGCGAGAAGCTGACGATCTCCTCGTCGTTACGGGTGAGGACGTGCCGGTTGGCGTAGGCGGGATGCACCCAGCTCACGCTGCGCAGCTCGCGCCGGTTGCCGGGGTCGGAGGTCGGCGCGATCAGTTGCGTGCGGCTGATCTCCTCGTAGCCGGCGGGGCTCAGCCGCGAGATGATCAGCTCGCCACGGTCGTTGTTGATGAACACGCGGTCCCGGTTCTTGACCATGAACCCCGAGACCCACCGGCGCCGCTCGACCGTGGCCTCCTGGGTCTCCCAGATGCGCTCGCCGGTCTCGGCGTCCAGGCACCGGAGCTGGCCGTAGCTGCAGATGCCGTAGATGTAGCCGCCGTCGATGATGGGGGTGGCGAGCACCGCGTGCAGGCCCTCGGTGCGGATCTCGCTGTTGCTGCTCCCCTTCCAGGCGATGGTCGCCCCCGGGCGGTCCTGGTTGAGGGCGAGCATCATGGGGCCGTCGTAGAACGTGGTGAAGAAGAGGCGGGCCCCCACCTGCACCGGCACCGCGACGGTCATGGCGCCGCCCACGACGTAGGGCTGCCGCCAGTAGACCTCGCCGGTCACCGGGTCGAGCGAGGCGACCTCCTCGGGGTTCCAGATGATGAGCTGCCGCGCCCCGCCGGCCTCGATGATGATGGGCTGCGCGACCCCGAGGTCGGCCTCGCTCGGCAGGGCCCGCCACTGCTCCTCCCCCGTCATCTTGTCGAAGGCGACCACGCGGGCGTCGGGCGAGCCGCCGACGAGGCAGATGAGCCGCTCGCCGTCGACGAGGGGCGCGCTCGCGAAGCCCCAGTCGAAGCCCCACTGCATGCGGTCGACGCCGTAGTCCTCGGCGTAGTGCTTCCGCCACAGGAGCTCGCCGGTGTCGACGGCCAGGGCCGACATCACGCCGGTGCGTCCGAGGACGTAGACGCGATCGCCGTCGACGGTCGGCGTCGCGCCCGGTCCAATCTCCCACTGGATGCCTGTGTAGTCCGCCTCCCACGACTGCGTCCAGAGAATCTCGCCGGTCGCCTCGTCGAGGGCCAGCGCCCGCTCGACCCCGCGCATGCCCTGCCGCGGCTCCCAGTCGGTGATGAATACGCGGCCGTCGGCCACCGCCGGCCCCGAGTAGCCGGCCTTGACGGGGGTGCGCCAGCGCGCCTTCAACCCGTCCTCGGGGAACGTGCGGAGAATGCCGGTCTCGGTCCACACCCCGAGGCGCCCCGCCCCGCGGAACTCGGGCCAGTCGTCGGCCGCCACCTCCGCCGCGCCGCCGGCCAGGCAGGCCGCGCAGGCGACAACCGCGGTCAGTCTCGCGCTGGTCATTCGTGAATGTCTCCCGTCGAACTCAGGACGCTGTTCCGAATACCCATCCACCGGCTTCCGTGGGAACGAGCCGCCATTTGCTCCGGTCACGACAGTGCACGACACGGGCTTGCCACTACGCCCGGATGCGGCCCCTTGCCCGCGGCTTCCCGAGGCTGACCGCGGCGCGGCAACACCTGTCACCGTCCCCCCGGATGACTGGGTCGCGGCCTTGCCGGATGGCCGGGCCGCGGCAACGCATCTCGCCACCGCCGTAGCGTGCGGGCCCGCGACGCGACCGGGGGCGGAGGGCCCGTCGCCGCTCGGGTCGGCGGCGCGGTCGGCCCTGGGTCACCGAGCGGCCAACTCGGTGTAGAGCGCATCGACGGCGGCCTGCAGATTCGTCAGGTCGTAGTCGGCGTACCGCCCCGGCAGCTCCCGCTCCAGCGTCGCCGTCGCCTCGGTCGCGCTGCGCCCGGCCGTGAACTCCCGCTCCACCGCGGTGACGAGGTCGCGGGTGAACGCGGCGTACTCGGCGAGGTGGCCCCAGGTCAGAAACCCGCTCCACGCGCGCGCCGCGCCCCGCTCGCGCCGCCCCCGGCCCGCGTAGGTCGAGGGAAACGGCCCGTGCCCGGTGATGACCCGGGCGACGCCGTCGATGGCCTCGACGACGCGATCGAGCGTGTCGGGGAAGGCGAGCCCGCTGCCGCCCCGCTCGAGGTCGATGACCGGGACCGCCCGGTCGGGAAAGAGGCCGCCGAGATAGGCGACGCCCTTCGCGGGGAAGACCACCACGACGTCGCCGTCGGTGTGGCCGGGGCCGAAGTGGTACAGGTCGATGCGATCGAGGTCGTCGAGCAGCGAGTGGCGGTCGGTGAACGTGGTCGTGGGCAGCCCCGGGCCGCCTTCCGCGTACCGGCCGTCGCGCAGCATCGCCGCCCGTGCGTTGGCGTGCGCGACGATGGTCGTCGCGTCGGGGAACTCCGCGTTGCTGCCCGCGTGCTCCTCGTGGGCGTGGGTGTTGATGATGGTGGTGACCGGCAGGTCCGTCACCTGCTCGATGACCTCGCGCACCGCCGCGCCCCAGCCCGGCGGCTTGGTGTCGATGAGGACCACGCCGCCGTTGATCTCGTCGATGAGGGCGAGCCCGTTCCCGCCTCCGCCCCCGAGGTGGTAGAGCACGTCGCGGACGTTCAGGGTGTCGATGCTGACGATCCGCTCGGGCTGGGCAGCGGCCGGTCCCGCCGGGCCGGCGGCCAGCACCGCGACGACGACCGCGCCGATCCATCTCATGTGATGCCTCCGGCACATGGCGAGGATTGTCGACCGCCGCCGACGCCACGAACACCTTGGCCGTCCGGTCGGCGGGGTCACGAGATCGAGGATTTCAGGGAAGTCGCAGGGCGATTTGGAACAGCATCGCCAGCATCACCAGGGTCAGCCCGATCGACGCGCCGACCATCCACTTGAGGATGCGAACGTCGCCGGCGATCTCACCCATCTCGGCCGCGGCCTCGAGGGCCAGCTCGGGCGGCACGTTGGCGGCAGTATGCGCCGCGTAGGCCTTTGCTGACACGGTCTTCATCGACAACCTCGGTGAACGATGCGGCGCGGCAGGCGACCCGAACTGGCATGCGCTGGCGCTTCTGGAATGGCGCCGCCAAGGGTCACCGGTTCACCGGGCCACCGCAAGCCCGCCCGGCCCCGTGGCCATGCTACCACAGGGCAACGGGGCAGATTCCCGGCCCGGAGTCCGCCGCCTCCGGCCCCGCTCGCCGCCCAACCAAGCCCTGCTGGGACCTGGCACCATTACTGCGGCACAGACCTTCAGACTACAGCACGCCGGCCTCTTCCATCACCGCCTCGCACTTCCTGCGGATCTCGGTCGCCACCTCGAACGGGTCGCCCTGCACCAGCTCGGCCCGGAACAGCTCGACGGAGAGCGCGCCCGTGAACTCCTTCTCGGCCAGCTTCTGCAGGATGCGCACCACCGGGGCGATGCCGTCGCCGGGAATGATGCGCGAATCGTTGTCGATGAGCTCGCGCGGTCCGTCCAGCAGGTCCTGGAAGTGCGTGTGGGCCAGCTCGCCCGGCTCGAGGAGGTCGAGGTCCTCGAACTTGCTCATGCCCGACCAGAAGTGGAAGAAGTCGATCATCGGCCGGACGGCGGGATGGCCAGCGGCCCGGATCATTGCCAGCGACGACGTGAGCGTGGACAGGTGGGTCGACGTCCGCGTGAACTCGATCATCGTGGTGAGGCCGAACCCGGCGGTGATCTCCGCCACCTCGCGGATGGCGGCCGGCGTGGCGTCGAAGTCGGCGGCGGTGACCGGCCGGTTCGTCACCGACGGCGAGTAGATGCGCTCGAGGCCGAGGCTCGCGAACTGCTCGCATCGTTCCCGCCACGTGTCGAGCGAGGCGGCCCGTGCCGGCCCCGGAATCCACAGGTCGGGCAGGGCCACCGCGGCCGAGACCGGCGTCATCCCGTTGTCGGTCATCACGCGCCTCGCCGCCGGCAGCGTGTCGTTGGCGAGGAAGTCGACCAGCAGCCGGTCGTTGAGCTCGACGTAGCGGATGCCGGCCCGCGCCCAGCCCTCCAGCGAGCCGCGGTAGCCGGCCGCCCGCGACGTGTTCTGGTGCATGGCCAGCAGCATCTTGCCGGGCTCGGCCGATTGCGCCCCGGCGAGCCGCGCGAAAGGCACGGCCAGGGGCGCCAGCAGAAGGTTGCGTCTCGTCAGCATCGGTCATCACCCTCAGCGGCCGGGCTCTGCCGCGTCCGCCTCCGCTTCCTGCACCACCGCGCCGGCGAGGATGTTGTAGAGCCCGTAGTTGCCCTCATGGCAGGCGTACTCGAACAGCGGCTGGTCGTTCTTCACCATGGGGATCTGGTAGCTCCAGGGCTGGTCCCAGGCGTTCGGATCGTTCACCGTGACCTGGTACATCAGCGTCCCCTCGGACACCCGGGTGAACCGCTCGACGAGGTGCAGATCGGCGGTGGTCACGCCGCCCCGGAAGCTCGTCTCGCGCAGGAAGTTCGTCGTCTCCACCACCAGGGTGTCGCCCTCCCAGCGGCCCCGCGAATCGCCCATCCACTGGCGCACGCCGTCGTCGACATGGGGGCGCCCGTCGAGCGGGATCACGCGCGAGCTGTGCACCATCTCGTTGAGCAGGACGACGTGGTCCTCGGTCTGGAACACCTGGAGGTTCTGGTTGTAGCCACCGGGGGTCATCGGCGGGCCGCTGTTGAACCCGAGCAGACAGCGCACCGCGAACATGCCCGGCCCGAGGTCCTCGACCCAGCCCCCGGAGGTCGGAGAATGGCGGTTGACGCCGGCCCGCGCCTGCTGCTGCGCCTCCCGCCGCGCCGCCGCGTCCGCCGACAGGGGCGGCACCCGGCCGTCGGGCGGGTCGGTCACCAGCGACGTCTGCCGGGTCTCGCTGACCCGGTTGCCGGGGTCGAACCAGAACTGGTTGTAGTTGCCCACCACGTCCGCCGGCTCCTGGTCGTCGCGGACCGCGAACGCGGCGAGGCGATCGGCCTCGAACTGCGCCGCCTCCTCGGGCGTGAACACCGCCTGGTCGGCCAGGGCCTCGGGCCGCTCGAACGGGGTCAGGGTGCGGAAGTCCCACACGCCGTTCAGGTCGGGGGCGCCCCAGGCGGTCCGGGGCGCCGCATCGTCGGCGGCCGCCGGCTGGGCATGGGCCGCGACCGGGGCGAGAACGCCCACCGCCAGAACGAACGCCGTACATGTCGCCGCCGTGTATCGCTGGATGGCCACGGACCTTGCTCCTTCCCGGGTCTCCTTCGACCCGACTGTCGACGCATGATCGCTCCGATGCCGGCGGCCGTCAACCCGGCCGGGGAGAAGACACCGGGCGGAAGGCATGAAGCAGCCTGGGCAAATGTATGCTGCGGGCATGGCTGTCAAGACCATCACGATCGACCTGGAATCGTACGAGCTGCTCGCTGCTCGCAAGCGGCCCGGCGAATCGTTCAGCCGCGTGATCGAGCGCACGCTCCAGGACGAACGATACACGGCGTCGCACTTCCTCGAGCACATCGACGAAGTCCTGCTGGCCGAGGACACGATCGCCGCCCTCGAGACGGTGGTGAACGAGCGCGACCGGCCGGACCCCGTCGCGCTGGAGAAGTAGCCGTGATCGCGGACACAGCCGCTCAGGACTTGCCGGAGTCGAGCTTGCCGAGAGCCCAGCCGCGGAATGCGTCGAGGTCGCCGAGGTCGTCGCGGATCGCCCTGTACGCGATGCCGTGATCGATGGTCAGGTAGTCGTGCACCAGGACGTGCGGAAACCCGCCCACTCGCGCAAACGTCGAGCCAGCTCGGCATCGATCTCGCCGGCTTCCTCCAGGCAGGTGAATGCGTCGCGGTTCGTCTCCGGCATCCGCAGGCCCGCATCGGAGATCCAGTGGTTGGCGAGGTCGATGGTCGCTTCCATCGCCAGGTGCAGGTACCGCGCGGCGAGATCGTGGATGCCCGGGTCGGCGAGGTAGTCGGACTCACGCGCCCGACCCAGGCTGCGAAGGCGCCGCAAGTAGTCGTCCAGCGCGTCCAGCCGCCGCAAGAAGATCGCGGTGTCGACCATCATGGCGCGGTCGTCCCTCCCTGAGCCGGCGCAACCGCAGCCGGTTCTGCTCGCGCAGCCGGGGTTCGAGGTCGAGATACTCCCTGAGCGTACGGCGGACGAAGCGCGCACGCTCGGCGTCGGAGCGCGCGTACAGCAGGACGCCGTCGCGGATAACGCGGTGTCTCAGCAGCGGGGGCGCGTGGTCGAGGAGCACGAGGTCGACGAGGTCGCTGCGGACGAACCGGCCGAGCGCGCCAATTACCCGGAACATCGTGTCCTTGACCGCTCCCGGCCCGGCTGTGCATGCGTCGCCGACGAGCACGGCGACGTCCACGTCGCTGTCCCGGCGGGCCGCGCCGCGCGCTCGGCTTCCGAACAGCCACGCGAGGCGGACCGCCGGCCCGGCGCGCAGGCCGCGCGCGAGGTCGTCGCACAACCGGCGATCGGGCCCGCGGGGAGCCGCTTCGGGTGTATCCACGGGGACACCAATCTACCAGAGATCGGCGCCGGACCACGGCCGCGAGAGCGGCCACGGCACACTGAGCGTCCTGTCCGATGCCCGCGCCGAAGGCGCCGCGTCCCGCCGAGCCCTGCCGGCGTGCGGGCCGTCCGGGAACGGTGGGAGCCACCCTGGAACCGTCCGCGCACCTCCCGCAGACTTCGGTCTCAACGGCTGTCGAGGATGCGGTTCCACGCGGCCACCTGCGCCTGCTGCGCCGCGAGCAGGCCCGACGCGTCTCCCTCGATCGCCACCCTGGTCATGACGTCGTTCTGCGCGACCGCGTCGACGACGTCCTGGCCCGAGACGACGCGGCCGAAGACCGAGTGACGCCCGTCGAGGTGCGGCGTGGGGCCGTGGGTGATGAAGAACTGGCTGCCGTTGGTGCCGGGGCCGGCGTTGGCCATCGAGAGGATGCCGGCCGCATCGTGGCGGCGATTCGGGCTGAACTCGTCGTCGAAGTTGTAGCCCGGTCCGCCCCTGCCGGTGCCGGTGGGGTCGCCGCCCTGGATCATGAAGTTGGCGATGACCCGGTGGAACTTGAGCCCGTCGTAGAAGCCGCGCTGCGCGAGGTTCACGAAGTTGGCCACCGTGAGGGGGGCGTCGTCGGCGAAGAGGGCGATGCGTATCTGCCCCTTCGACGTCTCGAACACCGCCGCCAGCTCGTTGCCTGCAGTCGTCGTCACCGTTCTCACCTCCAATGACCCGCCGCCGGGGGCCGACCGGCGGCGCATCCCGCGTGAACCGGTCTCGGCGCGGCATGGGGCTCTGTCCCGAGGCCGCCGGTCCGGTCGGACCGGCCCATTCTCACATGGCTGTCACGGGCTGGCGGGCCCGTGCCGCCGGCCGGCCTCGTGTCGAGGTGCCCGCGCAGCCAGTGCTGCTCGCCGACGGCCTGTTCATCCACCACGAGCGCGAGCCGACCCCGATCGAGTTCGAGACCGAGATCCGCGTTCCCAACATCAACTGCGACAGGTGTTGGCTCCAGGTCATCCAGTGGATGGCGGAGCACGCCTGCAACAACCCCGGCGCCTGCAGCTATCACCACTGCGCCCACCTGAAGATCACGGCGGACGAGTCGCTGCCGCTCGACGAGGGCTGGCCGGCCCAGCACTAGTCGGCGCCGCCCGGCCCGCTACGGCGGGTCCGCGGCTTCACGCTCCAGCCCGGCCGTCGCGCAACCTGACGGCCGGGCTGGACTCCGCACCTGCGATGACGCCAGGCGGAATCGCCGGCGACGATGGGCGGGCTACTCCCGTGGCGGCTCGCCCAGACAGGCGCGGCACTCCTCCGGGGACATCTCGGCCACGCAAAGGCGTCGGAGCGATTCGACCGGCACGCCCCGCCGGGTCCGCAGGAAGCGGTCGCAGGCGGGGCTGCGAGCCGCGCCTCCCGGGGCGGGGGCCATCGCCGCGAGCGGATACTGACAGCTCTGCTCCACCGTCTGGACCGCGAACGCCAGGTTGGCGAAGGCCTCCCGGGCCCGGTTCATCTCGACCGGATAACGCTGCTCGGCAGATCGAACCGACATCGCCTCCTGGCTGCAGTTGCTGCGCCTGATCGAGCCGGGGAACGGGTTCGTCGCGGGGTCGGCGCTGAAGTTCTGGCGATCTTCCATGCACCGGTTGTACGCCTCTTCCCCGGTCCTGATCGCGGTCTCAATCGACGCGACCCGGTCGGCGCTCTCGTGCACCGCGCGGGCCACCGCGCGCAGCTCCTCGAGATCGGCCGCGCACTGCGCCCACTGCGCGCCGGCCGGGGCCGCCGACAGCGAGAGACACGACGCGGCGACGACGGTGGGCCAGCGGAACCTCATGGCTGCCTCCAATCGCTCGACCGATCGGTCGGACCACCGCCATTATCGATCAACCGTCGGCTCCGGGTGCCGCTCGGCGGTGGTGTTCCGGGTCTGGTCGAGAATCACGCACGCCGCCGCGGCGAGCGGCGCCGCGATTTTCCGGGAGGATCGGCTGACCGAGGAAGAGGTGGGCGTCGTCGTACGCCGGCGCGGCGAGCGGCGCGACGATTCCGGGGCGCGAGCGGCTCAGCGAAGGACAGTGGCGGCGGCGTTGCGCCGATGCCGCTGAGCGGCGCGACGAGTCCGGCAGGCCCCGCGAGCAGGGCGGATGCGATAATGGGCCGCTTCCGCCGGCGCAACGAGGAAGCAGAACGGGAGACAGGTATGGCGATGAAGGCACTGCGAAGCCTCGTTCCCCTCGGCGCCCTCGGGCTGACGGCCCTCGCCGCCGGGGCGCAGACCGGGCCCGAGACGATCATCCGCGGCGGCGAGGTCTTCACGGCCGGCGGCCTGCGCTCGGCCGACATCCGGGTCGTCGGCTCCACGATCGCCGAGATCGGCACCGGACTCGCCGCCCGCGGTGCGGACAGCCGCGAGATCGATGCGCGCGGCCGGCTGGTGCTGCCGGGGGGCGTCGACCCCCACGTGCACCTCGGCCGCGACCGGCTGGACGACTACACGTCGGGCTCGCGCGCGGCCCTCGCGGGCGGCATCACGACGATCTCGAACTTCGGCGGGGTGGGGGCGGGCAGCACGCCGGCCGCGGCGGTGGCGCAGGCGGCGGCGGACGTGGACGAGCAGGCCATCGCCGACTTCATCTTCCACCCCATCGTCTCCGACCCCGCGACCGCCACCCCCGAGACCCTCGCGGAGCTCGCCGCCACCGGGCAGACCACCATCAAGGTGTTCATGGTCAGGCCCACCTACGACGCCAACGCTGCCGGCTTCGTCTCGACCATGCACGCGGCCCGCGAGACCGGCGTGCTCATGATGATGCACTGCGAGGACGCGGCCCTCGTGCAGATCACGTCGGAGCGGCTGCTGGCGGAGGGGCGCGGCGGCCTCGAGAACTTCCCCGACGCCCGGCCGGTCACGGCGGAGGTCGCGGCCACGCAGCGCGCCGTGTCGATGGCCGAGCAGACGGGCGCCGCCCTCTACATCGTCCACCTGTCGTCGGAGGGCGCCCTGCGGGTCGCCGAGCGGGCGCAGGCGCGCGGCCTGCCGGTGTACGTCGAGACCCGCCCCATCTACCTGCACCTGACCCGCGAGCGGTTCGACGGCCCCACCCCGGGCCTCTACATCGGCCAGCCCCCGTTGCGGGAGCAGAGCGACGTCGACGCCCTGTGGGACGGCATCGCCCGCGGCACCGTGCACGTCGTGGCCACCGACCACGTCGCCTACACGCGCGAGCAGAAGCTCGACCCCGCGCAGAACGTCGTGCAGCACCGCGCGGGCATGAGCAACCTCCAGGTGATGCTGCCGATGCTCTACTCCGAGGGCGTCGGGGACGGGCGGATCAGCCTGGAGCGCTTCGTCGAGGTCACCTCCAGCAACCCCGCCAGGCTGTTCGGGCTGTACCCCCGCAAGGGGGCGATCGCGGTCGGGTCGGACGCGGACCTCGTGCTGTGGGACCCGGAGGAGACGCGGACCATCCGCAACGAGGACATGCTGTCGAACAGCGGCTACTCGGTCCACGCGGGCCGGGTGGTGACGGGCTGGCCGACCCTGACGATGCGCCGGGGCGAGATCGTCTACCGCAACGGCGAGGTGCTGGGGGCGGCGGGCAGCGGCGAGCTGGTGCGGCGCGACCGCTGGGACGGCCCGCCGTTCTGAGGCGCGCCTCGCGCCGCTCACCGCTGTGCCCAAGCCGGGATGGAGCCGGCGCCGTCACCGCGAGCCGGTGATGGCACCGGCCGTCTCCTCGGCGGGGCGCCCAGGCCGGCACGGGCAATCGATCTCGTCGTCGATCCGCGTGCGCCGTTCCACGGAGCACATCGCGACGATCTGCACTGGTGTTCTCTCCGGATCCCGGCCCCACCAGAAGTCGTTGTGGGCGAGGGCGAGGTCGATCTCCGCCTCCCGGGCGTGGTACTCGTGGAACCCATGGTCCGGGTCCCGGTCCGGCGTCAGCCCATGCTGATCGCGCGCAGGGGCGAACTGCCTGAAGAGATGGGAAACGACATCCCCGTGCAAGCCTCCCTGGCTCCTACCGGACGCCGTCCATGAACTTCGTCCGCAGGGCCTCGCGGTCCACGGGCTCGCCCCGCAGGTAGACGCCGTCGATCCGGCGCGTGTTCGTGATGTCGTCCAGCGGGTCCGCGTCGAGCACCACGAACGAGGCCTGCCTGCCGGGGGCCACCGTACCGAGGTCGTCGAGCCCCAGGATCTCGGCGTTGACCCGCGTCGCCGCCTCGATCACCTCCATCGCGTCGAGCCCGCAGCCCGCCATGTCGCGAAGCTCGGTGTGGGTGGTCCATGCCACGCTGACGCCCGAGTCGGTGCCCATGCCGATGGTCATCCCCGCCTCGCGGTTCCTCGCGAGGTTCCTGCACTGCAGCTCGAAGAACGCGCCGGGCCCCTCGGCCGCAAGGCGGTCGGCCTCGCGGCGCAGGTTCTCGATCTCGAACGGCGGCAGCGTCTGGCCGAGCCACGACAGGTCATCGTGGGTGACCGGCGAGCCGGGCAGATTCGGGACGGTCCAGACCTCGGGGCGCTCGCGCACCAGCGTCATGTACTCGTCGTCGATGTCGCGGTCGCGCACGGTGTGCGCGAAGCCGTCGACGCCCGCCCGCAGCAGGGCCTTGGCGTCGGCGAGCCCGCTCGTGGTGCCGAGATGCGCCGTCACCCGCATGCCGCGGGCGTGCGCCTCGTCGATGATCGCCTGGTACACGGGCGGCTCGAGCTTGGGGACGGTGCCGCCGCGGTCGTCGACCCAGATCTTGACGAGGTCCACCCCGTGCCCGTGCAGCTCCTCGACGGCCGCGCGGCCCTCGGCCTCGGTGCGCGCCCCACGGGGGATCCCGAGCCTGTAGGGTTGCTGCGGCCCCGCCATCGGGGTGGCGGCGATGCCCCGGCCCGACGTCAGGAAGCGCGCCGCGCCGGGAAGCACCGCCTCGCGAAGCTCGAACGCGAGCGCCTCGTCGAACTCGAGCCCGAGGCTCATGGTGGCCGCGACCCCGTGGTAGGCCGACCGCTCGAGATGCTCGACGAGGTTGGCGCGCGTGTAGTTGTCGGGGCTGTGCGAGCCGTCCTTCACGTTCGTCAGCCCGATGTGCTGGTGCGCGTCGATCAGCGCCGGGATCACCGTCTTGCCCGACAGGTCCACCCGCGCCGCGTCCGGGGGCGCCTCGCGCTCCCCCGCCCGGCCCACCCAGGCGAAGACGCCGTCCTCGACGAGAAACACGGCGCCCTCGACGGGCGGACCGCCCCCGCCGTCGATGAGCCGGGCGCCCTCGAACCAGGTCGCGTCCGTCGCCGCGACCGGTGGCTCGTCGACGGAAGCGCAGGCGACGACCACCAGCGAGACGACGCCGGCGAGGAGGCCCGATGGCAAAAACTGCGTCCTCATAGCGGCTCCGCGCGGTTCCAGAAGGCCACGCCCTCCTCCACCGCGTTCAGGTACTCTTCACCCACGGTCGGGATGGACCCGGAACGGATGAGCTCGACGAAGTCGCGAACCGTGACGGTCTTCGCGTTCACGGGGCGGATCTCCGCTACCGGCGTTCCCTCGCGTTCAACGACGTGGACGACGCCGTCCTCCAGCACTCGATCGATGACGGAGCCGAGGTTCTCCGCGATCGCCTTCTCGTTGACGACGCACACCTCGGACGGCTCCGTGGGTCGCAGTTCCATCTTGAAGTCGCGCAATCGCTCTGCCATGTCGCGATACTAACGGAATACGCGGCACCATGGGCAACCGCGGGCCATCTCGCGGAGGTCCCCGCATCAGGGCAGGGTCAGCGCGATCAGCTCGGCGCCGCCCTCGGCGCTCGCCGTGCCGACGGCCACCGCGATGTACTGCCTCCCCTCGTGCAGCCAGGTGACGGGGTTGCCATAGGGAACGGCGGGCAGCCGCACCGATCCCAGATAGGCGCCGGTGTCCTTGTCGTAGGCGGTCATGGCCCGCGCCGCCTCGACCATGTCCTCGACCCAGCGCCCGCCGGAGTTGACGACGAGCAGGGTCTTCGTGACGAGGGGGCCGCCCCCGTGCATGCCGTTGTGGCCGCCGAGGGGCGGCAGCCCGAGGTGGCGCAGGGCGGGATGGTTGCGCGGGCCATCGCCGTGCGGGGCCATCCAGGCGTGGTCGCCGGTGTTCAGGTCGATGGCGGTGACCCGCTTGTAGGGCGGCTTGACGAGGGGCAGCCCCTGCGGCCCCGGCACCGGCTGGGCCCACGGGTCGGTGAAGTAGCCGACGGTGGCGGGAGGCGGGTACTCGACCAGCTCGACCGCCCGCAGGCGGGTTTGCGAGGGCACGAACATCCGCCCCGTCTCGGGGTCGACGGCCGCCCCCGGCCAGTTGATGCCCCCGCCGGGGCCCGGCGACTGGATGATGGGCCGTCCCGCGCCCCGCACCGGCGGCGGCGTGAACATCGGCCCGAGCTGGGCCCGCTCGGCGATGCGCAGGGCCTCGGCCCGCAGCTCGGGGGTGAAGTCGATGAGGTCGTCGACGGTGATGCCCTGCAGATCGAACGCGGCCGGCCGGGTGGGGAACGGCTGGGTCGGCGAGTACCACTCCCCCGGCACGCTCCCGGCCGGCACCGGCCGCTCCTCGATGGGCCACACCGGCTCGCCCGTCACGCGGTCGAAGACGTAGACGAACGCCTGCTTGCTCGGCTGGGCGATGGCCTTGACGTCGCGGCCGTCGACGTGGATGTCGACGAGGTTGCCGGCGGTCGGGAAGTCGTAGTCCCAGAGCCCGTGGTGCACGGCCTGGAAGTGCCAGACGCGCCGGCCGGTCTCGACGTCGACGGCGACGATGCTCTCCGCGAACAGGTTGTCGCCGTGGCGCATGCCGCCGTACCAGTCGTTGGTCGGGGTGCCCGTGGGCAGGTAGACATAGCCCAGCTCCTCGTCGACGGCCATCGTGCCCCACACGTTGGTGTGGCCGCTGTAGCGCCACGACTCGTCGTGCCAGGTGTCCGCCCCGAACTCGTCCCCCTGCGGAATGGTGTGGAAGATCCACTTCATCTCGCCGGTGCGGGCGTCGAACGCGCGGACGTGGCCGGGGTCCGCCTCGCGGCGGGTCAGGGAGGTGTCCTGCACGATGCTGCCCACGATGACGGTGTCGCCGACCACGGCCAGCGGCTGCGAGTGGGTGAAGCGCGACCGGTCGACGGGGCGCCCGAGGCTGCCGCTGAGGTCGACGGCCCCGTCGGCCCCGAAGTCGGGGTACAGGCGGCCGGTGCGGGCGTTCATGGCCACCAGCAGCAAGTCGTGGGTGGCGATGAAGATGCGGGCGTCGTCGCTCTCGTCGTCCTCCCAGTAAGACACCCCGCGATGTTGCCACCCCATGTTGGCGGGGCGCTCGAGGCGGTCGTAGGTGCGAGGGTCGTACGACCAGACCAGCTCGCCGGTGCCGGCGTCGAGGGCCGCGACCTGCCCGAGGGCGGTGCTGACGTAGACCAGCCCGCCGACCATCAGCGGGGCCGTCTTGAACGGGCCGGGGCGGATGGCCTCGTGCTCGGCCGCGACCTCGCCCGAGATCGAGCGCCACCGCCAGGCGATCTCCAGCTCGGTGAAGTTCTCCGGCGTGATCTGGTCGAGCGGCGAGTACTTGGTGTTGGCGCCGTCCGCCCCGAACGCCCGCCACTCGCCGACCGGGGCCGGCGTCTGCGCTGCTGCCCCCGCGCTGGTCGTCACCACGAGCGCCACCGCGCCCGCCGCCAAACTGCGTAGTTGCACACCGGCCATCTTCCGTTCCTCCTGCGATCGTCAGGCTGGGATCGACATTATAAACGTATGTTTGATCTTAAGTAATGATAATTTAAGGGTGTATTACCATGAAGAGACTCGCCGAAGACACCCTGCAGCGCTGGCTGACGGCCCGCCGCCGGAAGCCGCTGGTGCTGCGCGGGGCGCGGCAGGTCGGGAAGACGACCCTGGTTCGCCGGTTCGCCGCGGCGGCCGGCCTGACGCTCTGCGAGGTGAACCTGGAGCGGCATCTCTTCCTCGACCGGGTGTTCGAGAGCCTGGACACCGGCCGCATCCTGCGCGAGCTGGAGACGCTCGGGGGTACCCGACTGGAACGGGCGATTCTGTTCCTGGACGAGGTGCAGTCGACGCCCCACGCCCTGCCCGCCCTGCGCTACCTGTACGAGGATCGACCGGACCTGCCGGTGGTGGCGGCGGGGTCGCTGCTCGAGTTCGTCCTCGCCGAGCACGGGTTCTCCATGCCGGTGGGGCGCATTCAGTATCTGCACCTGGGGCCGCTGACCCTTCGCGAGTTTCTGGCTGCCGTCGACCCGGAGGCCGCCGGAACGGTGGACGACCTGACCCTGGACACGCCGCCGGCGGAGGCCGCCCACCGTCGGCTTGGCCGGCGGCTTCGCGAGTACCTCGTGGTCGGCGGATTGCCCGAGGCGGTGCTGGCGTACCGCGAGTCGGGCTCGCCGGTGGAGGTGGCGGCGGTCCACCGGTCCATCGCGTCGACCTACGAGGACGACTTCGCCAAGTACGCTCGGCGGACGCCGCTCCCCCGACTCCAACGACTGTTCCGCCTCGTGCCGCGATCCGTGGGGCATCCCGTGAGCTACCGCCGCCTCGACCCGGATGCGCGCTCGGCGGAGGTGAGCCACGCGATCGAGCTGCTGGTCAAGGCGCGCGTGTGTCACCGTGTCTCGCACAGCCACTGCTCGGGGCTGCCGCTCGGCGCCGACGCCGGCAACCACGCCGGCAAGCTGCTGTTCATGGACGTGGGGCTCATGAACCACCTGTGCGGTCTGGACCTGACGGACATCGAGGCGCTGGACGATACGCGGCTCGTGAACGAAGGCGGGGTGGCCGAGCAGTACGTGGGGCAGCAACTGGCTTCGCTGAGCGGCGGCGACCGGCCGCCGGAGCTCCACTACTGGCTGCGGCACGCGCGGCGTGGGAACGCGGAAGTCGACTACGTCGTCTCGCACCGGGACTGGATCGTGCCGATCGAGGTCAAGGCCGGACGCAGCGGCTCGCTGAAGTCGCTCCTCCAGTTCGTCCACGAGAAGCGGCCGCCGATCGCGGTGCGATTCGACGCCAACCCGCCCAGTGTGCAGACGGTCCGTCACGCCATCCGCACCGCCACGGGAACGCAGGACGTGACCGCGCGCATCCTCTCGCTGCCGTTGTACGCCGTGGAGGCGCTGCCGCGGCTGCTCGAGACGCTGCGCCAGGACGCGCGCCTGCCCGCCGATGCCGCATTGGGGGAGCACCCACCCGACTGAACGTGGATGATCTCGCGCATTCGCCGAGCCCCTCGATGGGCCGGCGTTCGCCGCCGCCCCGTTCGCTCCCGCCTGCCCCTCGCGACCCGCACGCCCGCAACGCTCGCCGTCTCGAACGCCCCCACCCTTCGCGGTGGCCGCCATCGGCCAGCCCCACTTCGGGTGGACGCGCAGGAGAACCGGGTGATCGGGGACCCGCCCCTTCGCCGTGGCCGCCATCGGCCAGCCCCACGTCGGGTGGACGTGCAGGAGGACCGGGTGATCGGGGGCCGACCCTTCGCCGTGCCGCCATCGGCCAGCCCCACGTCGGGTGGACGTGCAGGAGGACCGGGTGATCGGGGGCCGACCCTCGCCGTGCCGCCATCGGCCAGTCCCCACGGCTCGGAGTCCGCGTCCCTCAGCGCCTGGCTTCCGCCGCGCGGACGGTGTTCGACAGCAGCATCGCGATGGTCAGCGGCCCCACCCCGCCCGGGACCGGCGTCAGCGCCCCCGCGACCGCCGCCACCCCGGGGTGCACGTCGCCGACCACGGTCGCGCCCCGCCGCTCGATCACCTCGAGGCGCGGGGAGTCCCGCCCGAACAGCGCGGCCACGCGATCCCGGTCGGTCATTCGCGAGGTGCCCACGTCGATCACCGTGGCGCCCGGCTTTACGAAGTCCGCGGTCACGAAGCCCGGCCGGCCGATGGCCGCCACCAGGATATCGGCCGTCGACGCCACCGCCGGCAGGTCGCGGGTCCGCGAGTGGCAGATGGTCACCGTCGCGTGCCGGTGGAGCAGCAAGGCGGCCATCGGCTTGCCGACGATGTCGCTGCGGCCGATGACGACGGCGCGGCGCCCCTCGATGGGGATGCCGTTCCGCTCGAGCAGCTCGATGATGCCGGAGGGCGTGCCCGGCGCCAGCGCCGGACGGTTCTGCACCAGCCGCCCCACGTTGACGGGGTTGAACCCGTCGACGTCCTTGGCGGGGTCGATGGCGTCGAAGACCTGCTGCTCGGCGTCGGCCCCCATGCCCGGCGGCAGCGGGGACTGTACCAGCACGCCGTCGACGGCGTCGGCCGCGTTGAACCCCGCCACGATCGCCATCACCTCGTCGAGGCTCGCCTCGGCGGGCAGGCGCTGGAGATCGGCGCGGATGCCGAGCGCCTCGCAGGCCCGGACCTTGTTGCGCACGTAGATCTCGGATCCGCCGTCGTCGCCCGCGAGCAGGATGCCCAGCCCGGGGGGCCGCCCCGCCGACGCGGAGAAACGCGCGATGCGCGGCTTCAGCGACTCGCGAATCGCCTCCGCCACCACCTTGCCGTCGAGCCGTCTCGCCGCCGCCGTTTCGGTGCTCTCCATCATCCTCCTCGCGAGCCGCCGTTCCTCCGCACCCCGCCGGTGCATGGTCGGAGGCTCATCGATGACGCGGTGCTTGGAACAGTGACGGGATTACCTTGCCACGCGCCCAAGGCAGGAACCGCCGAAAAACGGCTGCATTTGGGGTTGGCAACTCCATGTCGATCACTGTCCTTACGATACTGCCGGCGGTCTTCCCCGAAGGGGCTACTCGTCCGGCGCCGCGAACATGGCATTCAGCCGCCGTTCCCATTCCTGTTCGTCCACGATTTCGAAGCGCATGCCGATCCGGCTCATGGCCGGCACGAGCTCGGCCCAGTCGGCCTTCCTCGCGTGTTCCGAGCAGAGGTCGAACACCGACCGCTTGTAGGCGGTGTCGGCTGCCTGCTCGAGGTGGAGACCCTTGGTCTCGATGACGAAGACCTGGTGGAACGGGTCGCCGAGGTCGGGGGCGTCGGACCGCAGGGTGGCGATGAAGTCGGCGTAGATGCGGCCCTTCTTCCAGCCCTGCACGAAGTAGTCCTTGCGCGGGCGGTTCCTGTACCAGAAGAACAGCCGCTCCTGCTGATCCAGGTACGTCGCCACCTTGTGCTCGAGCTCGTTCAGATCGTCCTCGGTCGTCCGCTCGAAGAGGTTGCGCTGATAGGGGCTGCCGTCCACCCGGTTCGCCTGCTTCGAACCGAACGGCTGCCGGGTCGAGCGCGGGAGCCGGTTGAAGCCCAGGTCGTTCGTCACGACGATGAACCGCATCTCGCCGGCGTCGAGCAGCCCCTCGAACACGCCCCGCGACAAGCGGTCGCGCTCGCCCTCCAGATGTCTGCGCAGCTCGTCGAGCACGAACACGTAGCCGCCCGCGACCTGCTCGCGGGAGTACCTCTCCGTGAGCGCGTCGAACGTCCTGCGAATCAGCTCGTAGCCCCGCCACGGATTGGGCATCACGTCCAGCAGGTGGCTGGCCGCGAAGGCGTAGTCGACCCTGGGCGTCGCGCGGTGCGGTGTCCGGCGGGAAGCAGCCGCCGGGTCGACGGTCGGCAATGCGACATCGAGGCCGGCGCGCAGCTCCACGTCCCGTCGGATCTCGTCGCCGAGCGGCAGGTCGGAGAGCCCCTGGACGTCCACGTCGTCCCACGACGCGCGCGACAGGATGTCGGCCTCGTAGTGCACGAGGCGCCACTCCGTGCCGTCCCTGATCATGAACGCGGGCAGAACCAGGTCGCGGGTCGCCCCTCGGTACCGGCGGCGCTGACGGACGGTCCGATCGCGCGGCTGCATGGGCGCGTCCGCCTCGGCGACGATGCGGTCCCCGAGGTCGGCCAACCCCTCGAGACCGAAGCCCTTTCGGACCTCCCGCAACAGCTCGTGCCCGCGGCGCTGGAAGCAGAAGACGTAGCTCTCGTCGAGCCACGTGACGCGCGTCTTCTTCGCGTAGGGCTGCCGGAGGATACGGCCGACGAGCTGCGTCAACGCGCTCTTCGAGCCGGGGTTCGTCAGGATCGTCAGCACGTAGGCGAAGGCGCAGTCCCAGCCCTCCTGCAACGCCTGCCTGGTGATGATGAACCGGATGGGGCAGTCGCGCGACAGCAGGCCCCCGACTTCGTCCACCGCTTTCAGTTCGTCCTTCTGGCTCGTCTTGACGGCGACCTGATCGGCGCCGATGTCGGGATGACGCAGCAGGTACTCCCTGACGTCCTCCGCGTGCACGACGCCCGTCCGCCGCTGATCCCGCCCGGTCCGCTCGACCTGCACCAGGCAGATGGGGCGAATGTAGACGCCGGTGGCCGCCTCGTGCCTTCGCGCCTCGTCCTCGAGCCGCCGGCGGTGCTCGATCGAGGCCAGCAGCGCATCCTTCCAGCTCGCGCTTCCGACATTGCGGATGCGCAAGTCGAGCTTGATCATCTCCTCGGCGTTCAGTTCGCGGCCGCTGACCTCCACCAGCACGTTCGCGCCCTGCGGCGGCGTCGCCGACAACTCGACGATCAGGCACGGGTTGAAGCCCTCCAGCGTCGCCCTCGCGTTGCTGCTGTAGGCCTTGTGGCCTTCGTCGAGCACGATCAACGGACGCAGCAGCCGAAGCGTGTTGCCGAGCGACGTCTTCGGCTGCCGTCCCCAGAAGTCTCCCTCCTGCTCGAACGTGTCGAGATTCGGCGTCCGTCTCAGCAGCGCTTCGTGGCCGCCGACGTCATCCTCGGCCGGAAAGAACCGGTCGAAGCCCCCGCTGTCGCGGAACATCCTGAGCCGCGCCTTCGTCTTCTGATTGGCTGACGGCAGCATCAGCAGCAGAACGCAGAGGTGGTCGTCGACGTCGCTCGGGCCGAAGCCGCTGCTCTTCTCCAGCACCAGCGTTCGCCCCCCCGACGCGAGATCGATCTGCTGGCGGTACGGATGGGCGCGGTCCTTGAGCGCCCGCAGAGTCTGGTCGTAGATCTGCGTCGTCGGCACGACCCAAACCACCAGCCCGTGCGGTGTCCGGCGATAGTGCACGTTGACCAGGTCGATGATCTTCGTCGCGAGCAGAGTCTTGCCGCCGCCGGTGGGGATCTTGAGGCAGAACGCGGGAAGCGGCTCGTTCAGCCCGTTCCGGCGCGGCAGGTACGGCCGCGCCGGAACGGTCTTCTCCCACGCCCGGCCCACCCAGTCGAACGTCGCGTCGGCGTCCGCTTCGAGGACCCTGGCCTGCCGGCGTCGCCACTCGGCCAGCCGTTGGAGGAACTCGCCGACCGTCTCCAGGGCGCGCTTCTGGTACTCCTTCAGGATCATGTTTCCGCGCCCCGCGCCCGCCGCTTGGCCGTCTGCGCGACCGTCTCGTACACCTGAAACGGAAGCTGCTGAAACGTGATCCGGTATTCGTCCAGGAAATCCTCGTCGAGGTACTTCGTCGGGGCGAAGACGAGCCGGCGGCGCCGCTTCCGCGGCGGCAGGGCGCGGGCGACGTCCAGCGTCAGGGCCAGGTTCTTGAGCCGCTCGACGTCGGGCTCGTAGATCAGGAACACGTCGTAGAGCCGGCTCCGCCCGATGAACCCGCTCTCCCTGTCGACCTGCGCCTCATCGAACTCCTCCCCGGTCGCGGTGAAGAACACGTATGCCGCCAGCGTCTCGTAGCCGGGGAGCGCCGACCCGTCCAGCAACGATTCCTGACGCATCGGCTCTCCCAGCTCGAAGTAGCTGAACGTACCGCCCAACCCTGCCTTGAGCGCGAGGTCCTTCGCGGCCGGCACCCCCTTGATGACGCGCCGCACCCTCTCGGCGGTAATCGAATCCACGTAGTCTTCGCACTCGATGAGCACGAAGCGGCGATTGCCGCCGTCCGCCTTGTTCAGCGCCAGCACCGCGTGGGCGGTCGTGCCGGACCCGGCAAAGGAGTCGAGCACGATTGACGCCTTCTCGGTCGCAAAAGAGAGGATTTCCGCGATCAGCTCGGAGGGTTTCGGAAACTCGAACTCGCGCTTCTTCGGAGAAAAAACATCTCTGATTTCATAGGAACCCAGTCGCGTGTCGAGCTCGATTACGCTTGGCAGCTTCGCCTTGTAGTCCTGGGCGTACAGCTTGATCTCGACGATCTTGTTCTCGTCTGCGCCGAAGAGAATCCTGTTCTCCTTCAGCATTCCCTGCATCGTGTCCCATGGGAACCGGTACCCCATCAACGGTTGCTTGCACGGTCTGTTGGTCCCGGGGTGCAAGATGTCGTATCGATAACCCTCTCGACCGGGATTGTGGACACTCTGGCTGCCGGTGTAGACTCCATTGTCATCGATGTACTTGTAGCGATCCAGGGGACCCAGTTCCGTCTTGTGTTCACGGTACCACGCGGTGTACGCCGCCTGCCGTGCATCGTTGTCCGCGTAGGTGTCGATGAACTCCTTGCCGACTTCAATGAGCTTGCTCTTTATCGGAAGAGTCCTGGACTGCCATACAGGTTCGAGCAACTCCTTTGACGCTGCATAGCACGCGATGTACTCGTGCTCGATGCTGATGTTCGTGGGGTTGTTGTCCGTTACGTTTCGCCAGGCAATCATGCCGACGAAGTTCTCTTCTCCGAACACCTCGTCCATCAGGCATCGCAGACGGTGGACCTCGTTGTCGTCGATGGAGACGAAGATGGCGCCGTCGTCCCGCAGCAGCTCGCGCAGCAGCTTGAGGCGGGGCAGCATCATGCAGCACCACTTGTCGTGGCGGGTCAGGTCCTCCCGGTCCACGACCTTGCCCAGCCAGTCGCGCATCATGGGAGAGTCGACACGGTCGTTGTAGGCCCAGCCCTCGTTGCCGGTGTTGTAGGGCGGATCGATGTAGATGCACTTCACCTTGCGGTGGTAGGTGGGCAGCAGCGCCTTCAACGCGGCGAGGTTGTCGCCGGCGACGATCAGGTTGTCGTGCAGGCTCGCCCTGCGGGTCAGCCCCCGGGCGCGGGAGGGCTTCAGTTCGTGGAACGGAACCGCGAGATGGTGGTTCTCGACGAAGGTCCTGCCCTTGAATCGCAGCGATGACATCGCCTCGCCCCCTCGGCCCGTCGACCGCTCCGGTTCCGGGCGTTCCGATGTCTTCAGCGAGACTCCCGGCTCGAACGGCGGCGGCGCCGTGGCCGGCAGGAAGCGCCGGGCTTGCAGGATCGCCGGCCCGCGGCAGGCCGGCGGCGCCCTGCCGCTGCTCTCTGCCGCCGACGGCGGCGGGGACGGCGAATACAGGGACAGAACGCCCGTGCCGCCACAGGGGGCGGCAACCGATTCCAGTCTAGCACGAACCCCGCCGGCAGGCCCCGGCAGACCCTTGGCCTACCTTGGCCCTCACCACTTCGCCGTCATGGGCTTCGACTCGTCAAGTGAGGAGCCGATGCCCTGTCGCGCCGTGGCGCCGTCCGGCGGCTCTTCGCCACCGTCGGCCGTGGCACGGCGAGCGGTCGACTCCGGCGAGCCGACGAGGCGGCCCGCGAGGGAGGCGAAGATCGTCACGGTGACGCGGGGTCGCCGGCCCGGGGATCCGCCCGGCCCCGGGGCGGTTCATCGGCCTCCGGCAGGGTAGGCGGTGTCCGGTTCCGCGCTTGTCCTCTATACTGTCGCCGCGACACCGACGACAGGCCGGCCGTCCGCCTCCGACCGGGACGGGATGGGAACGCAGGCATGGAGACCTTCGAGCAGCTCATCCAGACCGTCAAGTTCTACGTCGACAGCTTCGGCATCCCCGTCGGCGAGCAGGTGGTGCCCCTCAAGGTCATCGCGCTGCTGGGAGCCGGCGCCTTCCTGACGGTCCGGCTCGGGTTCGTCCAGCTTCGGCGCCTCGGTCACGGGTTCGCGGTGACGTCGGGGCGCTACGACGACCCCGACGACCCGGGGGACGTGTCGCACTTCCAGGCCCTCACCACCGCCCTGTCGGCCACCGTGGGCATCGGCAACATCGCCGGCGCGGCGTGGGCCATCCACTACGGCGGCCCCGGGGCGCTGTTCTGGATGTGGATGACGGCGCTGCTCGGGGCCGCCACCAAGTTCTCCGAGGTGACCCTGGCCCAGCGCTACCGCGACGTGCACCCCGAGGCCCACAAGCACGAGGGCACGGTGGCCGGCGGCCCGATGTACTACATCGAGCGGGGCATGGGCGAGCGCTGGCGGTGGATGGCGGTGTTCTTCGCCATCGCCCTCGGCTTCACCGCGTTCATCACCGGCAACGCGGTGCAGGCGAACACCCTGGCCGACACCCTCGAGTCGAACTTCGGCACCCCCAACGTCGTGACCGGCCTGCTCGCGGCGGCGGCGGTGGCCGCGGTCATCCTCGGCGGCATCACCCGCATCGGGAGGGTGACGGCGATTCTCGCCCCCCTGATGGCGAGCATCTACGTCTTCGCCGCCCTCCTCATCATCGTGATGAACGCCGGCGCAGTGCTGCCCACGTTCGCCCTGGTCCTGCGGGAGGCGTTCAACCCGACCGCGGGGGTGGCGGGCACCGGCATCGGCGTCCTGCTCGTGACCCTCAACTGGGGGGTCAACCGCGGGCTGTTCTCGAACGAGGCGGGACAGGGGTCGGCGCCCATCGCCCACGCCGCCGCCAAGACCGAGGAGCCGGTGTCGGAGGGCGTGGTGGGGCTGGTCGAGCCGTTCATCGACACCATCGTCATCGTCACCATGACCTGCCTGGTGATCATCATCACCGGGGTGCACACCGATCGCGTGCCGTCCGCGTTCACGCTGGCCGGCGGCGACCTGACCTACGTGGTGACGGAGCCCGACGGGGCGCTGCGGGAGGCCGACCCGCCCGCCGCCATCCGCGTCGTCGACGGCCGCCAGGAGATCGGGGCGGGCGAGGCGGCGTTCGCCTGGCACGACGTGCCGGTGGAGCGGTTCTACGTCGACGAGGCGCAGGCGGTCCCCTTCACCGGCGCCATCGACCCGGCCGGCGGCGCCGCCACCGCCGACGACGGCACCGCGTACGCCGTGCTCTACGGCAACGCGCCCGAAGGGGGCGCTCCGCTGACCCAACTGGGGTTCCGGCGCGGGCTCAGCCCCCTCGGCGACTGGGGCGGGATCATCGTGGTGTTCTCGGTGGTGCTCTTCGCCATCTCCACCGCCATCGCGTGGAGCTACTACGGCGACCGCTGCGCCGCGTACCTCTTCGTGGCGCAGGCCATCCTGCCCTACCGCCTCGTCTACGTCGGCATGGTGTTCCTCGGTGCGATGCTCGCCCCCGCCGCCGCCTGGGACCTGGGGGACATCGCCCTGGGCATCGTGATCCTGCCCAACCTCGTCGCCCTCGTCGTGCTGTCCGGCCAGACCCGCACCCTGATGGACAGCTACTTCGAGCGGAAACCGTGGTTGCGCGGAAAGGGCGGGAAGGACTCCGCGCCGTAGCAGCCAATCGTCGCCTTCGACTCCACTTGGCGCCCAACCGACCCTCCAGGCGTGCGCGGTGTTCCACCCCGCAGACGCCCAGTGGCGCGCCGGCTGCTGCCGCCGGGAGAGCTCCACCGCCAGGGGATCGGCCGCGGTGACAACGCGGTGGCGGTCTCCGGTCCGCGACCGGTCAACCGCCGTCGCCGAGCACATCCCAGGTAGGCCCGCACCCGCCCGCCCTGGTCGCCGCCGGCGAGCAGGTCGGAGATGACCGCGACCGAGGCCGCTCCCGCCGCGACCACGGCCGGCGCGGTCTCCAGATGACCCTGCCGATGACCACCACCGGGCGACTCCCGGCCGCTCGCGCGGCCAGCCGCACCGCCTCGGCCGACCGGTGTCCCACGGCGCAGACGCCTGGCGGCGCACCGGCTGCTGGCGGGGGAACTCCACCGCCACGGGGATGGCCACGGTCGCGACGCGGTGCCGATCTCCGGTCCGCGACCGGTCAACCGGCGTCGCCGAGCACGTCCAGGTAGGCCCGCACCCGACCCGCCGGGTCGCCGCCGGCGAGCAGGTCGGAGATGATCGCGACCGAGGCCGCCCCCGCCTCGACCACGGCCGGCGCGGTCTCGAGGGTGATGCCGCCGATGGCCACCACCGGGCGACTCCCGGCGGCCCGCGCGGCCCGCCGCACCGCCGCCAGGCCGACCGCCGCGTATCCCGTGTCCTTCGTCCGGGTGCCGCGGACCGGGCCGACCGCGAGATAGCTGACCGGCTGCGCGAGGGCGTCCTCGAGCTGCGCCGCGTCGTGGGTGGAGAGGCCCACGAGGGCGGCCGGCCCCAGCAGCTCGCGGGCGGCCGTCGCGGGCAGATCGTCCTGACCGACGTGGGCCCCGTCGGCCCCCGACATCAGGGCCACGTCGCAGCGGTCGTTGACGACGACGCGGGCGCCCCGCGGCGCCGCGAGGGCCACGATGTCGCGGGCCCACTCGAACAGCGTCCGCGTGTCGACGCCGGGAGCCCGAAGCTGCAGGAGCCGCGCTCCCCCGTCGAGGTACGCGCGGGCGAGATCGACGGGCGTCCGGCCGGCGCCGGTCGCGGTGCCCGCGTCGACGATCGCATAGAGCCGGGGCCAGCCGTTCACGTCGCGGTCACTCCGTCGGCTGGGAGCCGGCGCCGTGGAGCGGCGCGGACTGCTCGGGGGGCGCCTGGGCGCCGGGCGGAGCCGCCGGCGACGATTGGCGAGTCAGGAACCGGTCGAGGAACGCGGTGCTGAGGCGGCCGGCGAGGAAATCGGGATCGTCGAGGATGCGCAGGTGCAGGGCGAGGTTCGTGTCGATCCCTTCCACCACCATCATCCCCAGCGCGCGCCGCATGCGGGCCACGGCCTCGGCGCGGTCGCGCCCGTGTGCGATCACCTTCGCGAGCAGCGAGTCGTAGAACGGCGAGACCATGTGGTCGGCGTGGGCCGCGGTCTCCACCCGGATGCCCGGCCCCCCGGGCAGCACGAGGGTCCGGATGGCGCCGGGGCTGGGGGTGAACGTCTCTGGATGCTCGGCGTTCACCCGGCACTCGACGGCATGCCCGTCGAGACGGACGTCGTCCTGCTCGACCGCCAGGGGCTCCCCGGCCGCGATCCGGATCTGCGACTTGACGACGTCGACCCCGGTCACCGCCTCGGTAATCCCGTGCTCGACCTGAACGCGGGGATTGACCTCCATGAAGTAGAACCGGCCGTCCGCGTCCACCAGGAACTCGAACGTGCCCGCGTTCACGTAGCCGACGGACCGCGCGGCCGCCGCCACGAGCCCGCCGACGCGCTCGCGCACGTCCGCCGCGAGGCCCGGGGCCGGTGCCTCCTCGATGACCTTCTGCTGCCGCCGCTGCACCGAGCACTCCCGTTCGCCGAGGTGCACGGTGCGGCCCTGCCCGTCGGCGAGGACCTGGAACTCGACGTGCCGCGCGCCCCCGAGGTAGCGCTCGAGATAGACGCGGGGGTCGCCGAAGGCGGCGTCGGCCTCGCTCACGGCGGCCCGGAACGCCTCGGGCAGCCGGTCCGGGGCCTCGACGAGCCGCATCCCGCGGCCGCCGCCGCCGCCGACCGCCTTGACGAGGAGGGGATAGCCGACCTCCGGGGCCGCCCGCGCCGCCGCCGCCGCGTCCTCGACGGGCTCGGTGCCGGGCACGAGGGGCAGGCCCGCCGACCCCATGGCCTGCCGGGCCCGGGCCTTGTCGCCGAGCAGCCGCAGGACCTCGGGGGGCGGCCCGATGAACGCGATGCCGGCGGCGGCGCACCCCTCGGCGAGGTCCGCGCGCTCCGACAGGAAGCCGTAGCCGGGGTGCACGGCGTCGGCGCCGGTGGTCTCCGCCGCGGCGAGGACGGCGAGGCGGTTCAGGTAGCTGTGCCGGCTCGGGGCCGGCCCGATGCACACCGTCTCGTCTGCGAAGCGGGCGGGGAGGCCGTCGCGGTCGGCCTGCGAATGGGCGACTACGGTGCGGACGCCGAGCTCCCGGCAGGCGGCGATCACACGCAGGGCAATCTCGCCCCGGTTGGCGACGAGGATCTTTCGGAACATGTCAGGATCGCGGCGGGGCTGCCGCGCGCCGGCTCGATTCGCTCGCCCGCCCATCGGCGCCTGCCGCCGCGGGGCCGGCGCCCGGCCCGCCCATCTTCGCCTGGCGGCTCGGCCGGGCGCGCAACCAACCCTCCACGGGTCCGCGTCGTTCCACGGCGCAGACGCTCAGGCGCCGGCGGCCGGCAGGAGCGCGAACAGCGGCTGGCCGTACTCCACCGCCTGCCCGTTCTCCGCCAGGACCTCCACGACCTCGCCCGCGAACTCCGCCTTGATGTCGTTCATCAGCTTCATCGCCTCGATGACGCAGAGAACGTCTCCCGCCTCCACCCGGTCGCCGACCTCCACGAAGGGGGCCGCGTCGGGGGCGCCGGCGCGATAGAAGGTGCCCACGACGGGGGCCTCGACGACCGTCGCGACGGGCTCCCGGCCCGCCCGCGCGCGGGGCGCCGCGGC
>JAJEFC010000021.1 GCA_022820675.1 Vicinamibacteria bacterium | reverse complement strand
GCGCGAATGTCCAGAAGGGAGCGCGCATGGAGGAGGACCAGCGCGTACCGTCGGCGTGCTCGGGTCGGGCGGCGGCCCGAGAGAGGCGGACCGAGCCCTCACCGAACGCTGTCACCCCTCAAAACGCACTGACGAGGGAGTGTCCACGGGCATAAACCCTTATGAATGAGTGAGATAGCAACCTACGGAAAAGAGCCGCACCCCAACACGTTGACGATTCAGGCCGGTCAGAGCTCTGGCAGCGTCACGGTCTACGCGAACACGGACGATGATGCGGAGGACGAAATACTGCTTCTGCAGGTCATCCCGCAACAGACCGTGTTTGACCCATATAGCGATATGCTGGGTGTAGGTGGGAAAGAAAGGCTCTTCATGGTCGTGGACAGTCATGAGCAGGGCTATGCGTTGACGGCCGTCCCCGCCAAGATTTACGAGTCGGGCGATTTTGCGACCATCAGCACCCTGCACTTCACGCCGAACCATCGACAGCTCGACGACCCGCCGTTTGTTACTCTGGTGTCAGACCATCCGGCCTACGCCACGGTATTCCCCAACGGCCGGAGCACCACGCAGTTGTCGACGACCTCGGACAGTGTCACGGCGGAATTCCAGCTCGCTTCTCGGAGGCGGATCGGTGGGTGCAATTGCGATGGTGACAGGACAGATGACGACGTTGTGGTCAGTGCTTACGTCGGTGGCCAAGAAGTTGCCAAGACGACGGTCGAAGTGGTGGACGTTCACAAGTTGCCCGAGGTCACGGTGACGGCCATGACGGAGAGCGGGACCGGACCGCTGACCCAAGTGGCGGAAGGTTCCACGTACAAGGTGATGGTGGAGCTCAACCGGAACAAGCCGTCCGGTGAAGTCACCAACGAAACGATCACGGTTTCGTTGAAGTCGGGGGAGGGCAGCACCGCCCTCGCGGATGCCGACTTCGTGATTTCACCGTCTTCGCGGAACATCGCCGGCAGTCCGAACACCCAGATCGGGACGTTCACCTTGCAGGTGCTGGCCGGCGACGGCGACATCGGCGATGAAATGCTCGTGCTGGACGCCATGGTGAAGGGCAGGACCAGCAGGTACGGCACGGAAGAGGAAACGGGCGGAACGTTGTCGCTGGACGTGGTGGACGTCACGACGCTCAACGTCGAGCCGCGGACCGATGCGGAAGTGAAGTTGGCGGTCGTCACCGCCAGGAATGCCGCCGAGGGCGCGGACGATTTGTGGACGTTCGGTGATGACGACCTTGCGATCAAGCTCGGCGACCTGTTCAAGCTTCCTGCGGAGGGCTTCACCGTATCGGCCGACGCCACGTCAGCGGACGCCAAGGTCGTGATGGCCGAGGCCGATGAGGGCGTCGTATCCGTGACGGCAGTGGGGCCGGGAACGGCCACCGTCACGGTCACCGCGACGACGGCGGCTAGCGCTGGCGGAGCTAGCGCGGCGCAGATCTCGGCGGACATCGCCTCCGTCGAGTTCGAGGTCGAGGTCGACGAACTGGCCCTCGTTCTCATGCTGTCGGGGCCGGAGGACATGGACATGATGAACCTCGTCGAGGGCGGTGACGGCGCCATGGTGACGGTGTCGGCCAACCAGAAGGTCGCTTCCGACACGAAGGTGATGATCATGCGCGACCGGTCCATGAGCGACGCCGACGACGCCGACTTCACGATCGAGCCGATGGAGCTCATGATCAGCGCCGGCGAGACGGAGGCCACCGCCACGGTGAAGGCGGTCGAGGACGACATGGCGGAAGATATGGAAGAGCTCGTGCTCTACGCCATGGCTGGCGACGTCCAGGCCACGGGTGAGGTGAAGTTCTATCTGTGGGACGCGGCGGTTCCGGCCCTGCCGATCATCGCGCAGTTCCTGCTGTCGGCCCTTCTGGCCGTCGGCGGTTACCGCCGGTATCGTCGGCGGTAGTAGCGCTCGACGGTTGTCGTGTCGTAGCTCTGGCAAGTGGCCCCCTCTCCCCCGGCGCGGCCGGGCGGGGAGGGGGCGTTTTCTTGGCGCCGGCCCGTTGAAGGCGCGCCAAGCTCGCCGACAGAGAGAGCGACGAAGCAGGACCGCCGACGCCCAGGTAGGAGCCGCGTTCGTCAGTCCGTCCGGCGGCGCGTTCGCTTCGCCCGCCGTTCGCCGCGCGGAGCTCGCGCGCCCGCGGGCTCCGCCCGTCGGTCTCCGGCCGCCCGCCAGGCTTCCGCGGCATCACGCAGATCGGCTATCCCTTCCAGGACCCGAGGCTTCGGCTCGTCCTCGTCGAACAGCCGATAGCGCAGGCCCCGAAGCGCGGCGGGACGATAGCCGGGGACGGCGAGGAACCGTTCCCGCACGGCGGCGTGCACCAACGGCAGGTCTTCCGGTGCATCGTCCCTGACCGCGACCGGCCTGTCGTTCTCCACCACGCAGACCGCCCGCGGTTCCCGGCCGCCGAGCTTCGCGTCGAGGCCGCTGTTCTCGTGCAGCACTCCGTGGGCCAGACCGCGAATCAGCCAGCTCATGGACCTTGACTGCGTTCACTGGCTTCCATAACCGAGCCGTGCCGGCAGTTCATCGTTGCACCGCTCCCGGTACTCCGCGGTCGTCCTGAAGGCCCGCCAAGGCCGGTCGCCAGCAGAGCGGGGCGCCGGTCATGGGAAGCCGGGGTCGCTGGAGAAGCCGTCGGCGTTCAGGCGAAGGGACACGGCGACCGACAGCGTGCGCGTCCGGAGCGCGCTGGCGCTTCCGCCGAACAGGGCCACGTCGAGGCTCGGTCCTCCCGACCCGTTCAGGCCCACGCCGACGGACGGGTGCCAACGGTCGCGCAGGAACCGACCGCCGCCGCGCAGCTCGACCCATCCGTACCGGGCTTCGATCCCCGCGTGCATGCGATGCCCCAGAAACCCGTGTGCATACTCGACCATCGCCGACCACCGGTCGGCGTGATAGGCCACGTCGGTGGTCCAATGAACCGGAAGCTCGATTCGCAGCGTGTCGCCGCGCGCGCTCCGCCTCACGGTCTGAATGGACCCGTCGGCCTCTGCTTCGAACACGTTGCTCTCGCTCTCCAGGTCGAGCCATTCCAGCCAGTTCCCGACGCCCCGCGCGCCGACCCCGACATCGATGCGACCGCGGACGAGCTTCACGCCAAAGTCGAACGCCAACCCGCGTCCCGAGCGGCTGCCGGCGAGCTCGTAGAAGGCCACCTGGTTGCCGCCGGCGTCGTCGATGAGCCGCCCGGCCTCGTCGGTGACCACGTCGAGGACGGCGTCGACACGCCCCAAGCCCAGTCCGTACAGGTAGTGATAGTTCGCCGCCACGTAGACCCCGTCGCGTTCGGAGGCGTACGCGCCCGGAAGCGCAAAGCGCGCCCGCCACCCTCCCGTCACGGCGGCGGCGGCCTGGACCGTCGTCGCAAAAGCAGTGTAGGAGTCCACGTTCGGCGGCAGTCGGCCGTCCGCTACCTCGGTCGCGTTGCTCGCGACCTTGGCGGGCAGATCCGGATCGATGCGGGTGTCGACGCTTGCGGAAAAATACGGCCCGGCGCCGATGTAGAACGCCTGAAAGTCGCGGTCGCGCGCGCCCGAGACGACGATCGTCCGGCCCCAGTTGGGCGCCGTCATCCCCTCCCACAGAATGTGCTCCGGCAGCACGACGTCCCGGTGCGGACCCAGTATGCGCCTGAGATCGCCATCGGTAAGACCTCCCGGGCCGGCGAGCTCCTCGAGATTGGCGAGGTCCCACACGAAGGGCTGCAGGCCGGACTCGGGGCGCTCCAGGGCGTAGTGCAGGGGGCTCGCCAGCAGCTCTCCCGCGCGAACGGGGTCGAAGCTCGGGTCGGCAGGGTCGCCGAGCTTCCGGTATACGTCGAGGTCGCCCAACGACTGCAGCAAGCCGAACGGCAGCACGAGAGTGCCATAGCCCCGGCGCTCGGCGACGAGTCCCGAAGCCAAGTTGGCGGAGCCGACCCCGCCGAGGGCGATGCGCCGCGCATCGAAGGTCCAGTGCTGCGCATGGGCGGCGAGCGGAATCGCCAGACCCAGAACCGCCGCGACGGCCGCCGTTCGCACCGCCCTGCGCTTCTTGCCTTGCATCACGTCGAACACCCTCCTGCGACCGCACGCCATCGTCCGCTTCCCGCCTCGGTAGTCATAAAAGAGCGACAAAAACACGTCGACCTGCCACAACAGCGGGCATTCAGGTGCGAATTGCCATCGTAAGTCTCGAAGGTTGCGGGCAAGCGGGATAGACTCTAGCATAGCGGGTGCCCGAACGTGACAATGTGGCGTCTGACCTTCGCTGGCCAACGGGGGGCGACAGATCGGGGGCGAGACCGGCGCGCGTCCGGCGCGCGATCTCGACCGCCATCAGGGCTTCCCGGAGGGCCCTTCTCCTCGCGCGGGGCCGCGGTCCTCGCTCCGAAGGGCCGACCCGAACCCCGACCGCCGTGCCCGGGTTGCCGGGCACGACGACCAAAACGTGAAATGGTGTGCAGTTTCGCGGCACTGGTGCCGATACCTGGAGCATGTGGCTCCTGAACAGCAGACGCGACAACTCGAAGTGGGCGACGCTGCTCGCCGTCGTCTTCGCCCTCGGGAGCGGAGAGGCGGCCGCGCAGCTCACCCCGGACAACACGTTCGACGGCAACGGCCTGAAGGTGGAGGTGGCGGAGCGGGTGGCCGAGGGAACGACCGCCACCATCACCGTCACCCTGAAGGCCAGCGTCGCCGCCAACACGGCGACGACCACCCCCGTCACCGTCACCGTCAGCGCGGAGCAGCACGGGGACCACGGCGCGACCAACGAGGACACCGACGTCGTCCTGAACCCGGGAACGGCGACGCTCGACTTCCCCGCGAACACGACGAGCAGCGCCGTCACCCACGAGGTCAGCGGGACCATCCCGCTGCAGACCATCCACGACCCCGACGCCGAGGACGAGACCATCGTGCTGGCGATAGAGGCATCGGGCGGCGGGTTCTCCATCGCGGCCGGCGACCAGGCCGGCGACGAGCGCAGGCAGACCGTCACCCTCGACGACGACGAGACCCAGTCGTACGTCCTGGCCCTGGCGCCCGGCGCGGCGGCGCCCCGGGAGGGCGCGCCGTTCAACGTGACGGTCCGCGCAGACCCCGACCACGTGGACGACAGCACGACCCTGACGCTGCAGCGCGACGACACCAGCTATACGCTCGACACGGACCCCAACATGCCCGGCGACCAGATAGCGGGCACGCTCGACGACGACACGCCGTCGTTCACGGCGGTGGTCACGCCCCCCGCCAACGACGGGAACCGGGCGGCCGACACGCTGACGGTGACGGCGTACTC
This sequence comes from Vicinamibacteria bacterium, assembly GCA_022820675.1. Taxonomy (GTDB): domain Bacteria; phylum Acidobacteriota; class Vicinamibacteria; order Vicinamibacterales; family UBA8438; genus JAJEEA01. Next base: position 12,991 of record JAJEFC010000021.1, on the reverse strand, counting down.
GGGGACGGCGGGCAATGCCACCGAGGAGGACTCGGCCAGCTTCACGGTGGCCGACGCCCACGCGCTGCCCGCGCCGGCCGCGGTGACCGTCGAGGCGAGGGACGCGACCGGCGCGGTGGTCACGTCGGTGCCGGAGGACGGCGCCGTCGAACTGACGGTTTCGGTGGACCGGGGGCGGGGCGCCACCGCGGCGACCGGCGAGGCGATGTCGGTGTCGCTGTCGGTGGCCCCGAGCGACCCCGCCCAGGCGTCGAGCTACCAGCTCGCGCCCGACCGCGTCGACCTGCCGGCCGTCGCGCCCCCCGACGGGCAGCAGTCGGCGGCGATGGTGGTGCGGCTCGAGGCGCTGGCCGACGAGTTCGTCAACGACGACCGGCTGACGCTCGACCTGGTGACCACCGGCGAGGCCGCCTTCGGCGCCGGCTCGGTCGCCAGCAGCTTCGAGATCGAGGTCGGTGACACGACGGTGAAGCAGATCGCGCCCAGGCCTGACACGGCGGTGAAGCAGGCGTTCGACGCGGCGAGCACGACGGCGGCGGGGGCGGACGGCCTGAACCCGGGCGAGGCGTTCAGGGTGGCGGTGGGCGACCTGTTCGAGGGGATTGCCCCGGGGAGCACCGTCGTCTACTCGGCCTCGTCGTCCGACCCGGCGGTGCAGGTGTCGGCGTCGAGCACGGAGGTGACGGTGACCCCGGTCTCGGCCGGCAGCGCCGCCGTGCGGGTCACGGCGCGGGTGACCCCTCCCGCCTCCGCCGTGCCCCAGACCCACGCCAACGAGGCCGCGGTCGAGCACACCGTCACCGTGGCCGACCTGCCGTTGCAGGTCACCCTGACCGCCGACCCGGCGGCGTCGGTGGAAGAGGGCGGCGCCATCACCCTGACGGCCACCGCGAACCGTCCGGTGGCGGCGGGCGAGGACGCGACGGTGCGGTTGACGCTGGTCGGCCCCGTCGTCGACCCGGCGCCGTCGTCGGTGACGATCGCGGTGGGGGCGACGAGCGCGTCGGTCGTGGTGACGGTGGTGGACGACGACGAGGTGAAGGACCTGGGCAGCGTGACGGTGGTGGCCTCCGGCGGGAGCCTCGCGACGGACCAGACGCGGCTCGACATCGTGGTGACCGAGAACGACGTCGCGACCGTCCACACCTACACGTTCACGGCGACGGCGGCCCGGGTGACCGAGGGCGACGAGATACAACTGGTGGTGACGGCCGACCCGGCCGTGACCCGGGAGACGGTGGTGAGCCTGACGCCCTCCCCCCGGAGCCTGGCCGACGACTTCACCCTCGACCCCCCGGCGATCACGATCGCGGCGGGGGGCACCAGCGGGACCACGGCGTTGCGGGCGACCGACGACGACGTGGTGGAGGACACCGAGATTCTGACCCTGACCGCGACGGACCCCGGCAGGGTGCTGATCGGCGCGTTGGAGATCGAGCTCGTCGACAACGACACGGTCACCTATACGCTGTCCGAACCCGCGGACACGAACCTCGTCGAGGGCCAGTCGTACGAGCTGAAGGTGACGGCCGACGCCACGGTGTCGCAGGACGCCACGTTCGCCGTCCGCCGCGACCCCGCGGCCAGCGGTGCCGACGACGACGACTTCACCCTCGAGCCGGGGTCGATCGTGATCGCGGCCGGGGCGACGGAAGGCACGGCCATGCTGACGGTCGCCGACGACCGCCTGGACGAACGTTCCGAGGCGCTGGTGCTCGTGGTCACCGCGGCGGGAGGCGACGAGGTCGGTTCGCTGGCGTTCACGCTCTGGGACGTCTCGGCCCCGATGCTGCCGTTCGTCGCCCAGCTCCTGCTGGCGGCCCTCCTGGCACTCGGCGGCTGCCGCCGCTTCCGGCGGTAGCCCGGGTGCGGGGGGGCGGAGCTTCGCTTCCCCAGCGGGTGCCGCGGTGGTCGCGCGGTGGTCGCCGACCCCGCTCGACAGGCAACAAGGCGCAGGAGGTGCAGCGATGCTGGGCGAACTTAAGGGCGAGCTGGCCGAGCTCGACCGGGCGGCGCGGGCCGCCAAGGGCAGGGACGAGGACCTCGCCGGCATGGTCGCCGGCCTGAACCGGGCCCTGGGGGCCCTCTTCCGGGTCCTCGAGGAGGAGCGGCCGGGAACCGCGGCGCGACTGCTGGCGGCCATAGACGAGGCGGCCGACGACCCGGTGGAGGGCTACAGCGAGCGGGTGACGGAGAGAATGGAGTCCACGCTGGGGTGCATCCAGGAGTTTCTGGTGGACATCGGCAAGTTCACGAGCCCGAGAATCGCCAAGGCGAAGTGGTAGGGCGCGTGGGCGGCTCAGAACGAGACGACCGCCCTGACGGTTCCCCCGCCCGACCCCGGCTCGAAGCCGACGGACGGCGCGGCGGGGCGCGCAGCTCCGCCGCCAGACTTGACCCCTCGGCCGCCCGGCCGCTCAGCGGCACCCGCCCCCTCTCCCCCGACGCCCCGGGGGGGAGGGGGCGCTTTCTTGGGGAAGCAAGGCCGGTCATCCTCGACGACGACGAGACCCAGTCGTACGGTGGACGGCTCAGAACGAGACGACCGCCCTGACGGTTCCCCCGCCCGACCGGGGCTCGAAGCCGACGGACGGCGCGGCGGGGACGTCGGCGAAGACCGTCATGAGCAGCAGGCCCGACGCGACGCCGGCGGCCCCGGCCCACACGGTCACGCCGCACCGCGGGCCCACGGGCTCGCGGCAGTCCTTGTCCTCGAAGCGGTACCAGACCAGCCGGCCGCCCGCGATGGCCAGCCCGAGCCCGGTCATCATCCGCTCGAGAGACAACTGGCGCCGGGCCGGGGGCGCTTGCACCCCGGCCTCGAACGCCGCCGCCTTTGCCTGCTCGAGCACGTTGCCGCCGGCATCGGCGGTCAGCAGCATCAACCCGAACGACACGAGGCACGCACGTATTCGCAGCCGCTCCGTCACGACACCTCCTGCCGCGGGTTGCACAGTATACACGGCACGAGGGCCCAGGGCGTCGGCTCTATCCACTCCTCCACTTCGACCACGGCGGTGAAGTAGCGCGCGTCGTGTCTCACGAGTCTGCAGGTCAGGGTGTGGAACGTGACCGCGGGGCTGCCACCCGCCACGCCCCGCTCGGTCGAGAGCGGGTTGATGGCGAACCGGGGCGCCGCGTAGTCGGCCATGTTGGCGGGGGTGTTATCAGAAGGCCGTCGCGGCCATCGGCTGCTTCGGGGAACGTCGGAAGAGCCGGTGGCAAGCATACCCCAGTTGCGACGACTGATGTGTTGATATGGCGTGTATTGGAGTGGATATATCGTGTTGTTTTCATATAAAATGCCACATGTGGCATCGACGGGAGGGTTGGATCTCACGCGACGCATCGCGTTCCGGCCCGGGCAGCGGACCATCATCGCGCCGATGGTTCAGGTCCGAGCGGTGAGGCGACATGCTCGAGCCGGGGGCGGTACCTGGAGGGAGGAAGAGCCTCGACGCAATCCGACGCGAGGCGGCCCCTCCGGCTTCTTCGGAGCGTTCGCCGTTTCTTCCCGGCAGCAAGGCCCGTGTTCAATGCCATCCCCAATTCTGCGGACCCGGACGGCGCTGCGCCCATCGGACCCGCCACGGCAGGCGAAGGTCGAACCCCCTGCAAACCGGTCACGTTGGCGCACTTCAGGCGAAAGTCCCGCGGACCGAATCCGGCCTTTTCAGCTTCTCCCCGTGAGAGGACGGATTTGCTGACCGACGACCACCGGGCGGTGACCATCGTCGTGCCGACGCTGAGAGAGGCCCCCAACCTCGAGCCGCTGGCCGAGCGCGTGGCCGCGGCCCTGGCCGGCCGCGGCCTCGCGTGGGAGCTGCTGCTCGTCGACGACGATTCCGACGACGACACCCTCGACGTGGCGGGGCGGCTCGCCCGGCGCCTGCCGCTGCGCATCGAGGTGCGCCGCGGGAAGCGGCCCGACCTGTCGCAGGCCGTCGTGCAGGGCATCGCCCACGCCCGCCACGACCGCGTGGTGGTGATGGACGCCGACCTGTCGCATCCGCCCGAGCGCATCCCCGACCTGCTGGCGGGGCTCGATGCCGGCTGCGACATGGTGGTGGGCACCCGCTACACGGCGGGCGCGTCGACGGCCGAAGACTGGGGCCTGGCCCGCGTGCTCAACTCGCGCCTCGCCACCCTGCTGGCGGCGCCCCTGACGGCCTGCTCCGACCCGATGTCGGGCTTCTTCGCCGTCGACCGCCGGGCCCTGCCCGACCCGGCGGACCTGCGGCCCGTCGGCTACAAGATCGGCCTCGAGCTGATGGTGCGCGGCCGGCTGCGCGTCGGCGAGGTGCCGATAGCGTTCGACGACCGCCGCCGCGGCAAGAGCAAGCTGGGCTGGCGGCAGCGGCTCGACTACCTGCGCCACCTCGGCCGGCTCTACCTGCACGTCTTCGCCGGCGGGTCGACGCGCGGTTCGGGGCCGCGGCGATGACGGCGAGGCGGGAGGAAGCCGAAGCAGGGCGGCGCCCCCGCCTGCCGCGGGCGTTCGTGAACACCAGTTCGTGAGCGCGAGTTCGTGCGGCGCCTGGGAAGGGCGCAGCTCCGCGGCTGGCCCGGCCCCTGATGTGCTGACGGAAACTTGGGGTCCCTTTCGCGTGGCCACGGGGTCCCCTTTCAGTTGCCATTTCCTCCTTTCATCCGCGTGGCCGGAATCGCCCACACCCCCGCGGCCGGGTCGACCTCTCGCCACCTCGCCAGTCCCGGACCTCGGCCGACCGCGTTCCCGTCAGCACCAGCAGCCCTGACGCGACGTTCCGGCAGAAGGCGTCGCTGAGGGTCGCCCGAAGGCGTCGCTGACGGCCTGCCCGGGGCTCGCCCCCGGGCTTCGTGGCCGTCGGCTTCCTCGGGAGTATTCGCCCTCTCTTCCCGCATCAGGGCGTGTTCAATCTCATCCCCAATTCTCGCGTTCCAGGCGGCAAATGGGCCCATCCGGCCCATCACGCAGGAGAAAGTACAACCCCCGCTCTATCAGCCATTTGGCCTGCTTTCGGGCGAAAGTCCGATAGACCGCGCCGGACCGGTCAGCTTCCATGCGAGCTTTTGGCAGATTCTCGCAACCCACTGACAGTCAGGGACTTGCGGTGCTCCTGAAATGCGGCGATACCCAAGTCCGTGCACAATTCGCGGCTCGCGCAAGGACGCAGGAGGCCCGAAACAGATGCGGAGCGGTAGTCGACACCGGGGGGAGGCAGGGGGCGGATGGAGTGGTTTCCCCCCGCTGCTGGCGACAGACGGACGGATTCACAAGGGAGATTGCGACATGCGGACAGGAGCGATTTTCGCGAGAGGCAGTTGCAGGGCGTTGAAGTGGATGGCGCTGTTCGGCGTCGTCTTCGCGCTGGGGGCTGGTCAGGCATTCGCGCAGGCCCCGACGTTGACGGGCGGCAATTTCGATCCGGGCGCCACGACCATCTCACTCACGGCGAGCGAGTTGGTGTACGGCTCGCCCCCCGCCTCGGCCTTCACGGTCATGGTCACCCCATTGAACGGCACCGCCGCCGCAAACGTGGTCACGGCTGTCAGTCAGATCCCCCAGACGTCCCCGAGCACGACGATCATGCTCACGGTGACGACAGCCATCGCGACCGGCAGCACCGTCGCTGTGACTTATGCCCCGGCCTCGCCGGCGACTGAGGGCGCCACTACCAATCAGATCAGATCCGTCGACGACCAAATGGCCTTGGCGGCCATCGTCGCCGGCAGTCCCCAGGCCGCCACAGAAAACGATCAGGTGCCGTCGTTCGCGCAGGTGGAGGACATGAACCTGACCTTGAATCAGCGGATCAGCCCGTCGATTGAGTTGCCTGAGGCGACCCGAGGCAACCAGCCCTTCACCTACACACTAAACCTCGACTCCTCTACCGGTACACCTGCGGGCGTTACCGTTAACACGGGTGCCGTTAGCCCCACCGGTACTACCGGTGCCGATACCGACCCCGGATTCCGCTTCCTGGCCAGTCCCCCGACGCTCCTTGGAACCCCGTCGGTGGCTGGCGTGCACACCTTCACCTACACGGTTGTGGACGACAGCACTATCGGCAGTAGTCAGAGCATTCCCCAGACCTTCAAGATCACCGTCGCGGCAGCGCCGCCGCCGCCGGTGGTCGGCAAGATGGGTCAGATCACCAAGTTCGAGCTGGTCGGCAGCAGCGTCTCCGAGAAGACGATCGCCGGGACCAAGCGGTACCACGTGCCGGAGGGCGCGCAGGATGTCGAGCTGGCGGTGACCGTGCAGTGGCTGCATTCGGAGATCGCCTCTATCGGATACGACACCGTGCAGACCATCGAAGTCGAGATCATGTCGGATCGGACCATGCCGTTGCCGAACTGGGTCTCCTGGATCGACGAGGAAGGCGACGTGCACTTCCCCCGCTCCGGAACATTCGGCCGGCTGATGGGTGCCGTCCAGGTCAAGACCCCCAAGATCACGGAGGTGCCTGCGGCTGAGCGCGGCAGCGGGCGTCACACCAAGGCGAAGACCGGCAAGCTCGCCCTCCTGGTGCTTCATGACAACCACGAAGCGGAGAACGACGCGTTCTACATCATGGCCAAGGACGGAGACGTCGACCTGGCGGCCACTGCCGCGCAGAACAAGATCACGCCCGAGGTGGTCATCGAAGACGACGAGGAGCAGAAGGTCACGGTGAAGATGGGGGCACGCACGTCCTCAACCGTCTACGAGGGCGACAGCGGTGACGATCTGCCTCAGTTCACCGTCGCGGCGTCTCCGGCAAGAGTCGACCTCCCGCTCGAGGTCCGCCTGGACATGGTCGATCTCGCGGGGGTGACGGTGAGCTCGGCCGAGATCTCCGTGAGCAGAAGCTCGATGACGTTGATGGACGGCACCACCGGCAACAGCGACACGGTGACCGTCCACCTGCCGGCGAGCGACGGCAACAGGGTGGACGACGACTACGCGCTGGAAGCCTCGGTGAACGTGTACTCGGTGGCGTCGGGGGGGTATCAGACGATACCGGTGGCCTCCCATCCCATCAAGGTGGTGGACCGTCACAAGCTGCCCACGCTCACCGTGAGCCCGGCGACCGCAACCGTGGCGGAAGGCGGCATGGTCGAGTTGACGCTGATGATCAACCGGAATCCCGCCAACACCACGGTCAGCAGCACCGAGAAGCTGCAGTACACGCAGGAGGAAGTCACCGTCATGCTGTCGAGCGGCGCCGGCAGCACCGCCGGCATGTCGGACTACTCGATCATGACCAACCCGGTCACGTTCCCGAAGCGTGAGAGGGGGGGCTACACGGCCGAGATGAAGGTCATGGTCGAGGCGATGGCCGACGACGAGCTCGACGACATGGAGATGCTGGTGCTCGACGCGATGGTCGCCGGCTCGGTTGCCGCGAACGGCACCGACAAGGCCACGCATGCCGGGGTCTCGACGCTGACCATCGAGGAAGGCACGACGAAGTACGTCTGGGCGAAGACGCAGGAGGAGGTCGAGGCCGCCATCTACGCCGCGAAGAACGCCGGGGCGGGCGACGACATGACCTTCGCCGCGGGCGAGATGATCGAGGTCATGGGCAGCGCCCTGTTCAGCGCGGCCGAGGGGGTCACCCTCAGCTACACGGCCGAGTCGAGCATGAGCGACGTGGCGTCCGCGTCGGTCAGCGGCGGCACCGTGACGGTGGCGGCGGCGGGCGAGGGCATGGCCGACATCACCATCACCGCTCACGCGAGCATGCCGTCGGGCGTGAAGATCCTCGATCAGTCCGACCCGCGCGAGGCCAGCGTCATGTTCCCCGTCGAGGTGGGCCTCGAGGCGCTCAGCATCATGCTGTCGGGCCCCGAGGACATGAACGTCGCCGAGGGCATGTCGGCCATGGTGACGGCGACGGCCAACCGGGCGGTCACCGAGGACACCACCGTGATGCTCATGCGTGACCGGTCGATGAGCAGCGCCGGCGACGACGACTACATGGCGGAGGCGATCACCATCGAGGCCGGAGAGATGATGGGCTCGACCATGGTCATGGCCGTCGAGGACAACATGGCCGAGGACATGGAAGAGCTGGTGCTCTACGGCATGACCGAGGGCATGGCCGGCGAGGTCAGCGGCGAGGTCAAGCTCTACCTCTGGGATGCGGCGGTGCCGGCCCTGCCGATCATCGCGCAGCTCCTGCTGGCGGCCTTCCTGGCCATCGGCGGATACCGCCGCTATCTGAGGCGGTAGCGTTCGGCGGCGGCGGCGTCGCAACTCTCTCTTGCCCCCTCTCCCCGGAACGCCCCCGGGGGGAGGGGGTTTCTCTCTTTGGGGGCGAGGGCCCGGTCCGCGGGGCCGGGCTGCGATCGACCCGTGGCGAGCATCGGGAAGCGCGGAGTGCGCGGAACGGCGCGTCGGCGCGGGCCCGCCGGTCCGCTCTCCCCGGGGTCACCCCTCGTCGCCCAGGTAGGCGGCCCAGTCGTCCATCAGGCGGCGGCGTCTCTCGAACAGGTCGGAACGCGCGTAGGCCGCCTCGACCGGGTTGCGCACCGCGTGGGCCAGCGCCGCCTCGACCACCTCGCGCGGGTGGTCGGTCTCTTCCGCCGCCCAGTCGCGGAAGCTCGAGCGGAAACCGTGCGGCACCGCCGCGATGCCCAGTCGCCGCAGCAGGTCCGACAGGGCCATGTCCTTCAGCGGCCGCCCCCGCGCCGTCGGAAACGCCAGACCGCCACCGCCGCCCAGCCCCCGCGCCTCGGCCAGCACCGCCAGGGCGCGCCCGCACAGCGGCACCCGGTGCTCGCGCTTCCCCTTCATCCGCGACGCCGGGACCGTCCACACCCCCGACGCCGCGTCCACCTCGCGCCAGCGCGCGCCCCGCACCTCGCCCGAACGGCCCGCCGTCAGCACCAGGAACTCGAACGCCAGCTTCACCCCCCCCCGCGCCCCCGACCCCCGCACCGCCGCCAACGCTCCCGCCACCTCGCGGTGCGGCAGCGCCGGCATGTGACGCGTCTGGTGCCGCTGCCGCCCCAGCACCAGGTCGACCCGCCCGCACGGGTTGGCGCCGCGGTACCCCATGGCCACCGCCCACTCCATGACGAGGCCGATGCGCTGCAGCACCCGGCGCGCCGTCGTCGGCCGGGCGTGCCACACCGGCCGCAGGGTCTCGATGACGTCGGCGGTGGTCACCGCCCCCACCGGCATGGCGCCGATGCCGGGGAAGGCGACCCGGGTCAGCCCCGACAGCCAGTCGCGGCCGTAGCGCGGGCTGCGCCACCCCGGCCGCAGTTGGCGCCACACGCGCTCGGCCGCGTCGGCGAAGGTGGGCTCGTCGGCGGCCCGCCGCGCGGCCACGGGGTCGCCGCCGGCGCGGGCGAGCCTGCGGTTGGCGAAGGCCTGGGCGCGGGCCTCGTCGAGCGAGACCAGCGGGAAGCTGCCGAGCCCCATCTCGCGCCGGCGCCCCCGGACGGCGAGGCGCTGCACCCAGCTTCGGCTGCCCGAGGGTTGCACCTCGAGGTAGAGGCCCTGGCCGTCGCAGTAGCGGCCGGGCTCGGCCACGGTGCGCACGAAGTCGGCCGACAGCGCGTGCTCGACACGCCGCCCGCGCGGCGCCGGCCCCGGCTCGCCGCCGGGGTCGGGCAATCGGCCGCCCGCCGCCTTTCCCCTCGTTTCCGGCGGAAGCGCGGCAACGCCCCCCGGGGGGCGGAAGACACCCGGTCCGGACGTGTCCATGGATGCATAACTCCTTTTAGAATCAATGACTTGCGGAATATGGCGGACGCGGCGGGACGGCGCCTGGGCGACGCCGGCATGGCGGACTGATCCACATCCCCCGTTGGCCATGCGAGAGGACGAACTCACCAAGGGAGATTGCGCAATGCGTATCGGAGCGATTTTCGCGAGAGGCAGTTGCCGGGCGTTGAAGTGGATGACGTCGTTCGGCGTCGTGTTCGCGCTGGGGGCCGCGCAGGCCGCCGCGCAGGTCAAGGTCACGACGCCCAAGACCGTCGACGAGGGGGGGCGTCTGACGATCGCGGTGAGCGCAAGGGTCTCCGTCGGGCCCGCGCTGGGCGCCGCGGCGACCATCACCGTCACCCCGACCGTCGCCCTCAGGACCGCGGTGGCTGGCGGTGTCGCGGCCACCGACCTCACCGCGGCCGAGGCGGCCGCGGGGCTGACCGTGGCCGAGGCGGCCGACTTCGATGCGCCCGTGCCCGCCGCTCTGGTGTTGACCGTTCAGCCGCACCCCACCGGCGGCACCGCCGACGCGGTCAACCGGACGCTGACCGGCACCTTCACCATACAGACGCGGCCCGACCTCGATGCCGAGGACGAGGGCATCCAGATCACGTACGACATCGTCAACACCGACGCCGTCAACGTCACCGCTCAGGGGGGCGCCGCGCTCGCGCTCGACGCCGACTCCACGGGCGCCCAGAAGGTCACCATCAGCGACACCGACGACCAGGTGTTCGAGTGGAAGCTCACCACAGATTCGCCGAAGGAGAGCGGCGGCATCAACGTCACCCTCACCGCCGATCCCACGCCCGTCGACCGCCTGCACGTGACGGCGATCAGCGTCGACAGGGCCGGCTACACGGTCGACAACAGCAGCCACACGTTCGGCAACGCGGTCGACGCCGGTACGGGCGACGACGGCCCGACGGCCTCGGTCACCATCACGCCGCCGAACCCCGACGGCGACCGCGACGCGGACACCATCACCCTGAGGGCGCTCGTGGGCGGCACCAACATCGACCGGGTGACCCCGCTCGAGATCGAGGTCGCCGACATTCACGGGCTGCCGACGGCCGACAAGATCACGGCCAAGGCGTTCACCATCGACGACATGGACAGGAAGACCGAGGACGAGGCCATGTCGATCGTGGAGGGCGGCGACCCCGTCTACGTGACGGTCACCGTCGACCGCGGCGAGATGGGGCATCCCTCCGGCGAGAAGCTCGCGGTGGCGGTGACGGCCGACGGCAGCCAGGCCCTCGACTACCGGGTCGATCCCCCCGAGATCGAGATTGCCAGCGGCGCCGGCAAGAAGAGCGCCGACTTCATGCTCTGGGCGTCGGCGGACGACGACGTGGGCCTGGAAGACCTCGTGCTGCACCTGACGGCTACGGGCGCCACGGCGAAGAACGGGACCGGAGAGGTCACGAGCATGTTCTCGATCGCCATAGAGGACGCCACGACGCCGCTGGTGTCGGCGAAGGACGGCGCCTACGAGGCCATCATGGCGGCGCTGGGCGACGACCCGCTGAACCCCGGCGACGAAGCCACGATCATGACGGACGATCTGTTCATGTATGACGGCGACATCGTCAGCGTGTCGTTCGGCGCGTCCGTGGAAGGCTCGGCGGTCGGCGCGTCCGCCAGCGGCGAGGCCCTGACGCTCACGGCGATGGAGCCCGGAGAGGCCAAGGTCACCGTCACCGCCACCGCGTCGCCCACGAGCAGCTCGCTCGTCGTCACCCAGGACCGCGCCAGCGTGGCCCGGCTCACCTTCCCCGTGAGCGTGGTCATGTCCGAGCTGTCGGTGGCGGTGACCGCCGATCCCCTGGAGATCGAGGAGGGCGGCATGTCGACCATCACCGCGACCGCGAGCCGCGAGGTCGCGGCGAGCGACGGCGAGGTCACGGTCGGCCTGGAGGTCATCGGCGACGGCGAGCTCTCGGCGGCTTCCATCACCATCGAGGCCGGCTCGACGACGGGCACCGCCACGGTGACGGCCGCCGAAGACGACGACGACTACGAGGACGAGACCCTGACCGTGATCGCCCGGGGCGCCGGCGAGGCGACCCTCACCATCATGGTGACCGACAACGACGAGGCCCCGAGCCTCGTGATGATCACGCTGTCGGGCCCCGAAGACATGAACCTCGTCGAGGGGATGTCCTACGAGATCACGGCGACCGCCAACGGCCCGGTCACCGAGGACACCATGGTCGAGCTGGTCCAGACCGACGGCACGGCCTCGCCCTCGGACTACGAGGTCGAGAGCATCACCATCATGGCCGGCGAGACCATGGGCAGCACCATGCTCATGGTGAGCGACGACGAGATGATGGAGAGCGCGGACAACATGGCCGAGATGCTGACCCTCGAGGGTCGGGTCGGGGCCATGAAGACCAACGCCCTGAGCTTCTACCTCTGGGATGCCGCGGTGCCGGCCCTGCAGATCATCGCGCAGCTTCTGCTGGCGGCCTTCCTGGCCATCGGCGGATGCCGGCGCTACCTGCGGCGGTAGCACCGGTCGGCGGCGTTCGGCAACTCTCCCTTGCCCCTCTCCCCCGAAGCCCCGGGGGGGAGGGGGGCTTTTCGTCTCCGCCGCGGCCGGTCGCGGCCGGTCGTCGCGGAAGCCGGGCCGGGTGCAAACGCGTCTTCTGTTCCGCCGAGGTTTCTCGTCGCCATGATGCTCGATGTCCTCGACGGCCGCAGGACGGCCCGAGAGCTCCCGTCGACGGTTCGCCAGGCGCCGCCCCGCTTGCCGGGCCGCCCCACACCCGCAACCGCACCATCCGCACTCCTGCCCGGGGGGCGCCCCTGCCACCCCACACACCGCGTCATCACCGCGCAGACCCGCACCGTTGTCATCACCGCGCAGACCTGCACCGTCCGCCGGCGTGCCACAAATAGCACGGTCGCCGGCGCACCTTGCTGACTGCGGCCTGCATAGCGATCCCATACTCCACCATCTCACGTTTATACGCTATAGGGTGTGTTTTTCTTTACACGCCCGCGGCTCCAGTCTCGTCCGCCCGAGCGCCGCCCGGCATCCGGGGCCGGCCGGAGGGAGGGACAGACCGGGGCGCCGCGTCCTCGCGACCACGTGCGGACGGCCCGCGCCGGCAGTGCGGAGCGTTCTCGACACGCCGAAAGCGAGGAAACGGAGATGGACGGCCGATTCCCGTACCCATCGGAGCAGCACCAGGCGGCGCGGCGCGGGCCGCACGGCGACGACCCGTCACCGACAGCGGGGCGCGAGCCCGCGCCGCGCGGGCGGCGCCCCGAGCACGCGCTGTCGGCCGACTT
>JAJEFC010000255.1 GCA_022820675.1 Vicinamibacteria bacterium | reverse complement strand
CGGCCCGAGGGACCGGGCAGCCCCACGGCGGGGCCGGCCGACCACCGCCACTGACGCGGCCGCCGCGACCGACGTCGCGGGGGGCGCCCCCGCGGCCCCCCGGCCGCGCCGTTCCGGTCGCGCTGACGCGGCCGCCGCGACCGACGTCGCGGGAGGAGACCGATGCTCGCCAGGGTCATCGAGTGGTCCATCGGCAACCGCTTCCTCGTCGTCCTCGGGGCGGTCTGCATCGCCTTCGGCGGGGTCTACGCCCTCCGCGCGACGCCCCTCGACGCGCTGCCGGACCTCTCCGACGTGCAGGTGATCATCTTCACCGACTACCCGGGGCAGGCCCCGCAGGTGGTCGAGGACCAGGTCACCTATCCCATCACCACCCAGATGCTCGCCGTGCCCTCCGCGACGGTGGTGCGCGGCTACTCGTTCTTCGGGTTCTCGTTCGTCTACGTGATCTTCGAGGACGGCACCGATCTCTACTGGGCGCGCAGCCGCGTCCTCGAGTACCTCAACTATGTCGGCGGGCGCCTCCCCCGGGGCGTCACGCCGACCCTCGGCCCCGACGCCACCGGCGTCGGCTGGGCGTTCATGTACGCCCTCCGCTCCGACGACACCGACCTCGCCGAGCTGCGCTCGCTGCAGGACTGGTTCCTCAAGTACGAGCTGACGGCGGTGCCGGGGGTGTCGGAGGTCGCGAGCATCGGCGGCTTCGTCAAGCAGTACCAGATCACCGTCGATCCCAACCGCCTGCGCGCCTACGACATCCCGCTGTCGCGCATCCGGGACGCCGTCGAGCGGAGCAACAACGACGTCGGCGGGCGCGTCCTGGAGATGTCGGAGGCCGAGTTCATGGTGCGCGGCGAGGGCTACATCCAGGGCGTCGACGACGTGAGGCGCGTCGCCCTCGGCGTGGACGAGTCGGGCACGCCGATCACGGTCCAGGACATCGCCACGGTGCAGATCGGCCCCGACATCCGCCGCGGGCTCGCCGAGCTGAACGGCGAGGGCGAGGTGGTCGGCGGCATCGTCGTGGTGCGCTACGGCGCCAACGTCCACGAGGTGGTCGAGCGGGTGAAGGCCCGTCTCGCGGAGCTGCAGTCGGGGCTCCCGCCGGGGGTGGAGGTCGTTCCCGTCTACGACCGCACGTCGTTGATCGAGCGCTCGATCGACACCCTGCAGCAGAAGCTGCTCGAGGAGATGGCGATCGTGGCGCTGGTGTGCGCGGTCTTCCTGCTGCACGTGCGCTCGGCCCTGGTCGCGGTGCTGACCCTGCCGCTGGCGGTGCTGATGGCCCTCGTGGTGATGTATCTGCAGGGCATCAACGCCAACATCATGTCGCTGGGGGGCATCGCCATCGCCATCGGCGCGATGGTGGACGCCGCGATCGTGATGGTCGAGAACGCGCACCGGCACCTGGAGCGCGACGGCGGCCGCCTGCCGCACTGGCAGATCGTCACCCGGGCCGCCACCGAGGTCGGCCCCACCCTGTTCTTCGCGCTGCTGGTGATCACCATCTCGTTCGCCCCCATCTTCACCCTGGAGGCGCAGGAGGGCAGGCTCTTCAAGCCGCTGGCGTTCACCAAGACCTACGCCATGGCCGCCGCCGCCCTGCTCTCGGTCACCCTGGTGCCGGTGCTCGTCGGCTACTGGATACGCGGCCGCGTCGTGTCGGCGCAGGTCAACCCGCTGACGTGGCTGCTCTCGGCGCTGTACCGGCCCGTGCTGCGGCTGGTGCTCGCCGGGCGCTGGGCGGTCGTCGCCGCCACGCTGGCGGCGCTGGTCGCGACCGCGGCCCCCTTCTCGCGGCTCGGCTCCGAGTTCATGCCGCCGCTCTGGGAGGGCGACCTGCTCTACATGCCGACGACCCTGCCCGGGGTGTCGATTACCAAGGCGCGCGAGATCCTGCAGCAGACCGACCGTATCCTGCGCACCTTCCCGGAGGTGGAGCACGTGTTCGGCAAGGTCGGGCGCGCCGACACCGCGACCGACCCCGCCCCGCTGAGCATGTTGGAGACGACCATCCAGCTCAAGCCGGAGGACGCCTGGCGGCCGGGCATGACCCCCGAGCGGCTGACCGACGAGATGAACCGCGCCATCCGGTTTCCGGGCGTCACCAACGCCTGGACGATGCCCATCAAGACCCGCATCGACATGCTCTCGACCGGCATCAAGACCCCGGTGGGCATCAAGATCTCCGGGCCCGATCTCGAGGTGCTGGAGGCGGTCGGCCGCGACGTCGAGGCGGTGGTCCGGCAGGTGCCGGGCACCCGTTCGGCCTACGCCGAGCGGGTGATGGGCGGCAACTACCTGAACTTCTCGGTGCGGCGGGACGAGATCGCGCGCTACGGGCTCACCGTCGGCGACGTGCAGGACGTCATCCAGTCGGCCATCGGCGGCATGAACATCACCACCACGGTCGAGGGGCTGGAACGCTATCCCGTCAACCTGCGCTACAGCCGGGACCTCCGCGACAACCCCGCCGCGCTGCGCGACATCCTCGTCCAGACCCCGACGCGGCAGCAGATTCCCCTCGGCCACCTCGCGACCATGTCGTTCGTCAAGGGGCCGCCGGCCATCAAGAGCGAGCAGGCGCGGCCGAACGCCTGGGTCTACGTGGACATCGAGGACGTCGACGTCGGGACCTACGTCGAGCGCGCGCGGGAGGCGGTGGCCGCGCAGGTGGAGATCCCCACCGGCTACAGCCTCGGCTGGAGCGGCCAGTACGAGTACATGGTGCGCGCGCAGGAACGGATGCGGCTCGTGGTCCCGATCACGCTGCTGCTGATCTTCCTGACCATCTACGCCAGCACGCGCTCGGTCGCCCGGACCCTCATCGTGCTGTCGGCGGTGCCGCTGTCCCTGATCGGGACCTTCTGGCTGCTGTACGTGCTCGGCTACAACCTGAGCATCGCGGTGTGGGTCGGCGTCATCGCCCTGGCCGGCCTGAGCGCGGAGACCGGGGTGGTGATGCTGCTGTACCTGGACCGCGCCTGTGATGCCGCGCTCGCCGACGGGCGGCTCCGCACGCCGGCCGAGCTCCGCCAAGCGGTGTTCGACGGCGCCGCCCGCCGCGTCCGCCCGGTGGTGATGCTGAGCGCCACCACCGTGCTCGGCCTGCTGCCCATCATGTGGAGCACCGGCACCGGGGCCGACGTGATGAAGCGCATCGCGGCGCCGATGGTGGGCGGGGTGGTGACGACGGCCCTCGTCGTGCTCCTGGTGTTCCCCGCCGTCTACACCATCTGGCGCGGGTGGGGCCTGTCGCGACAGGCCGAGGCGGTCAGCCCGCCGCGGGCGGGCGCCGGTCGCGCAGACCCGAACAGCGTTTCAGCATCTCGTCGCCTGTAGCACAGTCGATGATCCAGTCGCCCACGTCGGCCACGTCGACGGGGTCGTCGACGTCGGCGATCAGCTCGGCCAGCCGCTCCGCAGTTCCGGCGTCGAAC
>JAJEFC010000233.1 GCA_022820675.1 Vicinamibacteria bacterium | reverse complement strand
CGAGTACGAGGTCATGGGGGTGAACAGCCTCGGCGAGCTCGCCCTGGCGTCGCCGGCCATCGCCGGCGACCGGCTGCTCATCCGCACGCAGTCGAGGCTCTACAGCATCCGGAAGGAGCAGGAGTCCGCGCCGTAGAGGCGGCGGGGACTCCTGGAGGATTTGGGTTGAGCGGCAAGCGGAACCGACAGGCGACGATGGCCGGGCGAGGAGCAGGACGCTGAGCCGCGGCACGGTGCGCCGGTGGCTGATCTGGCTGACGATCGGCGCTCTCCTGCTGTATCAGGCGGGCGCCATCGTCACCACCCGCGACGGGCAGATGCTGCTCCCGCCGGGCGTGCTGACGGGCGCGCTGCTGTTCTGGCTCTTCGTCACCGCCGCCGTGCTGAGGCGGCGGTTCACCCGGACCGGAAGCAACACCGGGAGAAACCCGATGCCCGGCCGCCGACCCTGGATTGCACCGTGACCCCAGGCCCGGCGTCCCTCCGGTTCCTGGCCGGACTCGACGCCGACCTCCGGCAGTCGCTCCTGAATCAGATCCGCGACGCCTGGACCCACAACTCCACCGCGCTGGAGGGCAACTCCCTCAGCCTGGGCGACACCAAGTTCGTCATCGAGGAAGGGCTGACCGTCGCCGGCAAGCCCATCAAGGACCACGAGGAGGTCATCGGCCACGCCGCCGCCATCACGCAGACCTACGACCTGCTCGGCCGGGACGTCACCGCCGACGACCTGTTCGCCCTGCACCGCAGCGTCCAGGCCGAACGCGTCGTCGACATCCTCAAGCCGCTGGGCGGCTGGAAGGTCGAGCCCAACGGCACCTACGCGGTCGCCGAGAACGGCGCCCAGGTTTTCATCGAGTACGCCGCCCCGAAAGACGTGCCCGCCCTGACGGCCGAGGTCCTCGACTGCGTCAACGCCACCCGGCTCCGGCCCGACGACGCGGGAGCGGCAGCGGCCGCCCCCGCCTACGCGCGCATCCACGCCGGCTTCGTGTCCATCCACCCCTTCTGGGACGGCAACGGCCGGCTCGCCCGCCTCATCGCCAACGTCCCCCTGCTCAACGCCGGACTGCCGCCGCTCGTGATTCCGAAGGAGGAGCGCCGGGCCTACATCGACACTCTGGCTCGCTACCAGCGCCGCATCGGCCGTATCACCCCCGAGACCGGCGTCTGTCCCGCTCCGTCCGAGCTCGCGCCGTTCTCCGACTTCTGCCGCCGCTGCTACGCGACGACCCGCCAACTCGTGGACCGCGCCTTCGAACAGCAGCGCCGCCGCGCCTGACCGGCAGAACCGAAGTCGTCCGCCGAGGCGTTCTCCTCCGCCCGACCGGTCGTCGACAGCGGCGATATCAGCGATGGCCGCGATGCCGAGGTATGGACGGCGCACGGGCGACCTCGTGGCGAAGAGCGGTGCACAGGCTGAGAGCACCGCCGGGCAGCCATACAGACCCGCCTGCTTGAGGCGCCCGTGCGCTTCAGACCTCCCCGCAGAGCCGTCACGCCCACCGCCAGCCCACCTCCATATGGGGACACGCTCGAAGGGCGCCCAACGCGGAGACCGCGCCCGGCCCCACGGCATGCTCCTTGCTTGCTTTGGTCCCGTGCACGACGAACACTACAAACGGCTCTTCGCCTTTCCGCGCATGGTCGAGGACCTGTTGCGCGGCTTCGTCGCAGGCGACTGGATCGACGAGCTCGACTTCTCGACCCTGCAGAAGCTCTCGGCCGAGTACGTCGCCTTGCGGCGCCGCCACCCTCAAGCCGCCCTGCAGGAGTCTGGGGACGTCCTCTGGAGTCTGCGCATTCTGACGGAGGCGACGCCGTCCTGCGGCGCACACGCCTGCCTCCCGGTTCAAGGGCCGGGTGTTCCAGCAACCCGCGCCGGCCTACACCCCCGACAGCGGCCGGGTGTTCAGGAGCCCGGTGCTGTCGCCCAGCTTCTCGGCCGGCACCCCCGCCTTGTCGAGGACCGTCAGCAGGAGGTTGGTCATCGGGGTGTCTTCCGGATAGGCGAGGTGACGGCCGCCCTTCAGCCGGCCGCCTCCGCCGCCGGCGACGAGGCACGGCAGGTTGGTGTGCTCGTGGAGGTTGCCGTTGCCGATGCCGCCGCCGTAGACGGTCATCGAGTGGTCGAGGAGGTTGCCGTCGCCGTCGGGCGTCGCCCGCAGCTTCTGGAGGAAGCGGCTGAGCAGCGAGACGTGGTAGAGGTCGATCTTCGCCTTCCGGGCCATGTAGTCGGGGTCGTCCCGGTGGTGCGACACGGTGTGGTGCTGGTCGGGCACCCCGATCTGGGGGAAGGTGCGCGGGCTCGTCTCGCGCGCCATCATCAGGGTGGTGACGCGGGTGACGTCGGCCTGCCAGGCGAGGGCCGTGAGGTCGAACATCAGCGTGGCGTACTCCTCGAAGTCCTCGGGGATGTCGATGGGCCGGTCGGGCAGGTCGATCTCGGCCTGGTCGTCCCGCGCCTCGGCGCGGCCGATGCGCTGCTCGAGGTCGCGCACCGAGTCGAGGTACTCGCTGAGCTTGTTGCGGTCGGACGGCCCGAGGGTGCGCTCGAGGCTCAGCGCCTCTTCCGTCACCGAGTCGAGGATGCTGCCGGCCTGCCGGGCCTGGGCGCGCCGGTCGGCGGCCGTGCCGCCGTCGCCGAAGAGGCGCTCGAAGACCACGCGGGGGTGCGGCTCCATCTCGAGCGGGGTCGTGGGGTCGCGCCACGAGATGGTGTTCGAGTAGAAGCAGTCGCCCGAGTCGCACGAGATGGCGGTCGGCTTCTCGAGCACCAGCTCGAGCGACGGCAGCGCCGTCGCCTGGCCGAGCTCGCGCGCCGCGATCTGGTCGGCGGTGGTGCCGAGCTTGATCGCGGTCGGGCCGATGCGTCCCCGGCGCTCCCACGCGTGCACGCCGCTCAGCCACGCCGCCGTCGCCCGCGGGTGGTCGCCGTTGCCGTCGCCGAACGAGTCGGCCTGCCGGTGGGCGAGGCCGCTCAGCACGAGCAGCCGGTCGTGCACCGGCGCCAGCGGGCTGAGGGTCGGCGACAGGGAGAACCCGGCCCCGGTGGCGGCGGGCACGAACTGCTCCTGGATGACGCCGTTGGGGATGTAGACGAAGCCCAGCCGCGTGGCCGGCCGCGCCGCGGTGTTCGCGAGCGCGGTCGCCGCCGGCACCATGGCGTCGAGGAGCGGGAGGGCCACGGCGGTCCCCATGCCGCGGAGGAACGTCCGACGGGGCAGCGCGAGCTTGGAAATGGTCATGACTTTCTCAGTTGGAAAGGCGTGCTGTTGACGATGCCGAGGACGATGGACGCGAAGCGGTAGCCGTCGCGCTCGGCGTCCCGGACGATGGCGCGAATGGTCGGCGCGTCGAAGTGCTCGACAGGGCGCCCGAGGGCGTACATCAGGAGCTTCTCGGTCACGGTGTGCACGAACTGCTCGGGCGCGTGCAGCAACGCCGCCCGCAGGCCCGCCGGCCCCTCGAAGCGCCGGCCGTCGGGAAGGACGCCGCTCGCGTCGATGGGGTCGTTCGACTCGCCCACGGCGCGCCAGCGCCCGATGGCGTCGAAGTTCTCGAGGGCGAAGCCGAGGGGGTCCATCTGGGCGTGGCAGCTCGCGCACGCGGGGTTGGCGCGGTGCTGCTCCATCGCCTCGCGCATCGACCGCGGCTCGCCGCTCTCGGTGGTCTCCTCCAGCGCCGGGATGTCCGGCGGGGGCGGCGGGGGGGGCGACGCGAGCAGGTTCTCGAGAATCCACTTGCCCCGCAGCACCGGCGACGTGCGGGTGGCGTAGGAAGTCAGGGTGAGGATGCTCCCCTGCCCGAGCAGCCCCTGCCGCTCCGGCTCGTCGAGCTCGACCCGCCGGAAGTGGCTGCCGTAGACGTGGGGTATCCCGTAGTGCCGCGCGAGCCGCTCGTTCACGAACGTGTGACGCGCAGTCAGGAGGTCGAGGACGCTGTTGTCCCCCCGCAGCACGCTGTCGACGAACAGCCCGGTCTCGCGCCGGAACGCCAGCCGCAGGTTCTCGTCGAAGCCGGGGAAGAACCCCGCGTCGGGCTCCTTCGCGTCGACGTCGCGGAGGAAGAGCCACTGCTCGGCGAAGTTGTCGACGAGGGCGGCCGACCGCGGGTCAGCCAGCATGCGGCGCACCTGGCGGTCGAGCTCCGCGGGCTCGCGCAGCTCGCCACGGACGGCGGCGTCGAGCAGCTCGTCGTCGGGAATGCTGCTCCACAGGAAGAACGACAGGCGCGACGCCAGCTCGAGGTCGCTGACCGGGTACGCCTCGCCGTCGGCGACGTTCTCGGGGGCGCGCTCGATGCGGAACAGGAACTCGGGGCTGACGAGCAGCCGCTCGAGGGCCCGCTGGATGCCGCGCTCGAACCCGCCCTCGCCGCGCCCCTGCTCGTAGAACGGCAGCAGCCGGTCGAGGTCGCTCTCGGTCACCGGGCGCCGGTAGGCGCGGCGCGCCAGCGTCCACAGAATGGAACGCGCGCACGCGGTCTGCTCCGCCTCGGGACCGCCGGTGCGGGGGCGGCAGATGAGGATGCGCTCGCGGCTGGGGGTGTCGCCGGCCCCGTCCGCGCCGTAGGGCCCGCTGACGATGACGCTGGCGATGGACGGCTGCCGGCTCCGCGAGCGGTACGACCGCACCAGCCCCTCGGGCACCGCCCCGCTCTTGGGCAGGAACGCCACCGCCACCTCGCGCGGACCGGCTCGCAGGGGCACCCGCACCTGTACGTCGGGGTCGGCGTCGAAGGCGAACACGCCGGTCGCCAGCCGCTCGGGCGGGTTCTCGCCGACCGTGAACAGCTCGACCCGATGGCCGTCCACGCTGACCTCGACGTCGTGCGGCTCGCGGGCGGCGCGGGTGAACTGCACCGTGATCAGGTACTCGCCGTCGAGCGGCAGGTGGCTCCGCACCCGGGTGCCGCCGCGGGTTCCCAGGGGCAGCCCCTCGAGGTGCCCGTCCTGCACGAGGTCGCGGTCGAGCTGGTAAGTGTCGACGATGGGCAGCATCGTCGGGTCGCCGATGGCGAGCCGGCTGATCTTGCGCGCCGCGGCGAGGTACCGCTCCATCAGGGTCGGCGACACGAACAGCAGCTCGGCGAGGTTGTCGAACCCGCTGGTCGCGTTGTCGGCCGGCAGCATCACCGCGATGTCGAGCTCCTTCGGCAGGTCCTCGAGCCCGAGCAGATCGCGGACGG
>JAJEFC010000254.1 GCA_022820675.1 Vicinamibacteria bacterium | reverse complement strand
CCTGGCCGCCCACGCCCGTTTCGTCCGCCCGCGGCCGCCGGCGGCGCCGCCGCCCCGCGTCGGGCGCGGCGGGCTGGTCGCGTTCGGCGCCGTCACCCTGCTGTCCGGGTTCCTGTTCCTGCCCCCCTACGAGACCGTCGTCGCCGAGGGCGACGCCACCGTCTACCTCAACCTCAGCCGGGAGATCGCGCGGACCGGCGGGCTCGTCTTCGACGACCCGCTGCTGCAGGAGATGCCGGTTGAGGCGCGGGAGTACCTGTTCCTCAACCGCCAGCCGACCGATTACGGGTACGGCCGCTACGCGAGGTTCCCCGGCGGGTTCACGATTGCCGACATCGCGGAGCCGGCCGTCTCGAGCGGATTCTCGCCCCTGTTCCCGGTCCTCGCCGCCCTGTTCCAGCAGGTGTCGCCCCGGGGGGCGCTCTTCGTCGCGCCGCTGTTCGCGGTGCTGGGCGTCGGCGCCCTGTTTCTCGTGGCGGCCCGCCTCGGCGGCGTCGGCACCGGGCTCCTGGCCGCGCTGCTCGCCGCCGCGTCGCTGCCGCAGGTGTGGTTCGCGAAGTACCCGATTCCGGAGATGGCCGCGCAGTTCTTCGTCCTGGCCGGGGTGCTGGCCTTGCTCGCCGCGTTGCGGGACGACCGGCCGTGGCTGGCGGCGGCCGCCGGCGGGTTCTTCGGACTGGCCTGCTTCGCCAAGATCGACATGGTCTTCCTGTTGTCGGTCGCCCTCGCGGCGTTCGTCGCGTGGCGGCTGCTCGTCCGGCCGCGGGGCGGCGGGCGGTGCGTCGTCTTCCTGCTCGGTGCGTTCGGCCTCGTGCTGCTGCACAACGCGGCGCACTACGTGGCGTACCCGTCGGACTACTTCCTGTACGTCCGGCAGTTGCTGGATCCCGTCCTGCTCCGTCGGGGGGAGTGGGCGGCCGGCCTGACCGTCCTGCTGCTGGCGGCGGCGGGACTCGCGCTGCTCGCGGTCCGGGGGGAGTGGCGGCGCCTCGGCGTGGTGGGGCCCCGGGCGACGGGGTGGCTGCTGGTCGGGCTCCTCGCCGCGTATGCCGTCGTCTACGTCACGAGAACTCCCGGCCGCTGGCCGGATACGCTGTTCTGGCTGAGCTGGTACGTGCAGTGGCCGGTGCTTGTCCTCGGCCTGGCCGGCGTCGTGTGGCTGGCCGTGTCGGGGCGGGCGGGGCGGGCCCACCAAGGGGCGGCGTTCCTCCTCGTCCTGGTCGTCGTCGTCAGCCTGCACTACCTCTACTCCCCCCTCGAGCCCGGCGACCACATCCTGTCGATGCGGCGGTTCGTGCCCGTCGTCCTGCCCGGCCTCTTCACGGTGGCCGCGCTGGCCGCGGGCCGGCTCGTGGAATGGGTCTACTTCGAGTTCCGGACCGTGGCGACGACCGCGCTGGGCGCGGTCCTCGTGGGGCTGGTGGGCGGGCCCAGCCTCCCGGTGCTGGGCGCGCCGCTCTGGGAGGGCGGGCTGGACCAGAGCGCCGAGGTGGCCCGGCTCTTCCCCGAGAACGCCGCCGTGCTCGTGAGCCCGGAGCTGGTGGGGACCCACGTCCCGACGTCGCTGACCTACCTGCACGGCGTCGATACCGTGGTGGTCCAGCAGGACGAGCCGGACGACGTCCTGGGGGAGGTCGTGCTCGACTGGCTGGCGCGCGGCCGCCCCGTGTTCGTCGTGCTGGCCCGGGGCGGGTTCTCGCTGAACGCCCCCGAGCTCGTGGTGTCGGAGGCCGGGGAGGCGAGCATCGACCTCCGCACCCTGGAGCGGACGCGGGACCGGGCGCCGAGCGCGCTCGTCGACGTGTCGATCGGGCTGCGCATCCTGCAGGTGGCCCGGGGCGGCGGCGCCGCCGCGAGGACGGGGGTCGACGTCGGCAACCTGCTCGACGACATCGTGGCGGGCCTGCACGGCTTCCACGGGCCGGAGCGGGACGGGCGCGGCGACTCGTTCCGCTGGAGCGAGGGCGTGGCGTCGCTGGCCGTTCCCGGCGGAGACCGCGTCAGCCTCGTGGTGGCCGGCGCCCGTCCGCCGGAGGCGGAGCCGGCCCGGATCTCGGTGTGGGCGGGGCCCCACCGCATCGCGGACGGCCTCGTCCTCGGGAACGACGTGCAGACCGTCACCCTGGACCTGCCCGAGTCCGAGCGGTCGGGATCGACCGAGCTGACCATCCGCGCAACCGCTTTCCGGCCCCAGGCCCTCGGGCTCTCCGCGGATCGCCGGAGCCTCGGGGTGCGGCTGTATCGCGTGGACGTGCTGCGGGGTTCGCCGGACGATCCGCCGTCGGGCGCCTCGACGGCGGACGCCGCGCCCTGAGCCCGGCCGGTTCCGACACGCCCGCCGGCCGTTGCCCGCGGCAGACCCGCCGGCTCCGCTTGCCGCCCGGCCCACCCGCCGGGAACCCGCACCGTTCCACGGCACGGATCCCCGGCGCCCGTGGTGGAGCTCCCCGTTGCATCGCCGCTCGGAGCACCGCTGCGGGGCTCCTGCCGGGCGACCCGGGTCTCCGGGACGGTCGGCGATGGTGCAACGGCGTCCTGTGGCCCCGCCGCGATCAACCGGGGGAGTGGGTACTGCGGCGGCGGAATCGATGGCGGGCCCGCCAATCGTCGCCTCCGGCCCCGCCGGGGACCCGACCCCGCAGGAATGCGGGCCGTTCCGCGGCGCGGACTCCTACGCGGAGAGCAGGCCGTCGGCGGGGCTGCTGGCGGTGGCGTAGCGCCGCCGTTCGATGCGGCCGGCCAGGTACGCGCGGCGGCCCGCCGCCACCGCGAGCTTCATGGCGTCGGCCATCGCGACGGGGTCGCGGGCGCCCGCGATGGCGGTGTTCATCAGCACCCCGTCCACCCCCAGCTCCATCGCGACGGCCGCGTCCGACGCGGTGCCGACCCCGGCGTCCACGATGACCGGCACGCCCGCGAACTCGCGGATGATGCGGATGTTGTTGAGGTTCTGGATGCCGAGCCCCGAGCCGATGGGGGCGCCGAGGGGCATGACCGCGGCCGCCCCCGCGTCCTCCAGCTTGCGGCACACGACGGGGTCGTCGTTCGTGTACGGCAGCACGACGAACCCCTCCTTCACGAGGACCCGGGTCGCCTCGAGCAGGCCCTCGTTGTCGGGGAACAGCGTCCGCTCGTCGCCGATGACCTCCAGCTTGACCCATTCCGACAACCCGACCTCGCGCCCCAGCCGCGCGGTCCTGATCGCTTCTTCCGCCGTGTAGCAGCCGGCGGTGTTGGGCAGCAGCGCGTAGCGGCCGGTGTCGATGAAGTCGAGCAGCGACTCGCGGCCGCGGTCGGTGAGGTTGACGCGGCGCACCGCCACCGTCACCAGCTCGGCGCCGGACGCGTCGTGCGCCCGCTGCATGACCTCGTTGGCGGCGTACTTGCCGGTCCCGACGATCAGCCGCGACGAGAAGCACTTCCCGGCGATGACCAGCGCGTCGTTGCCCATGTCCATGAGTATGACAGGAACCGGACGGAACGGCTCGAAACGGCCCGGTCAGCCCGGAAATCGTCGCCGGGCGCGACCGCGAGGTCGCGCTCCGGCCTCCGGTGGCCGCCCTGCCGACCCCGCAGGGAGTCCGCGCCGCTTCCACGGCGACTCCTCGCCCGCCCATCATCGCCCTCCTCCAGGTCCCGCGCCAGTGCGCCCGCCGCGTGAGCGACGGTCGGCTGTTGGGGTGGGTCAAGGCGTGGCGAGCGGCGAGCTTTCCGTGGGCTGAAGGCCGACCCTGCCGGAGTCAGCGCCGCTTCTCCGGTGCAGGCCCCTGCCCGCCACCCACGAAGTTGACGATTTCGACCGTGTCCTCCGCCTGAACCGTCGTCGACGCATAGGCGCTGCGCTTCACGACGACCAGGTTGTGCTCTACCGCGACGCGGCGCGGATCGATGTCGAGCCGTGCCAGCAGGCGGCTGATGGTCGTGGGTTCGCCGAGCTCGTACGGGTCGCCGTTCAGCGTAATGCGCACGGGATGGACGGAGGATGCCGGCGGCCGGATCCACCGAGCGTGAGCTTACCGCCCCGGACCGGGTGAAGTCAAGTGTAAATGTCTGGCCAATCAGGAGTTACGACCGTCATCAGACCCGCCGCGGGCGCCAAATTGACTTCGTTCGGCCCTCTTGGTACGATGCTGAGCACGCCAGGAGCCCACTAAACGGGGTTGCTCGCGGGACGGTTCGCCACTGCTCGTCGGGGTAGCTTGAGAAAAACTTCACAGCCTCTTCCGGCCCGGCCCCGCCCCCGGTCGAAGACGACGCCGTCGCGTGGAAGCCTCGCGTGGGGCCGCGTCGGGCGCCGTCGCCGGGGGGGCGACGCGGGCTCTTGGCGGATCGGCCGGGCGCCGGGCGGAACCGCCGGGGCGGCGACTGGCGGGCGGGGTGGC
>JAJEFC010000016.1 GCA_022820675.1 Vicinamibacteria bacterium | reverse complement strand
GACAGCGGCGACTACGAGGAGCACAGCGTCGAGGTGCACATCCAGTGGGAGAAGCCCGGCACCGGCGCCCAGGCCCGCACCGTGACGCTCACGAACGACAGCCAGACGCCGCTCCGGCGGACGGTGGCGATCGACCTCGGCTCCAAGGGCACCTGGGACGTCACGGTGCGCCGCCTCACGGCGCCGGCCGAGGATGACGACTACGTGCACGACGAGGTGCACTTCGCGGCGCTCCGGTCCTACCAGGCCGACGAGGGGAACTACACCGGCCAGAACCGCTTCGCCATGAAGGTGCGCGCCTCCGGGCAGCTCTCGGGCCGCCTGGACCGCCTCTCGGCCATGGCGTGGCAGAAGATCCCGGTACCGGCCGGCGGCGCCTGGGGCGCGGCCAACGTCCGGAGCTCGAACCCGGCCGCCGTGTTCCGCTGGTTCGCGAGGGGGGTCTACGTCGGCAATCGCCTTGTCGCCGGGTGCGGCCTCGGGGCCGCGCGCCGCGACGACGCGGGGCTCGCCGAGTGGTACGCCTGGTGCGACACCAAGGGGCTCCGCTGCGACCTCTGGATCGCCGGGGGCATGTCGAAGGACCAGGTCCTGCGGCTGATCGCGCAGTGCGGGCGCGCCTCGGTGTCCTGGAACACCGGCCGGCTCGGCGTGGTCTACGACGACGAGGCCGAGCCGACGTCGGGGATGATCACGCCCGGGAACATCATCGCCGGAACCTTCCAGGTCGACTACGCCCCGGGCAGCGTCGCGGACGAGGTGGTCGTCCGCTACATCGAGCCCGACATGGACTGGCAGTACAACTCGGTCCGGCGCACCCGGCCGGGCCTCACGGGCACGCCGGCGTCGTCGACCACGATCACCGCGCGGGGCGTGACCGAGCGCGACAACGCGGCCGTCGAGTGCAACCTCCAGGTGGCGCGCCAGCACTACCACAAGCGCCGCCTGCAGTGGGAGATGGGCCGCGAGGGCCGCTCCTACATCAAGGGGAGCGTCCACTGGATCTCGCACGGCCTGATCGACGGCGGCATCGTCGGCCGGCTCCGCGGCTGGAACGGGAACGAGCTGCAGCTTGACCGCCCGGTCGACGTCGGCGCCGGGTGGATCCTGCTGCGCCTGCCCGGCCGGCGGGACCCCGTGACGGCGCAGGTCGCGGCGGTGGGCGCGGTCGGCGGCAAGGCCGACCGGTTCCGGCTGACGTCGGCGAGCCCGCCCTCGGCCCCCACGCCAACGGAGGGCGAGCTGATCGACGTCCTCTGGCGCCTCTACGACGCCGCGGACCCGCCGAGGAAGGTCCGGATCATCGCCTTCGAGCCGGTGAGCGACCGGCGCTACCGGATCACCGCGATCGACGAGGTGAGCGCTTACTACGCGCTGGCCACCAGCGACCTCACGGCGCCCTTCCCGGACCCGAACGACCGCACGCCCAGGGTCGTGGGCGTGACCTTCAGCGCCGAGCGGATCAAGGTCGGCCAGGCCGACATGGTCCGCCTCCAGGCGGCTGTCACGACGTCGGGCGCCTGGCACGGCGGCGCCGTGCGCGCCGGCGCGGTCCAGGGGAAGCTCAAGCAGGTCGACACGCTGCCGCCCGGCGAGGCGGTGGCGTCCTGGATCATCCCGCCGGAGACCAGCCAGTACGTCGAGATCGTGCCCGGGAGCTTCGCCGAGCCCACGGGGCCGGTCTGGTCCGGCTTCTGGCCCTGGGACGGGCAATACCCGGTCAAGGCGCCCACGGACTTCACCGTGACCGTGGCCGACGACGGGACGCGCTGCTACCAGTTCACGCTGCCCGACGACCCCCGCGTCCTGGGCGCGAAGATCCGCTACCACGAGACCGCTGGCACGGACTTCGACGACATGGTGGTGCTCCACAACGGCGTCATCACCGCCTCGCCCTACGAGAGCCTCGACCCGCTCAAGGGCGAGTGGGAGTTCGCGATCGTCGCCGTGACGGCCGCCGGCAACCAGTCGGAGCCGACGCGGATCACCGCCACGCTCGGGCCCGGCCGCGCGCGCGGCAACACCTGGCACTTCGGGACCGGCGACCCGGCCGAGGCGCTCGGCGAGGACAGCGACTTCTACCTGGACACGGACAGCCGCGCGCTCTGGCAGAAGGTTGACGGCGCCTGGGTCAAGCAGGCGAACCTCTCCAACGCCGACGGCGCGCAGTGGCACCACGGCGACGCTGCGCCGGCGGACAGCCTCGGCGCCGATGGGGACTGGTACTTCCAGACCGGCACCGGGGACGTCGCCGGCACGATCTGGACCAAGGCCGACGGCGCGTGGGCGAAGGAGGTCGATATCGACGAGGGGACCCGCGGCGCCGTGTGGCACGGCGGCGACGGGCTCCCGGCCGATGACCTGGGCGAGGTCGGGGACTGGTACTTCCGCTCCGACCAGGGCTACGTCTACCAGAAGACCGATGCCACGACGTGGACGTTCCGGCGCGACATCACCGGGCCGCAGGGGATCGGCGGCGCCACCTGGCACACCGGCGCCGGCGCGCCGCTGGACACGCTCGGGAACGACGGGGATCTCTACTTCCGGGCGGGGAACCAGACGGTCTACAAGAAGGAGTCGGGGAGCTGGTCGCAGATCGCCGACCTCTCGGCCGCGGACGGCGCCGTGTGGCACCAGGGGAGCGGCGTGCCGGCCGCGAGCCTCGGCGCCGACGGGGACTGGTACTTCCGGACCGGGACGGGGAACCTGGCCGGGCAGATCTACACGAAGGTCAGCGGGTCCTGGGTGAAGCAGGTCGACATCGACCAGGGCACGGCCGGCGCCGTGTGGCTGTCCGGGAGCGGCGAGCCGGGCGGCAGCCTCGGCAACGTCGGGGACTGGTACTTCCGGACGTCGAACGGGTACGTGTACGAGAAGACCGGCGCGTCGACCTGGACCTTCCGGCGCGACATCACGGGGCCGCGGGGCCGGGATGGCACTGATGGCCGGGATGGCACTGATGGCAGCGATGCGACGATTCCGCGGGGCATCTACGCCCGGCTCAATCTGACGCTGGAATCAACGATCTCGCGCACCGTCTACAGCCGGACCAACACCGGCACGACGACGGTGGATTCCGTGCGCAGCTTGACCGACGGGACCATCGCTGCGGACGGGACGAGGACGCTGAACGTGCTTTACCGGCGTTACAACTACACCTACGAGGCACCGCCGCCCCCGTCGCCGTCGCCGGGCAGTGGCCGCGACGCCAGGTGCGCGGCGTGAGCACGATGGCGGAGATCCAGACGGTGGCAGGCCGCCGGAGCGGCAACATCCTGCCTGGCCACAGCGGGTTTCCCGCTGCCGTCCACGCCGCCGAGGAGGCATGGGGCGGCCCGCTTCCAGGCCGGGTCCGGGGCGTCCAGCATCACCCGCTCCGCTGCGAGATCGCCGGGCGCCCGCCGGTCCGACTGCTGCGCGCGACCAGCCTGCCGCTCGACTGTGCGCACGTGGCGCAGTACTGGCAGCTGCGTCCTGCCGTGCGCGTCGCGGGCGTATACCACTGGCGACTGGACTGGACGCCGATGCCGGCCCTGCCGGCCGGGCTGAGCTTGCCCGGAGGCCCCCACCCGTGCGCCCGGCTGACCCTCGGATGGGACACCGGCGAGGTGCTCGGGTGGCGGCTCTACGTGCACGAGTGGGCCGTCGGGGCGGTGCATGCAACGTGGCCGGAGCTCACGACGGCCGACGACGCGGAGCCCGCCCACGATCGCGCGTACGGGCTCGATTACGGCGCTGACCTCGTCGTCACGGGGATCTCCCGCTACGACTACCCGGTCGACTCGATGGACCCGGCCGAGCTCGAGCACAGCGCGCTCCGGCGGGCTCTCGCGCGATGAGCGAAGCGCGCCCGCTGCTGCTGATGGATGTCGGCGAGGCCCTTGACGCCCTCGAGGCGCATGGCGGGCCGCGCCTGACGCCACGCGGCTACGAGCTGCTGGACGACGGGCGGATCGCCGACGGGCCGATCCAGCGCCTTCGCCACGCCGCCCGCGAGGCGGCCCGCCGCCGGCGCTGGTACCGGGAGTCCGAGCGGGAGCTCGGCCAATGGCCGGTCGTCGTCTGGCCCGGCGAGATGACGGCGGCGGGGCAACGGCCGGTCCCGCCGTCCGTGGTGCTCCACGACTGCGGCGACGCCATGCGGGAGATGCACCAGTCTCTCCTGCCGCATGCGGCCGCCTTCGCCGGCACCCGCCTGCAGCCGACCATGTCCTACGGGCCGAGGCTCTACCGCCGCGGGTCGGTCCTGCTGATGCACGTGGACAGGTACCCGTCCCACGAGATCGGCATCTCTGTCGTGCTCTCCGGCCCGAGGTGGGAAATGCACCTGGTCGACGCCTCGATGGCCCGCCTGCAGCCTGCGAGCGAGACGACGTCGGAGCACACGCACATCCTCTACGAGGGCTGCAGGATGATGCACGGGTGCCCGACGCCCCTCCGTGCGCAGCGGGTGGCGGCGTTCTTCCACTACCGCCGGTGCGAGGCTTCGACGTGACCGCCGGCCAGCTGCTGTGGCCCGACCCCCTGGTGCTCACGCCGGATATCCTGCACGGGGCGTTGGCGGGCTGGGGAATCCCGGCGTCCTGGGGCAGGACGGACGCCAGCGTCTTCCGCCGCCTCTACCGAGTCGACTCCGGGACCGGCGAGATCGTTCGCCGGGGCGCGGGCGCCGAGCGGGTGCCGTGGCCGCCTCCCGGCCTGTATGTGGAAGAGATCACCGCTGCAGTCTGGAATCGCCTGCCCTGGGGCGAGGAGGAGCACGTCGACCGGGTCATCCAGCACAAGCCGGGCCGGGCCGACCGCCATGAAGTGTCGGCCAGCACGACCCTGTGGGACGCCGGCGGCCGCGCGAAGCCCACGTGGCTGGAGCTGAAGCCGATCGTCGTGCGGTGGTGGCTTGACGGCGCCACGGACGAGCTGCTGGGCAAGGCAGGCGAGTGGGACGTGGACAGCTGCGCGCGTGAGGCCATGGAGCGCCTCGCCGGCGAAACGGAGCTGCCCTTCGGGGTGGCGGCCAAGCCCCGGTCCGTGGCCCATGTCGGCGCGATCACGAGCGACGGCGGCACATTCCCCGCAATGTCCATGCCCCGCCGCGGCGGCGGCATCGTGGAGATCGCCGACGAGGCGCAGGCGCGGAAGCTGGCCACGGCCGCGATCGCCGCGACCAACCAGCTGGAGACCGCCCGCAACCGCCTGGTGCAGGAGGCCATGGTGCCGGTGCGCGCGGCCGCCGACCGGACCGGCGGGCTGGACGCGTCGGCGTCCGACGTCGCGCGCCTGAACGCGCGCACACGGGCGCTCAACCGGGCTCACCAGCTGCTGGGCCCGGAGACGATCGGTGCGCACTTCAAGCGCATATTGGACGGGCTCTGATGCGCACGACGGAGTGGCGTGTCGTCCGCGGTGCCTTCAGCCCGGACGAGTGCGCCGCCATCCTGGCGTCGGATGCGCAGCGGCAGTGGTCCCGGGCCGACCTGTACGGCGCCCGCGGGTTCGGCGCATCCGTCGTCGACATGCAGACGTGGGACGCCCACCGCGCAACGCTCGAGGACGCCTCGGTCCTGCGCCGGATCGATGCGGTGGTCGAGGGCCTGAACCTCGACCTGGCGTTCCGGTGCCCGAGCCCGGAACCCGCGTACTGGAATCGGTATGGCCCCGGCGTGGGGTTCGGCCCGCACTACGACCGCATCGAGGACCAGAGCAATCCGCGCGTGCTGTCGTTTGTCATGGCGCTGTCCGGCCCGGGCGGGTGCGATGGCGGGGAGCTGGTGATTGCCGGGGAGTTGGTGGCGCTGGCCCAGGGCGACGCGGCCGTGTTCTCCTCCCTGGCCATGCACGAGGTCGGGACCATCTATTCCGGCCGGCGCGACAGCCTGGTTCGCTGGTACCTGGCCCGGTGAGGCGGAGCGTCACCACGTACGCCGGGCAGACGATCGTCCGGTACAAGGCGCTGACGGTGCTCGGCTGGACGGTGGCCCTGCACGCGGTGCACGCGCCGGGCAGCGGCTCCTGGCACACCCACTATTGGGATTCCTGGTCGCTGTGCCTGCTGGGCGGGCTGGCCGAGGCCGTTGACGGCGGTGTCAGGACGGTCCGCCCGGGCACGCTGCGCTTCAGGCCATGCGCCCAGGCCCATCGGGTGCGCGGGTTTGCAGTGACGCTCGTGCTGACCTCGCCTCGCCGCCACCGGGCGTCGATCTGGATTGACGGGAGACGCTCCGATCCACTGCCCGTGGGCCGGGAGCCACAACCGCTATAAACTGCGCCGGCTCGAAGCAGCTGGATGGAGGTCCTCAGATGCCGTACGCGCGCATTGTTTCCGCTCTCGCCTTGGTGGTCGTCACGGCCTGCGGAGGCGGCGGAGGGGGCGGCTCCTCGCCCACGACGACGGGGGCATCGCCCAGTGCGCTGCTGCCCTGGCACGACACGGACGGCGGCTCCTTTGACGTCTCGGGCCTGCCGGCTCCGGCGGCCGCGGACGCGCGGCAAATGCCGATTTACCAGGACGGACAGCGCCTGCTTGTCGGAGTCGACCAGGGCGCCGGCAGTGCCGACTCTCTGCCAGTGGTGGGTCGTCGTGGCGGAACCGAGATTCGTTTTGGCGAACTGGATGACGGGTCTGGGCGAGCGGCCGTTGAGTCCTATCTCGCAGACGCCATGAGCGCTGCGTCTTCGCGTGACAAAGCGCCGGTGGTCAGGATTATCGGGGCGGCAGGCGCCGCTGACGTCGGCCGCGCGATCCGGGCCGTGCAGCTGGTGAATGCAGCCTTGCCAGAGCAGTGGAAGATGCAGGTCGGCGCGCCGTCGCCCGGATTCAGTCTTCGCGACAACGTGGGGCAGAATGGCCGTTACTACACGTCGGGCTCGGAGCGCGACGACACGATCTACCTCGAGTTTGTTCCAGCCCATGACTATCGCCGTGGGCCGGGGTCGGCGGCAGTTGCGTGGACACTCGATAGAGGCGTCTCCTACATCCAGTTCAACACTGGCGCGGTTTCGTACTCACGCGACGACGAAACCACCATTCTGCTGGCGCATGAGCTGCTGCACGCGCTGCCGGATTTTGGTCACGTTTCTCCCGAGTTCGCCACCATCCTGGAGGGAACCGGGGCGATCCACGATCACCAGCAGAACGGGCAGAGGCAGCCCCTTTCCCTGCTGTATCCGATAGACCGCGAGGCCCTCCGGCACCTGTACAGTCCATTTGCGGCTGGCCCATGGGAAAGCTCCTCCTGGCACTTTGCCGGACGGTCACCGCATGCCGCCTTCGGCGTCGCGCTCCGCAACGGCTACGTCGAGCCCTGGGCTTACGGCCTGATCCCGAGCACGGATCTTGCGGCGAACTCCCGCCTTCAGGGCTCGGCCTCGTGGCACGGCCTGCTGGTCGGAATGACGCCTGCAGCTGAAGCCGTCGCCGGGAAGGCGTCGATCGACGTGACCTTGGCAACGATGCGAGGTCGAGCTGCATTCAC
>JAJEFC010000224.1 GCA_022820675.1 Vicinamibacteria bacterium | reverse complement strand
TTTCGAGCGGCTGGACAAGCCGCTCACCGTCGGCAAGCTGCGCGAGGCAATGGACGATCCGCGGCGCATGGGGTTGCCGGCGGCGGCCGCGAACCTCGTCATCCTGGTCTATGCGGATCAGGCGAACCTCGCGTTCCGGCGCCACGGAGGCCCGTGGCCCCGAGGCTCGACGACCTCCCCGACGACCTCGAGCTTCGCGAAGAGGCGCTGCCGGCGGCGGAAGCCTGGACCAACGCCGTCGAACGCGCCGGCAGGGTGTTCGGGCTGACGGTGTCGCCGTTGCGCAACGCGAGCAACGTGAACGACCTGGCGGAGCGGCTCGGCGAGGTCGCGGCGAAGCAGGGCGCCGCGTGCGACACGCTGGTCGAACGACTCGTCGCCCTCGGCGCGGACTTCTCCATCGACGAGGAGACCGCCAAGTGCCTCCGCACCGCCCGCGCGAGCCGCGCCCTCGTGCAGTCGCTGACCCCGCTCCGCGGCCGGGCGCGCATCGAGAAGCTGGCGGAGACGCAGCCCGCGACCTCTCTGGAGGCGATGGGGACGAGCATCGGCAAGTCTCCGTCGGCCTCGTGGCGCGGGTCCTGTTCCATGCGGACGGGAAAGGGGACGAACGGGCGGCCAAGGCCAGGGGCAAGCTCGAGGCGTTGCTCGACCTGAACGACCTGGACCCGGGCCTTGCCCGCGGGTGGACGGCCGCCGCGGAACGGCTGGTGCGGCGCCGGCTCTCGCGTGCAGTGGAACCGGGACCGAGCGGAACGCAAGGGGTCGTCGAGGCGGTGCTCGCCGACGCCGACGACCTGCTCCGGACCCCTGGGAGCCGAGAACCTCGCAGCACGGAGCGCGATTCTGCGGGCATCCATCGAACAGCGTCTCGCCGATCTCGCGCAAGAGTTGCTCACGTTCGTCGAAGGCGAAGCGCGCGAGCTGCCGGACACGCTACGAAACGCCGCGGATCGGGTGCTCGACCACGCGCTCGCGGCGGGCGAGCCGCGCCGCGCCGACGGCGTCGAGATGGCCCTGCGACTGTCGGGCTGGCTCGCGGCGCGGCGGCGCGGCGACGCCGCGGACGGGCGCGGGTTCGGCGGGGCCGCCCGTGGCTATGCGCGTGAAGGCGGCTTCGTCGACCGGGCGCGCGCGCGGCTCTGGGACGGCGACCCGTCGCCGGTCGTCGCGGAGGCGTACGCTGCCCTCGCGCAACGGGCGGACGAGGCGCGCGAGCAGGAGAACCGGGCGTTCGGCGGGCTCCTCGCGGGCTGGCCGGGCGCTGACCCCCACGAGCGGAGCCTGCTCGGCGTCGAGGCGGTGCTCGACCGGTGCGTCGCGCCCCTCGCCCGGGCGCACCCCGTGCTGCTGCTGGTCGTCGACGCGATGAGCATGGCCGTCTTCTGCGAGCTCGAGCACGACCTGACGTGGCGCGGATGGGTCGAGCTGGTGGCGGAGGATGCGCCGGAACGTCCCGTGGTCGTCGCCGCCCTGCCCACGGTGACCGAGGTGTCGCGGACGAGCCTGCTCTGCGGCGCGGTCGCCGCCGGGAACGCCTCGAAAGAGAAGGACGGCTTCGCCAGACACGACGGCTTGCGCTCGGCCTGCGCGCCGGGCGCGCCGCCGGTGCTCTTTCACAAGGGGGACCTGCGCGAAGCCGGCGCGGCCGGGGTTTCCCCCCGCGTGGCCGAGGCCGTCGCCGACCCCGAGCACCGCGTCGTGGGCGTCGTGATCAACGCCGTCGACGACCACTTGGCGAAGGGCGACCAGGTGCCCGTCCCGTGGACCGCGCGGTACATCGGTCCCCTCGATGACTTGCTCGAAGCCTGCCGATCGAGCGGGCGCGTCGTGGTGCTCGCGAGCGACCATGGCCACGTGCTCGAGCGCGGGACGACGTTGCGCGACGTCGCCGAGGGGGGTGCGGAGCGCTGGCGGCCCGCCGGCGGCCCGCCCGCGGACGACGAGGTGCTGTTGCACGGTCCGCGCGTCGTTGCCGAGGGCGGTCGCCTGCTGGCCCCGTGGAGCGAGCGCGTCCGCTTCGGCATGAAGAAGAAGGGCTACCACGGCGGAGCGTCGCCGCAGGAGGTGGTGCTTCCGCTCGGCGTCTTCGCCCTCCCCGAGACGACGGCGCAGCTCGCCGGGTGGCGCGAAGTCGGGCCGGAGGAGCCGGTCTGGTGGCGATGGCGGGGCGGGGCGGACGCGGCGCCCGCATCCGCACCATCGGGACCGAACCGGGGGGGCGACGTCGCGAGCGCCGAAGCCGCCGAACCGCGGCCGTCTGCGGCGGCGCGCCGAGTGCCGCCCCGGGGGGAAACAGGGGACCTGTTCGCGGCTCTGGAGCCCGAGGCGCCCCGTGCGGCCGAGACATGGATCGACCGCCTGTTCAGTACGGATCTATTCGCCGAGCAGCGCAAGCAGGCGGCGCGGACGACCCTGCCCGAAGAACGCATCCGGGCCATGCTGAGTGCCCTCGACGCCCGCGGTGGCAAGCTCACCGGTCCCGCGCTGGCCGAGAGTCTCGGTGTCCCGTTGTTTCGGCTCGGCGGCATCGTGTCCGCCTTGCGTCGTGTCCTGAACGTCGACGGGTACGCCGTGTTGTCCGTCGACGAGACGTCCGAGACCATCGAGCTGAATCGCGATCTGCTCGCTACGCAGTTCGGTCTCGCGGGTGACGACGAGTAGCTTGCGACGGACCGCAAGGCGTGCAGCGACTGCAGCCGCTGGCTCAGCGGCTTGCCGTGGACTTCTCCGGCTCGCACCGGTTCGACAACCCGCGGGCGCCGCAGGTGCGGTTGCAGAACTTCGATCTCTCACGCCTCGAGGCCGTCGGCCGGAAGATCCATGATCTCTACGCGGAGGGGGCCGCGGCCCGAGGCCGTGTCCTGGAGCGTGCCGACGACGAGTACCTGAGCCGTCTCGCCCGTGCCGTCACCGGTGGTCTGGGTGGGCGAGTCGGCATCGCGCCGCGGGTCTTCCTCAAGAAGCTGGTCCAGGACCTGCTCGATCGAATCGACCTTCACCCGGACTTCGATCGCGGCTGGCATCTGCTCGCCGTCCTGGAACGCGTGCGCCGCCTGGCGGGCCGTGAAATCCAGCGACTCGGTCTCTCTGCGACCATCGGCAACCCCGAGGCGCTCCTCGAATGGCTGGTCCCGGAGTCGTCGCGACCACGCCGGGTGGTGGCGCCGGGCGGCGACGCGGTCAGGCCGGCGACCGCCCAACTCGACCACGTCGGGAGCGTCCGCAACGCGGCGAAGGTGGTGTCCGCGCTCCATCGTGGCGAAAAGCGACTCGTGTTCTGCGACAGCCGTGCCGGTGTCGAAGCGCTGGCGGCCGAGCTCCATCGATCCGGTACTCGGACATTCGTCTCCCACAGCTCGCTCGCCCTCGACGAGCGCCGGCGTTCCGAGGAGGCGTTCAGCGCCGCGGCAAGAGGTTCGCAACCTCGATCACGGCTTCCGGGCGCGCCAGCGGTGAGACGGTGTCGCCGGCGACGTGGCGTGTGATGGTCTTGTAGCCGTCGTCTCCGGGGTCGCGGTAGACCTCGAGCGTCCGCTCGGGGATGGCGATGATCCAGTACTCGACGATTCCGCAGCGCGCGTACAGCCTCTGCTTGACCGTCCGGTCCCGCTCGAGCGATTCGTCGGAGACTTCCACGATAAGCAGGGCCGACGTCGGGTGTGCGTCCTCGTAGTCTCGGATCGTGCCGTTGACGACAGCGATGTCGGGTTCCGGCTCCGAGTCGTCGCCGGCGGCGAGCGGATGCTGTATCCGCAGGTAGGCGTCGGTGTGAAAGATCCGTGCGAGCTGGCTGGAGGCCAAGTCGATCGCGGTGGTTTGTCGTGTCCCCTCGGGCGTCATCGCGTGGAGTTCTCCGTCGACGAGCTCGACCCTCGCGTTGTCGCCGAACACGCCGGCGGCGACCGCGTGGTCGTACTCGGCCCGGCTCAACCGGTACAGGACGCTGGTTGTCGTGGACACTTGGCGCCTCGTCGCCTGTATCAGTGCTTCACCACCAGATTACAGCTTCTGCCGGAACGCGTAGCCGTCGAGGGCGTTGCGCGAACCGCGCAAAGCGTTCCAAACCAGCAACTTTGGGATGGTGGACACTCCCGCAATGGTCTCGAACCCTTGCTCAGGTCCCGGTTCGGATCGAGCTTCGTGGTCTCCCCAAGACCCCAATCTACCAAAAGATCGCCGCAGAAGCGGCAGAAATGCGCGGCCGCGGGGCCTCGATCAGTGCGGTCGCGCTGCACTTCGGCGTCGACTTACACACGGCGAAGAAGGCGTTGCGCTGGTTCCGCGAGCGCGGCTGATCGGTGTTTTCTCCGCTCGGTGTCCGTACCTGAGCCGTTGACTCAAGGTTCGCGTTTCCGGCATGGTGATCGTCTTCGGCGCGGGTTCTGCTCGCGCGCCGCCGAGCCTGGGCGCCGCCGGGGCTGGCCTTGCACCCCGCCTGCGCCGACCCTTGCGAGCTCGGCGCCGCGGAGCACGGCCGGTGCGTGTGCGGGCCGGCGGCGCGCAGGCACCCCTCCAACCGCACGTGTGCGAGTTCACCCCGCGTTGGCGGCGAGGCCGTTCCCGGCGTCGCGTCGGAGCACGCCGAGCCGGTCGATCATCACGGCCGCAGTGCCTTCCGGTTCTCGGCGAGGTATTCGCCGCAGGCCAAGAGTCCACCCGCCTCGCCCCCCGGCGGCGGGGCCGCGCCGCAGGTCGCGGCGGCGGCGGCGACCATCACGGTCGCCGGCGCGGTTCCGAGCGCCTTGCGCTCGTGTGTCGATGATTGTCGTGGCATCCTTATCCCGGCTCTCATCCGCGGTGGCGTGTCGTCGTAGTGGTCCTTGTCACCGGTCCGCCCCCCGCCACCGATCCTCCGCGGACCGGTGCCGGTGCCTTCGCCCCTGCTTAACCGGCCGTGTCCGCGGTTGCGGGCGCGTTTCCGCCCCGGTCTCCGCCGCCTGCTCCGTCATCGCCGTCGTCCCGCCGCCCGTGGCCCCTTGGCGGCGGTGCCGGTTCTCGATGCCATACTTGACGTTGCTCCGCGTTCGTGTCGAACACCACGCCCGTGATTTCTCGGCGTATCATCGTCTCGATTCTCGCGCCGATTTCGCGATGGCTTCCGCCTCTTTCGCCTACGATTATGTTGACTCCCGTCGCGGCCATCCCCAGCGCCCAGCTCTCGATGCCCGTTCGCGTTATCAGCGCGGGACCGCCGCGCGTCTCCCTGTGGATTGATAAATCCCGCTCGTTCGTCAGTTCGATGACCACCCGCTTGAGTCTGCATTTGTTAAGTGCGACCGCCGCGGTGGAACCGAGCATTCCGCGGTCGGCACGCGGTTCTTCGGTCAAGTCGAGTTCGGTTTCGGCCTCGTCTTCGTACATGCTGTCGAGCAGTGTCCATATCTCTTCGATCTCGTCCTGCTCGCTCTCGATTAGTAGTCCGTAAGCCGCGACGACGTGACCTCGTGCCGTCTCGTCCGTCGCCGCTCGTATCACGTCGTACGCGTCGCGCACAGGTCCTGGTGTTGTCGCTCTCTCGAACTTTCCGCGGAGTATCTGCGCGGTTGAGAGTACCCCTTGTGCCCGTCCGGCAATCTTTACCGTTTCGCCGCCCGTTTGCGGTATCACAGGAGCGGTGTTGAGATCGATTATTCCCGTGTCGGTTTCGACTTTCACCTGTCCCGATTCGGCGACGACTACCGTTCCGCCGAGCCTTCTCGCGAATTCCGCTCCGCCATCCGCGTTCAGCGGTTCTATGGTTCTCTGGTTCCTCACCACCGTGTCGATGTCCGTCGATTTGCGGTGCTTGAACCGTGCGGCCAATACCGTTCCGCCTCCGAGGTGGACCTCCCATGGATTGTCTGGCGGTCCGAGCTTCGTCAGCACGTCTCGCGTCGCTAGCCAAAGCCGGTCTGCCGGGTCTGGGAGCACTAGTTCATCCATTGATCCGTCGTCGGTTGTCCCGTGTCTTCTGCAGTTTGATCCACCAGGAAATTCCCACCGCGTTGATCCATCGGGCCTGTTTCCTGTAGACGTTCCCTGTCTCCTGGATCCACCAAGCAAGGTCCTGGAAGCTGAATGCTCCCTCGGCCTCGGCCCGCAGTATGTCCCGTGGCCTCGCTTCCCCGAGAACTACTCTGGCGAGGCATCGGTTCCGAGCTGTCGACTTCCGGCTCTTGATGGCCGCTTCCATCTCATCTGCCGTGGGTCTCGTCCGCCACCCGCAGCAGCAGCCCGCGATTAGCCCTTTTAGCGCCGTTGACGGCGTTCTGGGGTCTTTTCTGAGACCATCCGGATTTACGACCCCCCGACATATGGATTCCTCGGGGAACCGGTCTATCGGCTGTAGTTCCACCGCTCCGGGAACGGGCCGCTTCGGAATCCAGTGCCGTTCGTGGCCGCCGCCGCGGTTGTCTGCTCCGTCTGTCTTTGGGCTCATTGTCGCTTTCCCGGCGCTTGCGTCGTCCTCCGCTGTGCTGTCTTGGCAGCCGATGGTGTTTCGCCGCCTCGGTTTTCTCTCTTGAAATTCACTGTTCGGTCCACGCCCATGTCGCGTACGGGCCCGCGGCGGCCGTCTGGGCCGCCGTCGCCGGCGAGAGCCGCTTCCGCGTGAACGTGCGCTCTGCGAACTTCTCGACGCCGGTCCGGCCCCGGCACATCGGCGCGTTGGCTCCCACGTACGCCTCGGCGGCGCCGGACCAAGCTTGGAACCACTCGGCGCCGGTGTTCGCCGCGGCCCCTGATTCCGTCAGCCGACGAGACCCGTTCCCCTTGGTGGCGTCTTCGGTTCGCCGCCGTTCTTGGCGCCCCACTAAATATATGAAAAAAAGGCTTTACGGTATTGGTGGAGGCGGCGGGAGTCGAACCCGCGTCCGAGAATACGTCCCCACGGGACTCTACATGCTTGTCCGCGCCTGTTGTTTCACCACCCGTGTGAGAGCGCGGCCGAAACCGCGGGCGGCTGAGCGTCGAAAAATCTCGCTACGGCCCGTCGTCGCCCCGGGCCGGAGCCAGCCTGCTGAATGACGTTCCGTCCCGCCCCGCAGGCGAAGGCGAGGGGAACGTCGTCGCCTGATTAGGCGGCGAGAGCGAGCTGCGTGTTGTCCGCAGTTATGGTGTTTTCCATCGGATTAGCGAGTCGATGGTGCTCGGCATGCATCCCGTGTTCGCCTATCCCCGTCGAAGCCGTGTCGCCCCCTTCGTCGATGTGGGCCGAGTCGGCGGGGCCGTCGTGGCCCGGCCGCGGCCGCCAACTCTGCTGATTATACCGCGGGATGCCGGGGAACCGTTTCGGGCATGGGCGGGGAAGTCGCGGGGCGCGAAACCGAGTTGCGGCGGGGACGCCCGGCGGGATCACGGCGGCGGTTTCCGCGTGAGGGGGCGGCCGTGGGCGAGGACCGCAGCCGCACGTTCGTCGTGGCGGCTTCCGCAAGTACCGGGCGGCCACCTCGATGGTCAGCACCTCGAGGATTCGTCCGGCGGCTTCCGCGCGCGGCGAGCGGCCCCGTGTCGGGCGACCGCAGGCCCGGAAGCTGCACGATCCCGCGTATAATTTCACCGGCGATGGTTCTCGAGGACGCGGTGCAACGGTCGGGCGAGAAGCTGCTCCGGCGAATCCGCGAGCAGTCCGAGCCCGAGATCCGCGGGTTCATCGGCGAGCTGCTCACGGCGGCGGCCCGCGAGCGGGCGGCGGCGCTGGACGAGGCGCGGCAGCATGCCGACGCGGACCGCGAGAAGGCGGTTCGCGACGAGGCCGCCAACGTGCGGGCCGAGGCGCAGCGGGCGCTGGAGACGGCGCTGGCGGCGGCCCGTGACGAGGCGGAGCGGGTGCTCGCGCAGCGTGTCGGCGAGGTGCAGGCCGAGACGGAGCGGACCCTGACCGCGCTGGCCGAGCTCGAGGCGACGGTGGCCGCGGCGCCCGAGCCCCGGGAGGTGCTGGGCCGGGTCGTCGACGGCGTGCGCCGGCTCGATCGGGCGTCGAGCCTGACCGACGTGCTGAACGCGCTGGCCGAGGTGGCGGGGAGCGAGGCGCGGCGGGCCGGCGTGGTCATCGTCGAGGGCGAGCGCATCCGCGGCTGGCGCTTCGTGGGCTTCGAGCCGGCGCTCGCGCCGGCCGGTCAGGTCGAGCTCGCCCTCGTCGACGCGGGCATCGTGGGCGAGGCGGCGCGGTCGGCGGCATCCCGGTCGGTCGTGGCGGGCGCGGAGCCGGGAACCGGCGGATCGGTGCCGGCGTTCATGACCCTGCCGTCGGGCGCCAACGCGGTTGCGGTACCGGTGATGGTGGGCGGCGACGTCAGCGCCATCGTCTACGGCGACGACGGCGGGGGAGAGCCGCCGGCGGGCTGGCGCGAGTCGCTCGAGATCCTGGCTCGG
This sequence comes from Vicinamibacteria bacterium, assembly GCA_022820675.1. Taxonomy (GTDB): domain Bacteria; phylum Acidobacteriota; class Vicinamibacteria; order Vicinamibacterales; family UBA8438; genus JAJEEA01. Next base: position 2,516 of record JAJEFC010000224.1, on the reverse strand, counting down.
CACGCGGGCCACTGCCTGGAGGGCCTGACCGCCGCCCGCCTGGTCCAGCTCGCGCGCCTGGACGCGGCCGGGGGCTCGGGGGGCGATGCGCCCGCGCTCGCCTTGGAGAATCGCGGCGACGCCCCGGGAGAAGCCGCGCCGACCCCCGCGGACGGCCCCGCCTGAACGGCCACATGCCCACCAACGCGGGTTCGCGCAAGGCGGCCCGGTTCACCGAGTCGGTGATCCGGGAGATGACCCGGCTGGCCCACCGGCACGGGGCCATCAACCTCTCGCAGGGGTTTCCCGACTTCGCCGCCCCCGCCGAGCTGAAGGCGGCGGCGCAGGCCGCGATCGCGGCCGACGTCAACCAGTACGCGGTGACGTGGGGGGCGAAGCCGCTACGCGAGGCGGTGGCGCGCGAGTTCACGCGGCGCTACGGCGTTGCCGTCGACGCCGAGACCCAGGTCACGGTGTGCTGCGGCTCGACCGAGGCCATGATGTCGACGATGCTGGCGGCCGTCGACCCCGGCGACGAGGTCGTGGTGTTCGAGCCGTTCTACGAGAACTACGGGCCGGACGCGATTCTCTCGGGGGCGGCGCCGCGCTACGTGACCCTGCACGCGCCGGACTGGACGTTCGACGCCGACGCGCTCGCCGCCGCGTTCAACGAGCGGACGCGGGCCATCATCGTCAACACGCCGAACAACCCGACCGGCAAGGTCTTCACGCGCGCCGAGCTGGAGACCATCGCCGCCCTCTGCCGCCGGTGGGACGTCCTCGCCATCACCGACGAGATCTACGAGCACATCCTCTACGACGGCGCCCGCCACGTGCCGATGGCCGCCATCGAGGGCATGGCCGACCGCACCGTCACCATCAACAGCCTGTCGAAGACCTACAGCGTGACGGGCTGGCGGGTGGGGTGGGCCATCGCCTCGCCGGCGCTGACGGGGGCGATACGCAAGGTGCACGACTTCCTGACGGTGGGGGCGGCGGCGCCCCTGCAGGAGGCGGGGGCGGCGGCGCTCTCGCTGCCCGACGCCTACTACGCCGAGCTGGCCGAGGGCTACCGGCGGCGCCGCGACATGCTGCTCGATCTGCTCGAGCCGCGCGGGTTCACGTGCTTCAGGCCGCGTGGGGCCTACTACGTCATGACCGACGTCGGCGGGTTCGGGTTCGCCGACGACCTCGAGTTCGCCCGCTACCTGGTGGCCGACGTGGGGGTCGCGGTGGTCCCGGGCAGCAGCTTCTACCACGACCCGGCCCTGGGCCGGACCCAGGTCCGCTTCACCTTCTGCAAGCGCGACGAGACCCTGCAGGCGGCGGGACGCCGGCTCGCGGCGATACCCGTTCCCGCGGCGGCCGGTTAGCCCGCCCATCGTCGCCAGCCGGTTCCGATTGGCGCCCGACCGACGCTCCGGTAGCCCGCGCGGTTTCACGGCGCAGGTTTCCGGTCCGCGGATCGCGCCGCGCCGCCTGCCTTCGGCGGACGCGGCGGGCATCCGCGGTTCCCCCCGCGGCGGCTGATCCCCCCGGTCCCCGCGTCCCGCCACTGCGGTTCGAGGAACGACTCCATGCGGCATGGCTATTGGTTCTTGCGGGCCCCACCGCGATTCGGAGCTTTCGCGAACGAGGAACGACTCCATGCGGCATGGCTACTGGTTCTTGCAGGCCCCACCGCGATTCGGAGCTTTCGCGAACCTCGCGGCGAGGACGCTAGAACCGCAGCAGGACGCCCGAGTAGACGCCCTCCAGCTTCAGGTCGTGGTCCTGGTCCGCCATCCGGAGGCTCAGGTTCCGGGAGCGGTAGCCGAGCTGGATCCCGAACGCGTCGATGAAGTTCAACACGGCATGGACGTCGACCGCGAGATGCTCCCCGGTGTAACCCAGGAAGTCGCCGATTCCCCACGGCATCCGGAGCAGGCTCGCCTCGGCCCCCAGCATGATGACGGGCGAGGGGTACAACCGCACGACGCCCCCGACGGCGGGGATCGGCCGGCGCATGCGGGCGAGCTCGCAGGCACGGGACCCGTCGGCGCACCCCGGGTCTCGAGCGATCCGGACGTCGGTGTACGTGGCCTCCGCGAAGAGGCCGAGGGAGCCGCGCGTCAGGTGGATCAGGTCGTACTCGTAGGCCAGCCGCCAGGTCCTCCAGGTGAGGATGGACGCGACCGGGGCCACGGGCCGCGGCTCGGCGTCCGCGGGGGAGGCCGGGCGGTCGGGGGCGGTGACGGCGTCGTAGCGGACGGGCAGGTAGTCGAAATGGACCCGCTGCCGGCGGCTCAGCCGGAGCCGCACCCGCAGGTCCATGAACCGCGGGACGTCGGTCCCCGGATCCCCGGCCGCGCCGGTGGTGGTGGCGGAAGCGCCAGAGCCCCGGTGCGCGACGGTCAGGTCCTGCGCCGGCGGCCACAGCGAGCCCAGGAGCTCGACGCGGTGCAGCTCGCCGACCGGGAAGTCCGTCGAGGGACCGGAGAGCTGCGCCGTCGCGGGCCGGGCGCAAGCCAGCGCGGCGAGCAGCAGGCACGCGGTGG
>JAJEFC010000301.1 GCA_022820675.1 Vicinamibacteria bacterium | reverse complement strand
CGGGCGCGCGCCGCTCCCCGACGACCTCCGCCAGTGGCTGGGCAGCTCGCGCGGGCGCTGGGAGGGCGACACCCTCATCGTCGAGACCACCAACTTCACCGCCAACACCGCCAGCTTCGCCCCGTCCACCCGGGTGGCCATCGGCTCGGGCGAGACGCTGCACCTGGTCGAGCGGTTCAGCCGCATCGACGACGACACGCTGCTCTATGAGTACACCGTCGACGACCCCGCCACCTTCACGCGGCCGTTCACGGTGGCGCTGCCCATGAAGCGCGGGTCGGCGATGTTCGAGTACGCGTGCCACGAGGGCAACTACGGCATGCAGAACCTGCTGTCGGGCGCCCGCGCGGAGGAGCTGGCGGAATCGGGACAGTAGAGACGGCCATCACCTGCTGTCGGGCGCCGCGCCGAAGAGCTGGCGGAGTCCGGGCAGTAGGGACGGCCATCGCACCGGGAAGCCGGCGTCCCGTCCAGGGGCGCCAGAACCGCAACAGGAGACCATTCAATGAAGCGCACCACCGTTTTCGTCCTTGCACTGTTCACCGCCGCCCTCGGGCTCTCCGCCCCGGCATCGGCCCAGGACGCGGGCTGGACGACCCTGCTCGACGGCTCGTCCCTCGACGGCTGGAACCAGATCGGCGACGCCAACTGGTCGCTCGTCGACGGCGCGGCCCAGGCCGACAGCGGCGCCGGCTTCCTCGTGACCCCCGAGTCGTACGGCGACTTCGAGCTCGTCCTGCAGTACGCGACCGAGGAGCCCGCCAACAGCGGCATCTTCATCCGTTGCGCCGACCCCACGAGCGTCACCGACCGCAACTCGTACGAGGTCAACATCTTCGACACGCGCCCGGACCAGACCTACCGCACCGGCGGCATCGTCCACATCGCCGCCCCGGCCAGCCAGGTCGACAGCCCCGGCCGCTGGAACACCTACGAGATCAGGGCCGAGGGGCCCCGGCTGCGCGTCTGGCTGAACGGCGAGCAGATGGTCGACGTCGAGGACGAGCAGTTCGCCTCGGGGCCGATCGCCCTGCAGTACGGCTTCGGCGTCGTGAAGTTCCGCAACGTGATGATCCGGGGGCTGTAAGGCCGCCCGGGCCGGCTGCGCAGTCCCGGTGGCTCGATCGGTCGATCGGCGATCCGGGGCTGCGGGCTGCCCGCGCAACCGATTTGCCAGGATTCGGAATGGAACTACAGGGCGTGGACCGCCGACTCGTCGCGTACCTGGCCCGCGCGCTGGAAGCGCGCGAGGAGGTCCTCGAAGCCTGTCTCTCGGGATCTCGCGTCCGCGGTCAGACGCTCTCGTGCTACTTCGATTCCCTCCCGCAACTCGACGAGATGGACGCCGTGCGCCGGCATGCCGCGGCTGCCGAGCGCGGGCCGCGGCCGTGACTCCCGGCCGCGACCTCGTGGCCATCGGCTTCCTGCTCGGGTCGATCGCGCCGGCGCTGGCGGCGGCCGGCGACGGCGAGTTCAGCATCCCCGCCCGCCGGGCCGAGCGGCCGCCGGAGATCGACGGCCACGTCCGCGAGCCCGAATGGCGGGGCGCGGCGCGGGCCGAGAACTTCCTGCAGTTCGAGCCGCAGCGCGGCGCCCCGGCCGAGCTGCCCACCGTCGTCCACGTCCTCTACGACGACGAGTTCCTGTACGCCGGCTTCCAGGCGTGGGACCCCGAGCCGCCGCTGTCGCAGATGATCGAGCGCGACGACCCCATCTGGAACGACGACTCGGTGCAGGTCTTCCTCGACACCTTCCACGACCGGCGGACCGGCTACTACTTCATGGTCAACCGGCTCGGGACCCAGACCGACGGGCGCATCGCCGAGGACGGCGGCAGCAGCGACGGCGCGTGGGACGCCCCGTGGCGGTCGCGGGCGCAGCGGACCGACTACGGCTGGTCGGCCGAGGTCGCCATCCCCCTGGCCTCGATCCAGTACCGGGCCGGCGACGACGTCACCTGGGGCATCAACTTCGGCCGCAGCCGGCGCCGGTCGCTCGAGCGCACCTTCTGGGCGGGGCCGGTCGACTACTGGGCGCGGCTCTCGATGGCCGGCACCCTCGTCGGGCTCGACCTGCCGCGGCAGTCGCGCCGCCACCAGGTCATCCCCTACGCGCTGTCGCGCGCCCAGGAACGCGAGTCGCCGATCGGCGCCGTCGGGCTGGACGTGCGCTACGCCGTGACCCCGCACCTGTCGGCGTACGGCACCGTCAATCCCGACTTCGCCACCGTCGAGGCCGACCAGGAGCTCGTCAACCTGACGCGCTTCGAGGTCTCGCTGACGGAGAAGCGGCAGTTCTTCCTCGAGGGCGGCGAGCAGTTCGGGCAGGGCATCCGCACGTTCTACTCGCGGCGCATCGCCGACATCGAGGGCGGCGGCAAGCTGCTCGGCAAGCAGGGGCCGTGGGCCATGCACGTGCTGGCGGCGCGGGCCGAGCCGCTCCTCGCCGGCAGCCGCGCCGGCTACACGGTGGCCCGGGCGCAGCGCGACGTCGGGTCGCGGTCGAACGTCGGGGTCCTCTTCGCGAACCGCACGCTCGACGGCCTGAACCAGGGCTCGATCGGGGCCGACACCAGCCTGTACTTCACCGAAAACTGGGGATTGACCGGGCAGCTTGTCCACAGCTACGGGCAGTACGCCGAGGGAAACACCGCGTTCTTCGCGCGCCCCGCCTACGACTCGGCGACGGCCCACTTCCACGTCGGCTACACGCACCTCGGCGACCGCCTCGCCGACAACGTCAACGCCATCGGGTTCATCTTCGACGACGACCGGCGGCAGCTCGACTCGGCCCTGAACAAGACCGTCTGGCTGCGGGACGGCCCCGTCGAGCGCGTCCAGGTGGACTCGGCCTACGACGTCTACTGGGGCCAGACCGGCGTGCTCCGAAGCTGGCAGGTGGACGAGTCGCTCGCCGTCGACTTCCGCAACCGCTGGACCGCCACGGGGCGGCACACCGAAGAGTTCAAGCGCTTCGAGCGCGACTTCCGCAACCGGCAGACCGGCCTCGAGATCGGCTGGAACACCCGCTCGTACCAGTCCTTCCGCGGCGGCGTCTCCACCGGCCGCAACTTCAATGCCGACTTCGTGCTCGCGAGCGCCGTGGCCCAGTACAAGCCGACCGACCGCACCTCGACCGAGTACGAGCTGCAGCGGCTGAGCCTCGACCCCGACCCGGGAGACGCGAGCACGTGGATCCACGTGGTCCGCGCCAACCAGTTCTTCACGCCCGACCTGTTCCTGCGCCTGTTCTTCCAGACCAACTCGGCCATCGACCGCCGCAACGTGCAGGCCGTCTTCGTCTACCGCTACCGCCCCCCGTTCGGGACGCTGCAGGTCGCCTACCAGCGCGGCACGGCCGAGTTCGGCCAGCGCTCCGAGCAGGGCCACACCTTGTTCGTGAAGCTCACGACGGTGCTGTGAGCGATGGGTTCGGTTCTCGCTGCCGTCGGGTCGAAACGGGCAGTTTGGGCGGTGGACCCGTTGTCGCTCCATCGACGCAGGGTCACGCGCTCTTCATGGGTTTGACCACCCTGCGTGACCCGATGCGCCCGGCTCTCGCGGATGCCGAACCGGACCAGGGTGCTCAGGGTTGCGCCGGCCCCTTGCCGGTGTGGCATGATGAATCGTGTGGTCATCGCCCTGCACGCTGAAACCGGCTCACATCGAGCCCGGGAGCGGCCGGTGGGGCCGGACGACGGGAGGCTGCGGCGCCTTCCCCGGCGCCGGACAACGGCGACCGGCTCACGCAATGCCGGTTCGAGCGCCTGTGCGCGCCCATCCGGGACGCCTCCGAGGCGATCCGCAGGGTAGATTCGGGCCATGGGCTCGTGGTCGTAGGACCGCGAACGGGAACGCGGCGATGCCCGTCATGTTGGGAGCATGACACCGCAGCCGTAGGCAGCGAGGAGACGCGGCATGATAGCGCGGGTGATCGAGGCGGAGCGGGAACTCGAGAACGAGCTACGGGCAACCGCGAGCGAGGCGCTGGGAGCCGCGGCGACAAAAGAAGAGATCGACGCGTATGCCAAGGAGATGTACCACGGCCGGGAGAACGTGCACAACCGGGAGGAGACAGCAGTCGAACGCAGGGAGCGTGAACGCGAGACCGCCCTGGAACTCGCGAGGATCGACAGATGGGGAGTGCCGGAACCCTGAGACTGCTTGACACGAGTGAACTGCTGCGACCGATGCCGCGAAAGCTCCACACGGCCTGGGCCGAAATACACGGGCGAAGGACGGCGATGTCGCCGACGGTGGCGCAGGAGTTGGCGCCCGAAGGCCGACGAACGAGGGCGTTCGACGGGGTGAGCGCCGCCGAGCGGATGCTGCGACAGAACGACGGAACGCTGACAAGGCGCGAAGAGACGCGACTGAGAATCCAAGGCTGGTGGGCGCGCATGTGGCGCGACGAGAAGTCGCCGTACCTGCTGGCCGAACTCTCGAACGATCAGGACCGGCTGGCGACGGAGCTCGCCCGCCAAATCGATCCGAAGTGCTTCCCGGCGGCAAGACCCGGCTACGTCAGCGACCACCGCGACACACAGATCATCTGTGAGAGTCTCGCGCTGAGGGCAACGGTTCTGCTCACCAGCAACATGCGCACAATCGACCACGAGAGAGTAAACGACTGGACCGTGGCGAACGGAGACCGGCTGGGGTTCCGACCAGAGCCGGTGCTGTACCAGGCCGACGAGACGTTGCTGCGGTGGACGGACGACCCCGCAGGACTTGAACGGTGGTCGCAGTCGGGGCTCATGGCCTGCTGGCCGTCGAGAGACGATGCTCCAGCCCTGGAAGTGGTCGAGAAGACGATCGACGAAGTCGGAAGGATGGCAAGCGGTACCGGGGGGCGACTGCGAAACGCGGGAGCACGCCTGGTCGAGACGCTCAGAGACCACCCCGATCGAGAAGGACTCGTCGAACGAACACGAGCACTGCTGCCGAGCGCGACCATCGAGAGCGACCGGGAGCATCCGACGTCGACCAGCGATTCGAGAAGCGTTCGCGGCCGCTACGGCCGGCAGCCGGCTGGTTGACGGCCGGCAAGGCTGGCCCGAACGTCCCCGGTGCGATGCAGTAGCCGGGGCCTGCGGCTCACGACGGTGCTCGCTTTCCTGCCATTCTCGACTACCACTGAATCCGGAACGGAGGACCATGACGATTCGGCGCGTACGATGTCAACCGACGAGCCCGGGAGAGATCCTCCGAGAAGAGTTTCTCCTGCCACTCGGCATGACGCAGAAGCGATTTGCCGACCACCTCGGCTGCGACGTCAAGGTGGTCAACCGCATCGTGAACGGCAGGGCGTCGGTGGGCGCGGGGATGGCCCTGAAGCTGGGCGCCACCCTTCGAACGACACCCGAGTTCTGGTTGAACGCCCAAACCGTCATGACCGGGGCGCCGCTCGCCCCGAGGTCATGAAACGCGACCAGGTTGGCGCCCTGCCGAAGCGCGACTCTTTGGTGGTCGACGCGCGTGTCGTGACACCCTGAAAAGGCGGAAGCGGGAACAGTCGTC
>JAJEFC010000309.1 GCA_022820675.1 Vicinamibacteria bacterium | reverse complement strand
CGGGCGCGCTGCCGGCGGCGAGCAGCACCAGGACGGCCGCCGCCCTCGCGGCGCGGCGGAGACGCGCACGCCGGTCAGGGGGAGGCGCGGCCGTCGGGGCGGGCCGTTCGACTGGGTGCATCTGGTGTCCTCGGTCTGGGGCCGGCGGTGAGGTCCCCCGCCGCGTTTCGAGCGGCGATGCACCCCGCCGGGCGGCACTGTTCGTCGGTTTCACATGCCCGCGCCCTCTTCACGCCTTGTCGGGCGGGCGCCTCGGCGGTTGCCCGCGCCCGCCGGGCGCGGCGTGACGCGGCGCCTCTCCGCGGGCCCCTAGTGCTGCGCCACGGCCAAATGTTCGAACATGGGTGCTCTGATTCGCCAACCATTGCGGGCCGCCAACCCATGTCCGTATCCGAAGATCATGGCGTGACGGACCGCTACGGCGCGGGCTCCGGGTCCAGGACCACGCCGCGCTCGCCGAAGCGGGCGATGCGGTCGTCGAAGTGCTGCAGCAGGAGGTCGCGCCGCCGCATCACGCTCGACCGCTCTCCCCCGCTGAGCACGTCGCCGAGCGCCGCTTCGACGGCCTCCGCGGTCAGGCCGCGCAGGGCGTCGAGCAGCTCCCCGTCGATGCGCAGCAACCGCTCGGGTCTCGTCAGCTCCACGTCCTGGCGGAACGCGCGGGTGTGGTCGATCAGCCACATCTTCCAGTCCGTCGTCCACAGGGTGTTGCCCTGGTTCCGGTCGCGGTTCTGGATGAGCTCGTCGAAGACGTACTGGGTGTAGAACTGCCGGCTCGTCCTCGCGGGGTCCGGCCCCATGGCCCGCTGGTCGACCCGTTCCCCCTCGGTCATGGCCACGTCGTCGACCCACCACGTGACCGCGGCCGGCCGGCCGTCGACCCGCCGCAGGACCGACATGGGCACGTTGTCGATGCCCAGCAGGACGGCCAGACGGTACGCGGCGACGTTGTAGAGGTACGAGTCCCTGAAGTTCAGCTCCACCCGGGCGCCGCGGGCGACGAACCGCGAGCGGCGGATGTCGACGGACTGGATGTGAACGTCGTGGGTCAGCCGGCCGTCGGAGGCGCTTGCGCGTTGCGACCCCGTCACGCCGGCCCCGGCGTCGCGGACGTCCGTCAGCTCGGCTTCGAGGAGGAACGCCTCCATCTCCGCCGCGGAGAGCGCGGGCGCCGGGTCCTGGGCCTGCGCGGGTCCCGGCCCGCCCAGCCACAGCACGAGGAACGCCGCCAACGAGGCCGGGAATCGACGGGGCATGGGCATGGTGGTCTCCGGGAGCCGGCCCGACCGGCGCGGGCTCCTACGCGGTCAACGGGGCGTCCGGCCTGCGCTCGCGCGCGGGCTCCGGGGGCGCCGAGACTCCGCCGGCGAGCGCGCCGCTGAAGAGATCCTGCAGCAGGTCGACCCGATCCGACAACACCGTGTACACGTCGTCCCGCTCCGCCCGCAGGATCCGGCACGCGCCCTGGGCGGTGGCCCGCCATCCCGCCGGGCCCCCCGCCAGGGTCTCGGCCACGAACAGGGTGCCGCCCGGTCCCGCGACTATCGGCGCGGCGCCGTCCGACTCGAGGCGCATGGCCCCCTCCAGCACCAGGCACAGCGCGGCCGGGGCGTCGCCGAGCACCAGCACCTGGCCGTCGTCCAGCGAGAGCCTCCGCGCGGCCCGGACGAGGGCGACGAGCTCGGTCGCCGCCGCCCGACCGAGGAGGGGGTGGTGACGCAGCAGCATCGCCTCGTCGAACGGCTGCAGCGCCGACTGCGGCAGGGTCACCGCCGGCAGGTGGGCGGGGCTGCGGTCGCGGCGGCCGTCCGCGGGGGTCAGCAGCAACCGGAACAGGCCCTGCGCCAGCAGGTCGTCGTCCGACACCATCGCCACGAAGTCGGCCGACCGGATGCGCAGGCAGACCGACGGCTGGCTGGCCCACGTCGGCCGCGTCGTGGGCGCTCCCTGCAGCGCTTCCTCGAGTCCGAGCACGCCGGGCGCGTGCAGGGTGTCGCGGTCGCCGCCGGCGACGGATCGGTGGACGGAGCCCTCGATCAGGAGCTCGACGGCCTCGGTCGCGCCTTCCGTGCCGACCGGCTGGTCCGGCGCGTACCACACCTGCTGGCCGGCATCGATGACCCGGAACAGCTCGTCGACCGAGACGAACTCGAAGATGGGGATGCGGCTCAGCCGGTTCGCGATCTCCGCCGTCGGGAGCCGGCGGACATCCGCCGGGGTCGACGACGCCTGACCGGGCGTTCCGAGCGACAGGGCCCACGAGGCGGTGTCGCCGACGTGCGGATCCGTGGCGGCGCGATGGGTGTCCACCCACTGCAGATCGTCGGTCAGCGCGCCGGGGAGATGCCGGGCCGCGAAGTGGACGGCGGTCGCCGCGAGCACCGGGTTGGTGTCGTGGATGAGCTGCGCCAGCGTGTCCTCGATGTCGCGGGGCCGCGTGCCCAGGATGCGGTTGGCGTGCTCCACCTTCGCGGACAGAGGCGTCTCGTCGATGAGCGGCAGGATGCGCTTTCGCACGTTCCCGGGCAGCACGTTGTCGAGGTACTCCAGGCCGCGGGCGCGTCGCCGGGGGTCGCCGAAATCTATCGCGTGCCGGGCGGCCGCGACATCGCCGACCTCGTGCAGGATCCCCAGCAGCCGGTAGATGCGGTCGAGGTTGCGTTCCAGCAGCTCGCGGAGAGCGCGTTCGAGCAGGGTGTCGTGCGGTGCCAGCAGGGCCGCGCGGTCCGGGTCCCGCCGCTCGACGCCGCGGGCGTGCTCGAGCTGCGCATCGTCGGGCGCCGGCGCGTGTCTGAAGACGTTGTTGCCCAGGCTCAGGACATTGCAGTAGCGGGTCGACTCCCTCATGAGGAACGCCTCGATGACGGCACGAGGCACGGCCAGAGACGGATGGTTGCGGCGGAGCCGCTCGATGGCGGCGACGACCTTGTAGCGAAGGAACCTGTCGGGGGTGTCGAGGCTGCCCACGAGCGCGTCCATCGCCGCCTGGTGGGGCAGGCGGGCCAGCGTGGACGGGACGTGCCGCCGCACCCAGACCTGCTCGTGCGGGTTCTCCAGCGCGTAGCGGAGGGCGGGGATGCTGGCCTCCCCGTAGGCCACGAGGGTCTCGCGGGCCGGGTGCTTCAGGTTGCGGTGGGCCAGTCGCGAGAGCAGGCCCGGCAGGAACAGCCCGTCCGACGCGCCGAGGGCCCGCGCGCTACGAATCGCCTCGAGGACGACGTCGACCCGATGGTCGTGCAGCAGGGTCGCCAGCAGGGTGCGAAAGCGGGGGTCGCCGGTCCTGATCCTGGCGAGGGCCCGCGCCGCCTCCCGCCGGCCCTCGGCCCCGGCGTCGCGCGTGTCCTCGATGAGCCTCCGGAACGTCTCGGCCGCGAGGACCGCGTCGGGCTCGCGGCCGGACCGCGCGAGGGCCGCCGCCGCCGCCACCGCCACCCGGGGCTCGGGATCGGCGAGATGGCCGGCCATGACCGTCGCCGCGTCCTGATGGGCGAGGCCCGCCAGGGCCTCGAGCGCGGCCGCGCGCACGTCGACGTCGTCGTCCCGGGTCATCCGTTCGACGGCGCCCTTCCAGCGGTGGGCCACGCGCGAGCGGCCCGACGCCAGCGCGTGCAGCGCGCGCACCCGGACCCGCCCCGACTCGTGCCGCAGCAGGAGCGGCGTGACGAGGTGCGGCTTGTCCAGCGCCTCGAGCATCTCGATGGCGTAGAGCACGGCGGCGGGGTCGGGGTTGGACAGCTCCTCGACCAGGGTCTCTACGGTGGCGGCCTCGCCGGCCCGCGTCATCACCGCGTCGGGGGTGATGGTCCGGGCGTCGATGCTGGCCCGGAACGACCGGAGGTACTCGCGTCGCGCGCGGACCGCGACGGCGATCCAGAGCCCGGTGATGGCGAGGGTCGCCCAGCTCAGTTGGCGCCAGTCGAGCCCGAGTCCCCACGGCTGGATCAGGCCGAGCAGCAGCACCGCCGTCACCGCCTTGGCGAACCGGTCCATGGTGACGTCGATGAACGGCTTGACCCTGTGCCGCATCTCGGCCGGCAGGGGCACGAAGAGGACCTCGCGCGTCGTCTTGTCGAGCGTGTAGCGCAGCGTCGAGCCGAGCACCCGGGCCCCCGCGACCGCCCACAGGGTCCCCGTGAAGAGGATCAGCGCGGCGCTGGCGCTGAAGCCGAACGGCAGCAGGAGGAGGGCCACGCCGATGCCGGCCGATCGATGGATGCGGCTGATGAGGGCCACCTGCACGACGAATCCGCCGATGGAGAGGTAGGCGGTGACCTCGGCCAGGAGGGCGGCGATGCTGTCTCCGCCGGCGTCGCCGCGCATCGCCTCGGCCGCCATGTTCAACTGCTGGTCGACGACGGCGGCCCCCGCGGCGGCGCACGCCACGGTGAGGGCGAGCACCTGGAGCGGGCGCGACCCGGCGAGGAGCTGGAGCCCCTCCCGGCCCCCGACCCCGCTGTCCGGGGCGTCGAACCCGGTGTGCTCGCCGACGGGGTGGCGGCGGAGCAGGAGCAGCACGATGCCGGTGCAGCCGGCGAGGGTGACCGCGCTCACCAGCACCAGTTGCTCGGACCCCACCTCCTCGACGACGACCGCGGTGATGCCGGCCCCCAGCGCCCCGCCGAGGCTGGCGCCGCCGCCGATGAACCCGAACAGGCGCTTGGCCTGGCGGGCGTCGAAGACGTCGTTGGCCAGGGTCCAGAACTGGCTGATCAGCAGGATGCCGAGAATCAGGCCGAAGAAGTAGAAGGCGACGGTGACCCACCCCGCGCCGGTCTGCAGGAGGCCCCAGAAGAGGACCAGGATGCCGATGATGGCGGCCTGCGTGACGGGTATCACGTGGCGGGGAGGCAGGCGCCGAATGACGCCGGTATAGAGGTGCATGACGCCGCCGATCAGTATCCCGGCGGCGAACAGCACGTAGGGCAGGTTGTCGGAGCCGAGGGTGGCGATGAACTCGGACCGCGTCAGCGGCTTCACGATGTTGTACGACGTCATGGCGAGGAACGAGTAGGCGAACATCAACGCCACCGGGGCCGTCTCCTCGGAACGAATCGAGGCGACGGAGCCGATCAACCGGTAGAGGAGAGTTCGCATCGCCACGGGTCGCCGGTGCGCCGCCCGACCGTACCGTGAATCCCCGATCCGTCGAGCACGTTGGTCCAGCTTATGGCACCAGTTCCGTTGCACCGTCGTCTCTGGCCACACGTCCCGCAACGCCGACCAGAACCCCGGCGTCCGTCCGCGATCGCCGCTCGATTCTCCGTTGCGTCTGGGCGGAGGTCAAGATTTAACGTGCTCCAGTCTGCAAGAACGCGAGCTGGGCGGCCGAGCTGGCGGCGGGGCTGCGCTGACGTCGGGCTGATCGGGAGTGCCGGTCGTAGCCGTTCGCCGTCCCGAGCGCGGTCGTTCGCGTGGCCTGTCCTCGGCATGCACGTCGTGACCATGGTCATGACCATGGTAGTATTTCTCCCGGACTCGGGAGGAGTACCGTGACAGCACACAGGGACAAGCCGAACGGCAGTCGGACCATCAAGGCGTCGGAGTTCAAGGCGACCTGCCTCAAGCTCATGGACGAGGTCGCGGAGAGCGGCGAAGAGATCGTCATCACCAAGAACGGCCGGCCGGTCTCGCGGCTGGTCCCGTACCGCGACACGTCCGGACTCTGGTTCGGCCGCAATCGGGACGTCATACGGATCAAGGGCGACATCGTTTCGCCGATGCCGGCGGAGTGGTTCGAGAAGGCCGATGACTCGGACGAGTATTTGTTTTGATTATCCTGGATACCCACGTTCTGATCTGGCACGAGAACGGCGACCGGAGGTTGGGAACACAGGCCCGTCGGGAGCTCGGTCGCGCGTTGCAGAGCGGCGCGGCGGCGGTTTCGGCCATCTCATTCTGGGAGATCGGGATGCAGGTCCGGAAAGACCGGCTTGGATTCCTCATCGATCCGCACGCATGGCGCCGGGATCTGCTGAACCGGGGATTGATCGAGATCCCGGTCGACGGTGACATCGCCTCCCGCGCGGGACTGCTTGCGAGGATTCATGGCGACCCGGCGGACCGGATCATCGTGGCCACCGCGCTCGAAGGGCACCGGCTGATGACTGCGGACCGGCAGATCCTCGAATGGCCCGGAGCGTTGAGCTGCCTGAACGCATCGGACTGACGAGTCCGTTCACGTTGCGGCGGGCGGGCGCGCGCGGTGCCCGGACAGACCTTCGTCGATCCGAACCGCCCGGAGAGAGACGCCTGATGTCAGAGACCGACCCGAAGGTCCTCGTTTTCCAGCACATTCCCGTCGAACACCCCGGCGTCTTCCGGGACTTCCTGCGCGAGGACGGCGTCGAGTGGCGCGCGGTCGAGCTCGATGCCGACGAGTCGATTCCCGATCTCGGCGGCTACGACGCCCTGTGGGTCATGGGCGGCCCGATGGACGTCTGGGAGGACGACCTCCATCCGTGGCTCGAGGCCGAGCGCGCCGCCATCCGCGAGGCGGTCCTCGAGAGGAAGCTGCCCTTCCTCGGCTTCTGCCTCGGGCACCAGCTTCTCGCCCAGGCCCTCGGCGGCGAGGTCGGGCCGGCGGCCGAGCCCGAGATCGGCATCTTCGACGTCGAGCTGACGGAGGCGGGCCGGGCGAGCGCGCTCTTCGAGGGAGTGTCAGCCACCCATGCCTGCCTGCAGTGGCACGGCGCGGAGGTGCTGCAGCCGCCGGCCGGGGCCCAGGTCCTCGCGGCGTCGCCCTCCTGCGCGGTGCAGGCCCTCGGCGTCGGCGGCCACGCCTTCAGCATCCAGTATCACGTCGAGATCACCGAGAGGACCGTGCGCGAGTGGGGCGCGGTGCCCGCCTACGGGCAGGCCCTGGAGCGCGCGCTCGGGCCGCACGCCCTCGCGCGTTTCGAGGCGGATGCGGCGGCCGGCATGGCCGGCTTCAACCGCAACGCGCGCCGCATCTACGACAACTTCATGCGGGTCGTCAGGCAGGCCGGCGTCAGGCCGGCGGAGGACCGGGGCCTGCCCGGCGCGTCCGGCGGCTGAATGCCCGCGACATCTGGCGGCTGATCGCCCGCGACGTCTGGCGGCTGAACCCCACCGCGTCGGCCGGCTCAACGCCCGCCCCGTCGTCCCGCGGCCGGCAAGAACCGCCAAGGCCGGGCGCGGCCGAACCGCCGGCGGTGCCGAAGGCTGATCGCCCACGACGTCTGGCGGCTGAACCCCACCGCGTCGGCCGGCTGAACGCCCGCCCCGTCGTCCCGCGGCCGGCAAGAACCGCCAAGGCCGGGCGCGGCCGAACCGCCGGCGGTGCCGAAAACGCGGCGCGCGCGTCAGCGGGCCTGCCCGCCGCTGCCACCCGTGGCCTCCTCCAGCGCCGCGGCAATCTCCGGAAACAGGATCCGCGGCAGCGAACGGTGCGAGCGGGCGGCGCCGCCGAAGCCGGTCGCGCGCTCGTAGCGCTCGACGGCGCGCAGGGCGGCGGCGAGCGACTGCTTGCGCGTGGCCTCGAACTCCACGCATTCGACGGCGCGCGCGCCGGTCGTGGCCCGGTAGTGCGCCACCTCCACGTCGGGGAAGTACCAGACCGTCAGGTCCTTGTCGAGGACGCCGCTCCAAATCACCGCGAGCCGCTCGACGAACGCGTCGACGGCCGACGCCTGGTCGCCGGCGTGGTGGCCGAGGTCGAGATTGATCTCATCTCGCACCTCGGTGTCGCGGGCCAGCGACTTGAGGGTCAGGTGGTGCAGCTCGGGATCGTGGCGGTGGCGCAGGATGAACCGCCCGCGCCGCCCCGCCTCGGTCAGGAAGTAGCGGTCGCGGACCCGCAGCGCGGTGGTGCGCGTCGGTTGCAGCCGTTCGATGGCGGTGCGGAAGCGCGCGAGGTCGAAGGCGTCGTCGACCACGAACTTGTGCTCGATCTCGGTGAAGCGCAGGTCGTCGGACATCACATTCACCGCTTCGGCGCCGGCGGCGGCCACGCCGGGGTTGCTCGGGATGGCCGCGCCACTCGTGGTGGGATGAGACTCTCCAGCCGCGTTCCCGTGTGCGTGTCCACAGCACCGCAGGTGTGAGGCATCACATCCACCGCTTGAGACGCCCCAGCAGCGCGAGGCGCAGCCGCAGGCCGGCCGGCAGGTCGCGGCGGAACCCGCGGCCGACCGACGCGTTGTGCGGGTCGGCCCGGAGCAGGTCGAAGATCTCGCGCGCCGGGGCGACGGCGGCCGGGTGGCGGGTGGCCAGCATAGCCTCGGCGAGCCGGTCGTGCGCCGCGTCCTCGAAGTTGTAGCTGCCGAAGGCGACCCAGGCGTCGTCGACGAGCACGATCTTCGAGTGCTCGCCGGCTCGATTCTCGTAGATGCGGACGCCCGCGTCCAGCAGCTTGGGATAGCCGGCGGCGGCCGCGATCCAGGCCAGATCGGTGGCGGGCAGCGCGTCGCGGTGCGAATGATGGATCTCGATCTCCACCCCGCGCCGGGCCGCCGCCAGCAGCGCATCCAACAGCGCCGGAGTCGGCTTGAAGTAGAAGGTGGTGAGCTCGATGCGGCGCCGGGCGGCGTTCATCATGTCGATCATGCGCTCGGTCACCACGTTCGGGCCGCGCCACCCGAGGGGCCCGCGGCGGCCCTGGTCGAGGTTGGGATTGCATATCCAGTAGTCGAGGTCGATGTCTCCCGGCGTTCCCGCGGCGCGCCGGTCGAGCTCGCTCAGGTGGGCGGGGTCGACCTCGCCGCCGATGGCTCGACAGCTCTCGAGCAGGGCGCGCACGATGGGGCCGCGCAGCGCGACCGAGTACTCGTTCCATCCCTCGAACGAGGTGCGGGTGACGTTGCTGCTGCCGAAGATCGCCTCGCCGTCTTCCGAGACCTGGATCTTGACGTGCTGGCCGCCGCCGAGCCGCCGCTGCACCGCGTGAGGCGGGCGGTAGATCGTCACCACGGCGCCGGCGGCGCGCAAGGCCTCGAGCCGGTCGTTCAGGGCGGACTTGACCGCGGCCGACATCAGCACCCCGCCGAGGCGCTGGCCGAATCCGTCGATGAGCAGGTTCACCGCGACCCCGCGTCCCTGGGCCTCGAGCAGCAGCGCCAGCAGCTCGACGCCGTACTCGTCGTACTCCAGGTAGTAGGTGGACAGGTACAAGAACCGCTGCGCCTCGCGAATCATGCGGAGCCGGCGTTCCCACTCCGCGGCCCGTTTCCACAGCGGGCAAAGCGCGGTCGCGGCGAGGCGAGTCGTCCCGTGACCTGACGGCAGGCCCGCGGCGGGCGTACCGGCCGGGTCCGGCTGGCGATTCATGCCGTCTGACGGCATGGTTCGGCCGAGTCGCGCTGCCCCGCGGCCTGACGGCAGCCCCGCGGTGAGGGTACCGGCCGGGTCCGGCTGGCGATTCATGTCGTCCGCCGGCGTGGTTCGGCCGAACTGCGCTCTCCCACGGTTACGCACGTCCACCATGCTCTGAACGTCGCGCCGTCTCGCACCGGCGCGTGGCCGTCCGTCGGGGGGGCGCCCAGGGGGGCGCCCCGCGGGTCGTCGTCCGGACGTGAGTCCCACGACCACCCGTCAAAGCCGGTATCCGCCGGAGACGTCGATGTTGACCCCCGTCACGTAGGAGGCGTCGAGCAGGTACCCGACCGCTTGCGCGACGTCGTCGAGCCGGCCCGCGCGGCCCAGCGGGACCCACTTGCCGATGGCGTCGGGCGGCGGCAGGTCGACGGAGTTCTCGAGCTGTCCCGGCGACACCATGTTGACGCGGATGCGCCGTCCGGCGTGCGCCTTCGCGAGGGCCCGGGTCAGAACCAGCAGGCCGGTCTTGCTGACGTAGTAGTCGGCGCCGTGGACGTTGGCGCGGATGCCCTCGAGGCCGGCCATGCCGATGCTGATGATGTTGCCGCCGTCGGGCATGAGGCGCAGGGCATGGTGGCAGCAGTAGAATGCGCCCGACAGGTTGGCGGCGAGGGTCGCGTCCCACCCCGCGGGGTCGAGCCGGGTCACCGGCTGCGGGTTGTAGTTGCCGACGTTGTTCACGAGGAGGTCGACGCGGCCCTCCGCCGCCGCGACGTCGTCGAAGACCGCCGCCACGTCGCGCTCGACGCCGATGTCGGCGGCGAGGGCGCGCGCGCGGCGCCCCGCCGTCTCCAGCTCGCGCACCAGCGACCGGGCGTCACCCTCCGACGTGCGGTAGAGCACCACGAGGTCGTAGCCTCGCGCAGCCAGCATCGAGCACAGGCGGCGCCCGAGGCGGCGCGCGCCGCCCGTCACCACCGCGACCGGGGGGGCCTGCGCGGGGCTCACGGGCGCGCGCGCTCCACCCGGACGAAGGCGCAGGCGGCGGCGGGGACCGCCCGGGGCTTGCGCACCTCCAGCCGTACGCGTTGCGCGCGGTCGATCCGGTCGAGGATCAGCGCCGCCGCCGCCTCCGCCATGGTCTCGAGGAGCGCGAACCGCCGCTGCCGGACGAGCTCGCCCACGGCGGCGGCGATGCCGTCGTAGTCGACGGCGTCGGCCAGCGCGTCGGACCGCGCGGCCGGCGCGAGGTCGTAGTCGACCTCGACGTCGAAGAAGACCGGCTGGGGGCGCTCCCGCTCGTGCGGGTAGACGCCGACGATGCCGGTCACTTCCAGGTTCTTCAGCCCCGCCGTTCCCACCATGCTGTCCGTCCTTGCGCCCTGCGGCGGCTGGCTCCGCGGCCCTCGAGCCGCGATGCATCCCGGCCGGCCGCGTCGTCCCGCGTCGCCGCGCCGCGCTGTTCTTCCGACCGGCCGCGCGGCCGCGGCGGACGCGGCCCCGGCGCCGCTCGCGGGGCTCCCCGGCCGGTGCATTCGACGGACGACACAGATTTCCTCGCCCGCCCATCGTCGCCTTCGGCTCCGCGCGGCGCCCAACCAACCTCCACCGGCTATCGCGCAGACTCCTACCCCGGCTTGCGGGCGATCCGGATCTGCTCGGCCGCGGTGTCCATCGAGAACGGCGTCCCGTCCTATCCCGGCTTGCGGGCGATCCAGATCTGCTCGGCCGCGGTGTCCATCGAGAACGGCGTCCCGTCGAAGTTGCCGAGGCAGGCGTCGATCGTGAATCCGGCCCCGAACAGCAGCGAGCGGGCGTCCTCCGGGTCGAGCCAGCTCAGGTGGAGGCGCCGGTAGCGGCGCCATTCCGGGCGCCCGTCGGCCGTGAAGTGGTCCTCCCAGGTGATGACCTCCATCGACCGGGCCTTCTCGTCCACGCGGGAGGTGACCCACAACAGGATATCCGTGCCCGCCGCCGACGGATAGGCGGCCCGAAGCTGCACCTGACGCATCCGGGCGACGACGTCGGGCGTCATCACGAAGTCGTCGAAGATGAACCGGCCCCCCGGCCTGAGCTGGCTGAAGACCCGCTGCACCGCCTCCTGCTTGGCCCGCGTGCTCCTCAGGTGCCCGATGCTGTGGTACGGCAGGGTGACGAGGGCGGCCGCGTCGTCGATGCGGAAGGTGCGGAAGTCCGATTCGAGCAGCTCGATCCGATCGCCCACGCCGGCTTCCTCGGCGCGCTTCCGGCACCGCTGCAGCATCACGGGCGAGACGTCCACGCCGATCACCCGGCACCCCCGCGCCGCCGCTTCCACCGCGATGCGCCCGTCGCCGACGCCGAGCTCCACCACCGGCCCGCCGGCGGCGAGATACGCCTCGACGTAGAAGCGGCGGTTCGACTGGGCCGCCGGCGCCGTCTCCGTCCATATGTCGTAGATGTCGGCGAAGCTGTCGTACTGCGCCGCGGCCCCGCGGGCCGAGAGTTGCGACGATGGCACGGCCCAAGTTTAACCACTCGGCCCGCCGCCTGCCGATCCCGAGGTGCAGGTCCCGGTTCGCGGGGGGAAAACGCGCTGGTCGACGAGGCGGTGGCGAGGCTCGCGCCGTGGAACGGCACGGGCTTCCGGAGCGGCGTTCGGAGCCGACGGGCGACGATTGTCGGACGAGGTGCGCAACGGCGTGACGCGCGGTGCTACGGCGCCGCGCCCGCGCCCTGCTGGACGGTCCCCGCCGTTCCGTCCCGGTTCCGCCGCGCGCGCGACACGATCTCGTCCGCGTCCTCCGGCAGGAGCAGCCGGTCCTCGACCAGGGCCTCCGCCGCCTCGCCGACCGCGCGCACGTAGGCGGCGTGGTCGGCGTAGCGCTCCTCGAGCGACGGCCGGGGATCGCCGGACGCCCGCCGGTCTGCCCGGGTGGCTGCGAACGGGATGAAGGACCCCGTGCCCCGGCACTGGGCCCCCTCTGCGAACCCTTCCCGCCGCAGGTTCCAGCCCGTGAAGGTGCCGATGGGCGCAACCAGATTGGGGTGCCGGACGCCGTCCACCATGTTGCCGTCGGCGTCGGTGCGGCCGACGAGGACGGTGTAGGCGTCGCCCCGCATCGGGGGCAGCGACCGGTGGTCGGCGAGGCGCAGCGGGTTGTACGACCCCGACCAGGTCACCCCGGGGATGGCCGGGAAGTCGACGGCGGACGCGGGGACGAGCCCGCCGCCGCCAGCGGTGGGGAAGCGGCTCTCCGGCGGCGCGACGCCCTTCGTCACCCAGTCGTGCAGGGCGAGGCTGAGGGCGGTGCGTATCTGGGCCAGCGCAAGGGGATTGTTCAGGTTCTGGCAGAGGCCCGCGCTCGGCCTCCCCACGTGCACGCCGGGACCGCCGCCGTGCTGGGTGCCCGCGAACAGGTACGCCCGCACGTTGTCCGGCAGCTCGATGGGCCCGCCCGCGGGGTCGGTGACCACGAGGGACGCCCGCGCCTGCCACAGCTCCGCCTCGCTGTCGCTGTGGACGATCTTCGGACAGGTGCCGGAGGCCGCGCACCGCTCCTGCAGGCCGTCGGTCCGGCCGCTGACGGGGTCGGTCAGGGTGACGTAGGTGAACGGGAACTGGTCGCCGGGATAGACGTGGTCCTCGTGCTGCTTCTGCCAGCGCCCGGGCTGACCGAACTGGTAGTTGGTGAAGGTCTTTCGCGAGCCGGCGATGTTGGGGTGGATGCCGTCGAACACGATTCGGCCCGCGACGTCCTCGTTGAACCCCTGGTACAGGAAGTCGCGCAACATGCGCCCGCTCTGGGAGATGCCGATCGAGATCGCGGTGCGGGGCAACCCGGTCTCCGCGAGCGGGTTGGGATTGCCGGCGGCGTCGGCCGCCTCGTAGCGCAGGAACGAGATGGCGTCGCGCATCGCCGCGAAACCGAGCCCCAGCACGATGGGGTCCTTCGCCTGATAGATGAACTCGTAGATGGCGCCGCCGTCGAACCCGGCCGGCCGCACGACCTCGATCTCGGTGTCGCTCACCCACGTCCACGCGAGGTCGGGGGGCGCCTGCCGCCGGCCGGTCTGGGTGGCCCGGACCGAGAGCATTCCGCCCGACGGCTCGCGCGAGGCGGTCGGATAGGTCAGGCGGTAGCGGGACCGGGACGCGTCGTCGTCGAAGATCATCTCCTCGAGGGCCGCGCCGACGATGGGCGAGCCGTCGGCCAGGGCGGCGACGGGCAGCTCGGCCACGATGTTCGTGTCGGTCGGCGCGATGTCGCCCTGCCACCCCACGCGGACCAGCGCGAACCCGCGCTCGAGGAGGGCGCGCTCGGCCGCGCCGGCCCCGCCCCGGTTCGGGACGGTGTGGTAGATGGCCCGGTTCCACCGGGTCATGTCGACGGGCCGGTAGATCTCGACGGTGGCGCGGTACTCGACCCGGCCCCGGTCGTTGCGGGGGGCGCGGTCGAGATTGACGATGTCGCGGTGACGGGGATCGTCCGGGTCCACCTCGCCGGTGACCACGCCGCGCAGGCGCTCGTACCGGCCGGCGGCGCCGAACGACTCGCCCCCGAGGGCCGGCGATTCGACGACCGGCAGGTCGATCCGGGTGATCTGTCCCGGTGCCGCCCCGGCCCACAGCAGAACGATGACGGGCGCGGCGAACAGCGCCGGACTCGGCAGGAATCTGCGCCGCGGAACGGCGCCGCCTCCCTCTCGAAGCGCCGGGTCCTCTGCCGGTCTCGCGGCCCGAGCAACGGCGTCGCCGCGCTGCGGTTTAGGGGATGGGGTCATCGCGCCTCCTTGTCGGGCCCATGATATCCCGCCGCGGAGCTGCCGGCGCGAGCTCGCGCCGGGAAGCTCGGGAGCGAGACGGCGCACTCCCCCTGGCGGCCCCGGCATGTCGGGGGCCGGGCCGACCTGGCGAGGGTGCACGACAGACGACTTGTGAGACGACCGCTCCGGCACAGTTCAGGCCGGCGGTCTCGGTGTCGTTCGGCGGCGTCTCGCTTCTTGTCGTGCACCCACCGGCGAGTTCCCGGTTGATTGACGGGGCGGCGGCGACCGACAATAGCCTCCTGGCTGCGCGGGGCGCCCCACCGCAACGGCCATCGGCCAATGATCTCCCATCATCCCCACGCGGCAGACTCGCCCGCCGGCCCGGAGTACGCGCACGCGCAGCACGGCGCCGGCGGTCACGACCACGCCCGGGAGCTGCGCGGGAAGAGCAAGCGGAGCCTGGTCGCCGCCCTCGCGCTGATCGCCGGCTACATGGTCGCCGAGGTCGCCGGCGGCATCCTGTCCGGCAGCCTCGCCCTCCTCGCCGACGCCGGCCACATGCTGACCGACGCGGCGTCCATCGGCCTCGCCCTGCTCGCCATGCACTTCGCGGAGCGGCCGCCGTCGGCGCGGCGCACCTTCGGCTACCGCCGCATCGAGATCCTGGCCGCCCTGCTCAACGCGCTGACCCTGTGGCTCGTCGCGGCGTGGGTGATCGTGGAGGCGTGGCACCGCGTCCGGGACGTGCCCGACGTAGACGGCGCGCTGATGCTGTCCATCGGCGCCGTCGGCCTCGTCGTCAACGTCGTCGCGGCCTGGATTCTCCGGCGCTCCGCGGGACACAGCGTCAACGTCGAGGGCGCGTTCCGGCACGTGATGGCCGACCTGCTGGGCTCGGTCGGCGTCGTCGTGTCGGGGGTCCTCGTCTGGGCCTTCGGGTGGACCCTCGCCGACCCGATCCTCAGCGTGATCATCGGGGTCCTGATCCTGGTGAGCACGTGGCGCCTCCTCGCCAGGGTCGTCCACGTGCTGCTCGAGGGCGCTCCCGACCACGTCGACGTGCCCCGTCTCTGCCGCGAGCTGCAAGGGGTGGAGGGCGTGGTGCAGGTCCACGACATGCACGTCTGGACCATCGCCGAGGGCTACGATGCCCTCGCGGCCCACGTCGTCGTCGATCCCGACTACCCGGGCAGCCGCCTCGAGCCGGTGCTGCGCCGCCTGCGGGCGGTCGCGTCCCGCGACTTCGGCATCCACCACGTCACCATCCAGGTGGAGCAGTCGCCGGACCACTGCAACGAGCACCACCACGCCGACCACCTGCACGGGCGCGAGCGTGCTTCCGAAGCCTGACGCCCCCGGCGCTGTCAATGCACGAGGAGTCCGGGCGGTAGAACGGCGCGGCCCCCCGGAGGGTTGGGCGACAAGCGGAGCCGTCGGGGACGCTCGGTGGGCTACGATCGGGCGTCAGAGAGGAGCTCGCTCATGGCCGTCATCGCACCGTTGCTCGCCCTCGCCGTCGTCTCGTTGCCGGCCGTGCAGGCCGGCGGGCCCGGCTTCGTACGCTGGAGCGCGGCCGAGCTCGAGCGGCGCAACGCCGACCTGTCGGAGGCGATCCGGCCCGACGGCTCGGCCCGCGAGACCCTGGCCGACTACGAGGTCGGCGGGTCCCACCGGTTCCGGTTCATCCGCCGCGAGGCCGACGGCTTCCCCGAGCAGCACGCCCACATCCAGGACGTGGTCCTCATCCAGAGCGGGGCGGCGACCCTGGTCGTGGGGGGCGAGCTCGTCGGCCGGACCGGCGGCGACGGCGAGTACCGGGGCACGGACATCGCGGGCGGCGTACACTATCCCGTGGCCCGGGGGGACATCGCGCACATTCCCGCCGGCACCCCGCACCGCTACCTCGTGCCCGAGGGCGGGCACGTGACCTACGTTCTGGTGCGGCTGCCGGCCCTCACCGGCGAGCGCGTCGTGCCGCCGGACGCCCCCGCCCTCGACTTCGAGCCGGCCGGGTTCGCGTTGTGGAAGGCGCGCGAGCTCGACCGGCGCCGCGCCGACCTCGACCGGCGCATCGGCCCCGACCGCTCGGCCCGCGAGACCCTCGCCGACTACGGCAGCCCGACCCGGTCGCACCGCTTCCGCCACATCCACCGCGACGCCGACGGGGTGCCCGAGATCCACGACGACATCATCGACGTGGTGTTCGTGACGAGCGGCGAGGGCGGGGTGCTCGCGGGCGGCGAGATGCTCGACCGCGACGGGAGCCGCGGGTCCGGCATCGCCGGGGGGACGCGTCACCCGGTGGCGGCCGGCGACGTGCTGCACATCCCCGCCCGCATGCCGCACGGCTACCTCGTGCCGGAGGGCGGGCACGTGACCTACGTCCTCGTGCGGGTGCCCGCGGTAGTTCCGGAGTAGCGCGTGGGGTTCACGGGTTCACGACGTTTCGTCACCGCTGCAGTTATAGAGCCGCCGGGGCCAGCTCCTAGCGGGCTAGGGCGTACCTCGGCTTGGTCAACGAGTGATGGCGTTGGGGTTTCTCGCCTTGACGTGGTCGACGAGGTTGCCGAAGAACGCGTCGAACGGTTGCGAAGTGGCCAGTATCGATGATGGGTGCGGCTCTTCTTCGTCGGCTGCCCAACCCGTTCTGCGGCGGCGAGGCAGGGCGCGGTTGGATCCGGCAACGCGCTGATCGTGGTGAGGGACCGGCGAAGGGGACCGGTGTCCGACGGTACTTGTGGTGCGGCGG
>JAJEFC010000358.1 GCA_022820675.1 Vicinamibacteria bacterium | reverse complement strand
GGCTGGTTGCCCCGAAAGAGGCTGGTGAGGAGGCTGGCGGGGCGCTATCTCCGCTCAAACCGCGCCGCAGAGGCGGTGTCCGAGAGCATAAACCCTTATGAATGAGCGAGATAGACTTCTACGCAAAAGAGCCGCACCCATCTCGATTCCTCCACCCCTAAAGTAGTACCCACCGCCCACATCGTCGGTGGTACGCCGCGCTTGCCGGAACGAAGGACGCCGTCGCTGTGGTTGCCAGTCTAGGATTTGCCATCGCGTGATTAACCTGAGGGCGGTTCATGAGCGGGCACGACATGACGCATCGAATGAAACCCAGCGCCTGCGTGAGGGCGTCGGTGCACGGCGAGGGCGTCGTTTTTCTTCACGTGCAGGACGCCCGGCTGTTCGCCGCCAATCCGGTGGGCGCCGACATCTGGAAGGGCCTCGAGCGACAGCTCGATGCCGACGCCATCGCCGGCGAGCTCCAAGAGCGCTACGGTGCACGTTACGAAACGGCGCGAGCGCACGTCATCCAGTTCTTCCACGAGCTCGAGCGTGCGGGGCTCGTCGAGAGGCGCCGTCCATGACGGCGCGGCTGCGCCATGTCGCGCTGGTTGTCCGCGCGTGGTGGGAGCTGGCACGCTTCGACCTGCTCCGCGCCCTGGCGACCGGCTCGACGCTGCACCTGCGGAGGGTCGCCGTACGGGGCAAGAAAGCGCCCGTCGCCGAACGGACGCGCACCGTGTGCAACGCGGTCACCATCGCGACCTGTCTGTATTGGAAACCGGTCATGTGCCTGCAGCGCTCGGTCTGCACCACCCGGCTTCTCCGCGCACGCGGCGTGCCGGCCCGCCTCGTGATCGGATACCGCCCGGACCCGTTTCTCTCTCATGCCTGGGTCGAGGTCGACGAGCGCGTGGTGAACGACTCTTCCACCTACCGCCAACGCCTGCTCGTCCTCTACTCGGGCTGACGCGAGGAGGCCCATGCGACACGACGCCCAGCGCGCCCGCCTTCCCGCTCCTGCTGTCCACGGCTCGCGTTGCGAGTTGCTGATGTGGCACGGTCGTCTGGACAACCGCCGTGACTTGGTGCGACAGCTCAGGGACGCTGCTGCCGAGGCGTCGACCGACGGAGCACTCGTCGTCGCGGCCTACGAACGGTGGGGGCGCGCCGGACTCGGCCGCGTCATCGGCGACTGGAGCGCCGTGCTCTCCGACCCTCGACGTCGCGCGATCGTACTGGCGAGCGACTTCTCCGGCGTACGCCCTCTCTACTATCACCACAGGGGACACGAGGTCTTGTGGTCTCGGAGCCTCGAGGCCTTGCTGGGTCACGTCGACGCCAACGCGCTCGACGAGCAGTACGTCGCCGGCTACCTCACGGTCGGCGGGTATCCTGGCCGCACGCTGTATGCGGACGTCCACGCGGTGGTGCCGGGATACGCCGTGCGCGTGACAGGCGACGGCGCCGCCGTGTCGGCGTTCTGGCGGCCGCCGACATCTGACGCGGTCCGGTGTCATGACGAGCGGGAGTACGAGGAGCAGTTCCGCGTGCTCTTCCGCGACGCGGTCTCCTTGCGCCTTCAGGCTCGCACTCCGGTGGCCGCGGAGCTCAGTGGAGGCCTCGACTCGTCATCGGTCGTGTGCGTGGCCGCCGACCTGATCCGCCGGGGCGACGTTGCTGCGTCCGGCCTTACGGCGATCAGCTACGTGCACCGGGGCTCCCGGGACGTCCCGTTCATCGGGAAGGTCGAGGAACACTGCGGCCTCCGAAGCGTGCGTCTGTCGGTCGACGACATTCCGCTGTTCGCGGAGGCCGACATTCTCGGCGCACTTCCCCACGGCCGCTCCCGACTCCAGCAGTCGGCGGCGGCCGTCGCCCGGCACGCGGGCGCGACGGCCTTTCTCACTGGGCAGGCGGGCGATCAGCTCACGGGCAACTGGCTCGATGACAGCCTGCAGGTCGTGCGCCCGCTCCGTCGTGGACGCCTCCTCGAGGCGTCCCGCGATGCTCTCGCCTGGAGCCGCGCGACCGGTATGCCTGCCGCGTGGATTCTGTCTCGCGCTTCTAGAGCGGCGCTCCCGTACCTCGGCCGCGCCGCCTCGCTGTACCAGATCGAAGGCATGACCGCCCAGGGCGACACATCGTTGCGCGCTTCGTTCCTTCAGCGAGCCCGCTTCTCCGGGCCGGATGCGGTGGTCTCCAACGAGTGGATGGCGGCACGACCGTGGCGACGCCCGCACGTACGTGCGCTGACGGTGATGCGGGAGCTTCGTCTGCTCGAGGCGCCCGAGACGATGGACGGACTCCACTACGCGCATCCGTTCATCATCGACCGCTCGTCGAGTTCCTGCTGAGCGTTCCCGCCGAAGTGGTATGCCGGCCGGGAGAGCCACGCCGCCTGATGCGCCGCGCGCTATCGACCATGTGGCCCGCCGCGCTCCGGGGGCGCCGATCGAAGGGCCTCTTCAGCTCGCCGTATCTCAAGGCGTTCAGGCCGCTGGCCGCCAGGCTCCTCCAGGCGCGCAGGTGGCGTGTCGTGGAGCGCGGATGGATCGAACGCGCGAGTCTGACCTCACGCCTCGAACGCTTGACTCGCGGGATCGCGTGCCAGCAGCACCAATTGAGACAGATCCTTCTACTGGAGTACTGGCTACGCAACCGCGAGTCGTACAGCTCCCCCATCCGACACAGCGTCAAGCCGTAACACTCAAATGGAAAGGATGCCACCATGAACGCTCGCAACGAACCCACGACTACCCGGACCAACGCTGCTGTGTTCGAGGCGCCGGCATTGGTTCCCATCGGTGACGCCGAGGACGTCGTCCTGGGCTTTCCGTGGGGCGGCGACGATTATTTCGGGTTCACCCCGCCACGGTTCGAATTCCAGGAGGACAACGACGAGGAAGGCACTTTGTGCGGTCAGGCGTTCGCCAAGTAAGGAGTGTCGCAAGTGTGAGATGGGATAATCGGGGAGGATTGCTGGCACGCTGCTTGCATAGCCGGCCCGAACGAGGGATACATCGGCCAACTCTCGATTCACGCCTGACGAATCACCGGCCGAGCACGACGAGCGGCGCGTGCTATACGGACGGAAACGGTCCTGCGAGGAAACAGGAATGAATGCATACGCTCGTTGGGCTTCGCTCGTCGCCGGCATGATCTCGGCCCCGGACGACCTGCGAACGCTGGGTCTGTGGGCTCGGCACGTCGGCGCAAGCGCGAGCACGGTCCGGGCGCGTTGCAGGGCGGCCGATGTGGCGGTTATGGCCTCGCGCGACCTCGGACGGTTGCTTCGGGTGGTCGCCAGATCGGTGGTGGAGGAACGCGCTTGGGATCCGGCAGCGGAACTCTACAGTTGCGACCCGAGAACCCTGCAACGCATGCTCGTGCGCGGCGGGCTCGCCGAGTGGCCGGTTGCGGCCGCGCCGCCGACAATCGGCTGGTTCCTGGAACGGCAGGGCTTTGTGCACAACCGCGCCCTCAGGAGTCTCCGACGGGCAATCGTAGAGTGATCCGGCGATGATCCGTACCTTCGTCGAGCGGCCTATCGGGACGAGCATGGGTGCTCTGGCCGTCGCCCTGCTCGGGATCGTCGCGTGCCTGAGGTTGCCGGTCGATCTGCTACCGTCGCTGGAGCTGCCGCGGGTGTCGGTGCAGGTGGGGCTCGAGGGCGCGTCGGCGCCCGAGGTCGAAGAGCTCGTTACCATTCCCGTCGAGCAAGCGCTGAGCGGAGCGCCGGGGGTGCAGGAGGTCGACTCCCTGGCGCGCGACGGCCTCGGCTCGATCACGCTCGCGTTCCCCTGGATGACCGACATCGACCTCGCGATCCTGGACGTGCGGGAGCGGCTCGACGGGGTGCGCGACACGTTGCCGGAAGCGGCGTCTCCGCCCATCGTGCAGCGGTGGGATCCGGGCAACCGGCCGTTCGCGGTGCTGACGGCCTCCACCGCGTATGAGCGTGCCCTCGGGCGGGAGCTCGGCGACGAGAAGGCCGGAAACCTGGCGGCCACGTCTGTCGCCGTAAGCCGAGGGGAAGCGTCAAGACTGGTCGCGCTCAGCCAAGCCGTTCGGGAGGTGCTGCGGCCCCGGCTGGAACAGATAGATGGTGTGGCGAGCGCCGAGCTCGAGGGTGACCTCGACGAGCGAGTGCTCGTGGAGATGGACCCCGGCCGCGCGCGCCTGCTGGACGTGGCCCCCGCGGAGGTCGCCCAGGCCATACGGCGAGCGGTGACCG
The DNA here is from genome assembly GCA_022820675.1 of Vicinamibacteria bacterium. Taxonomy (GTDB): domain Bacteria; phylum Acidobacteriota; class Vicinamibacteria; order Vicinamibacterales; family UBA8438; genus JAJEEA01. Next base: position 6,176 of record JAJEFC010000358.1, on the reverse strand, counting down.
TGCCCGAGAGCGGCACCCTCAGGCGTGGACCGTACCGCTACAGCCTTCGCGTGCCCGCGCTGGTGCAGTCTCCGGCTGACTTCGAGGCGATCGTGGTGTCGGAGCCGGGGGGCGACCCGAGCGTGCAGCTCGCCGACGTCGCGCACGCCCGCGTGGCACCCGGCGAGCCGCAGACGGTGCTGCGCTTCGACGGCCGGCGCGCCGTCGGCGTCCGCCTCTACAAAGACGCCGATGCCAACGCCCTGGCCGTGACCGACCTTGTGCACCGCCAGATCGACGTGTTCCGGGCCGAACACCCCGACATCCGGATCGACGTCGCCTATGAGCAGGCCGGCTTCATTCGGGACGCTCTCGGCGGGGCCCTGACCTCGGTCCTGCTGGGCGGCGTGCTCGCGTTCGGCGTGTTGTTCTGCTTTCTCGGCGACTGGAGGCAGCCGGTGGTGGTCGGCGTCGTGGTCCCGGTCGCGGTGCTCGGCGCCCTCGCCGCGATGGACTGGCTCGGCGTCTCGATCAACCTCATCTCGCTGGGCGGGCTGGCCCTCGGCATCGGCCTGCTCGTCAACACCGCGATCATCGTCGTCGAGAACGTGCACCGGCAGCGGGAGGAGGGTCTGTCGCCGACGGCGGCGGCGGCGGCGGGCACGGCGCAGGTGACAGTGCCCATCACCAGCGTGACCATCACGACGCTGGTCGTCTTTCTACCCCTGGTCGCGGCCGGCGGCTTCGCGGGGGCGCTGTTCCGCGACCAGGCGATCGCGGTCAGTGTGGCGGTGCTGGTCGCCTGGGCCGCCGCCCTGACCCTGGTGCCGGCGCTGTCGGCCCGACTCGCGGGCCGAGGCGTCGTGCGCGCCCCGCGGGAACCGTGGACCCGGCCCGTGCGCTGGCTGCTCGGAACGCTGCTGCGGCGCCGCGGGCTTGCCCTCGCGGGTGCCGTGGCGTTCGTCGCCGCCGCCGCCGTGCTCGCTGTGCGCACCCCCCGCGAGGTGGCCCCGCCGGTCGACACCGGCGACTTTCGGGTGACCGCGGAGCCGCGTCACCGCATGACCGTCGAGCATCTGGCGCGGGCAGCCGTCCGCCTCGAAGAGACGCTGAGGACGGCGGCCGGCGCAACCCGGGTGCTGGCGACGGCCGGCGTACAGATGGACAACGCCCTGACCGGGGGCGGCTCGATGCGCCGCAACGACGTTCGGGCGCAGTTCCGCGTAGATGATGCGACGGGGCATGACGGACTAGGAGCGGCCCTCGAACGCAGCCTGCCCAGCTTCGCCGTCCGCGTGGAGCCGACGGAAACGCCGCTGCACGATGTGCTCGGCATGCTCGCCGGCCCGATCGATATCGCCTTCTCGGGCCCCGACCTGGCCGAGCTGCGGCGGGCGGCCGAGGCGTTCACGGTCGAGGTCGCAAGGCGCGGGGACTTGGGCCGCATCGTCGCCGCCCCCCTCAAGCACGAGGAGCAGTTGCGGCTCGACCTCGACCCCCGGGTTCTCGGCGAGCTGGGCCTCTCGACGGCGGACGTCGCCGAACAGGTGGGCTTCGTCACCCGCGGGGAGACCGTCGCCCAGCTCCGCATCGCCGATCCGCCGCTGCAGGTGGTCTTGCGCCACCCCCTGGCCGAGGGGGCGCCCGCCGCTCTCACCTTCGACCGGATCCCCATCATGCCGCCGCGCCGCCCGGTTGCCGGAGGCGACGCGGAGACGCGTGAGCGCCTGCCGCCAGTGCCGCTGGGCGCACTAGGCACCCAGGTGAGCGAAGCCGCGCCGGCCGAGATCGCCCGCCGCGGTCACCGCCGGACGCTGACCCTCGGCGTCGACCCCGGCGGCGTACCGCGCGCCGCCATGGAGCAGCGCCTGGACGATGTCCTGGCGCGGCTGACGCTTCCGCCCGAGGTCAGAGCCCGGGTGCGCACCCGCCGTGCCGATGCGGCCGAGGCGCTCGCGTCGCTGCGATGGGTGCTCCTGGTCTCGCTGGTGCTGGTGACCCTCTGCTTGTCGGCCGAGTTCGAATCGGTCCGGCTGGCCCTGGCGGTGCTGCTGGCGGTGCCGCTGACGCTGTCCGGCGTCGCTGTCACGTGGTGGCTCTTCGGCCTCACGCTGAACGTCTTCACCGGCATGGCGGCGGCCGTGCTCATCGGCATCGGGGTCGACGACGCGGTCGTCATGGTCGACTTCATGCGGCGGAGGCACCGCGCCGCCGCGCCCGGCGGCGCACGATCGGCCATCGTGGAGGCGGCCGTGCTGCGCGTGCGGCCCATCCTGATGACCACCGTCACCACCGTGCTCGCGGTTGCGCCACTGGCGTTGACCAGCGCCCCCGCCCAGGAACTGCAGCGGGCGCTGGCGCTGACCCTGATCGGCGGTCTCACCGCCTCCACCGTGCTGTCTATCTGCTTCGTTCCGCTGCTCTACGAGCTATTGGCGCCGGCGCCGGCCAGCGAGGCCGCTCGATGCTAAGGGCGCTGATGGGCTGGGCGGCGGATCATCCGGTCACCGTAGGCATGGCGTGCCTCGCCCTCGGGGTGCTCGCGGTCTTCGACGCCGCGCAGGCGTCTATCGAGCTGGTGCCGGATCTGACCTATCCGCGAGTCGACGTCATTCTGGCGTGGCCGGGCGCGGCGCCGACGGCGCTGGAGGCGGCGATGACCTCGCGGGTCGAGGCCGCCGCCTCACGGCTTCCCGGCGTGCGCAGCGTGGCCTCCCGCACCGAGCGCGGCCAGGCCGTCGTCCAGGTGTTCTTCGAGCCCGACGCCCGCCTCCACGTCGGCCGGCTTGCCCTGCGCGACGCGCTGCGCACGGTCGAAAGGGACTGGCCGGTCGGTGCCCGCGCGCCGCGGGTGGTCCCCTACGTGCCTCCCGAGCTGCGCCAGGAGGCCTTCCTGACCGTCTTCCTCACCGGCGCCCTGTCGCCCGAGGCGTTGCGGCGGGTGGTCCGCGACGAGCTCCAGCAGCGGCTCGTCGCGGTAGAGGGTGTCGCCCGGGTCACGATGCTGGGCGGTCGGCGCGAGCTGTTGACGATAGAGCTCGACCCCGACGGCCTGCGCCGCTTCGGGCTGGGGCGCGCGACGGTCATGGACCTCGTGCTCGACGCCCTGCGGTCCCGCCACGCCGGTTTCGCCGACGTCTCCGAGCGGCGGCTTGAGGTCGTCGTCGACACGGGGGTACACACCCTCGACTCGCTGCGCGCCCTGACTCTGCCCGGCCTCGAGGGGCGCGTGTGCCTCGACGACGTCGCGGCGGTGCGGCGGCGGTCGGCGCCGCCCGAGCGGGAGTACCGCTTCCAGGGCCAGCCCCGCGTCGCCCTCGTCCTCGAACGCGCGGCCGGCGCAAACGTGCTCGAGCTGTCCGACAGCGTCCGTTCGCTGATCGAGGCGCACGTCGCCGCGCTGCCCGGCGAGCTACGCTCGTTCGTCACGCACGACGGCGCCGACCAGGTCCGGACCGAGCTCGCGTCGCTGGGACGGCGGCTGGTGTGGATTCTCGGCTTCGTGTGCGCCGCGCTCCTCGTCGTGTTCCGCAACCTGCGGACGCCGGCCCTGCTGCTGCTGACGGCGGGGGCCACCGCTGCCCTGACGTTGTCGTTCATGACCCGGGCCGGGCTCTCCATCAACGTGCTGACCCTCGCCGCCATGGCGCTCGGCCTCGGCATGCTGGTGGACAACGCGGTGGTCATCGTGGAGAACGTCGCCACGAAGCTGAAGCGGGGCCTGCCCACCCGGCGGGCGGTGGTCGACGGCGCGGCGGAGGTGGCGCGGCCGCTCTTCTTCGCCCAGCTCACTACCGTGGGCGTCTTCCTGCCGTTCATCTACTTCGAGGGCCGCCTCGGCGTGACCTTCGTGCCCCTGGCCCTGGTGCTGACCGCCCTGCTCGCGGCGTCGGTGGTCGTCTCGTGGTTCCTGGTGCCGGCGGCCGGCGTCAGGTGGCTGCCGGACGTCGACGCCCGCCACGGCGACGCCGACAGACTGGGGCGGCTCCACCGTCCCGTCGCCCTCGTCGTACGGTTCTGGTGGGTGTCGCCGCTGCTGGCGGCCGGCCTGTGCGTCCACGGCGGGTGGCGGTTCTGGCAGGAGGTGCCGCGCGGCCGGTTTCTCGAGCCGCCTGTCGATGAACGGCTCGTGGTGAACGTGTCGACGCCGAGCGGCACAGATCCTGTGCGGACCGACCAGGTCATCCGCTCGTTCGAGAACGCGTTGCTGAATGGTCCATCCGCCGAGGACGCCGGCGAGGTGTGGGTGCAGATCGAGGACCAGTCCGCCCGCCTCGAGGTGCGGTTCTCGGCCGAGCAGCTCACCCGCGGCGCGCCGTTGGCCGCCCGTCGGCGCCTCGTCGAGCGGACCCGCGGGCTCGCCCGGGTCTCGGTCGGCATCACCGGATTCGGCGACCCCGTCTACGTCGGCCTCCGCGGTTTTCCCGAAACGCACAACAGCCGCCTCCAGGTGCGGGGCTACAACTTGGCGCGGGCCGTCGAACTGGCCGACGCCGTCGGCCGGCAAGCGGCGCTGAGCCCCCGCGTCGTCGAGTACCGGGTGACGACCTCCACGCGCGGCCATACCGGGATGGGCAGCTTCGACCTGTCGGAACGCGAGCTGGCGCTGTCGCTGGACCCCGCTGGCGTCCGGCGCTTCGCCGCCGACTCCCAGGACGTGCTCGACTTCGTGTCGCTGGCGACGGCGAGGGGCACACCCCGAACCCACCGCTACGAGGGCGGGGAACGACTGCCCGAGGTGACCGAGTTCACGATCCGGGGCGCCGACCGCCAGGACGTCGATTCGTTGATGCGGCTGACCGCCCCCGCCGGCTATGACGTGTCGGCCCGCATCGAGAATCTCGCTACGGTGGTGGAACAGAACGTGCCCGACGGCATCGACCGGCAGAACCAGGAGTACACGGTGACCGCCTCCTGGGACTATCAGGGGCCTCCCCGCCTGGTGGACGAGTACGAGCGGCAGGTCCACGACGCGATCCGTCCTCCCCCGGGCTTCTCCGTCCACCGTGACGACGAGTATCTCGTCACGGAGGACGAGTCCCGCATGCTCGCCTTTGTCCTGGTCGGCGCCGTCCTCGTGATGTTTCTGGTACTGGCCGTGCTGTACGAGAGCCTGTGGCACCCGTTCATCGTCCTCGCGACGATTCCGCTGGCCCTCGTCGGCGTCTGCTACGTGTATCTCTGGACGGGGGCAAGCTTCACGTCGTCCGCCTACATTGGGGTGATCCTGCTGGTCGGCATCGTCGACAACAACGGGGTTCTGCTCCTGGACCGCATCAGCCGGCTTCACCGGTCCGGGCTGACCACCCGCGAGGCCGCGACTCGGGGAACCCTGGACCGCATCCGCCCCGTGCTCCTGACCTCCGCCACGACCGCGCTGGGCCTGTTGCCGATGCTCTGGAACGAGTCGGGAAGCGGTCAGCCAGGTCTCTGGTCCGACCTCGCCCGCTCGGGCCTCGGCGGCCTCGTGACATCGAGCCTACTCGTGCTCGCCGTCGTTCCGTCATTGTACGTGGGTGGAGAGAACCTCCGGCGCAAGGCTCGCCGCCTGAGAGGTCAACTCCCAGTCCGGTGACTCTCTGGCGAGTGATGTCCGATCAGACGCAAGGGGGAACGTCCGAGCACCCAGAGTGGTGCGCTCCGTACCGATCCGACATCGAAGGCGTCGCCTTTACACCTTCTTGGTTTGGCGCCTGGTCGCAGCGATTCCAAATGCGGCTTTTTGCATGCATTTTTGAGCGATTCCATGGTCGTGCAGACTTCATACTTCATATCGTCTGCAGGCACACACTACCCCGCAGTTGGACTGGCCATGTTTCGGGGCATGGCGGAACTCACGGAGGGAGATCATGGAATCGAAGAGAAGAGCCATCGGATGGCACAAGACGCTGTCCTCGCACTGGCCGTCATCGTTGTTGTCGGTGTTCCGGGGTCGAAGCCCGTGAAGGCCGAGTGCCAGCCCTACGTGTACACCTACAGCAGCATCTGGAACGCCTGCTTCTCCGGCGGCACCGGTGGTTGCGAGTGCGTCGACGTCTACCCCTAGGATCGGTTCTCCGATGGGTGCGGCTCTTCTTCGTCGGCTGCCCAACCCGTTCTGCGGCGGCGAGGCAGGGCGCGGTTGGATCCGGCAACGCGCTGATCGTGGTGAGGGACCGGCGAAGGGGACCGGTGTCCGACGGTACTTGTGGTGCGGC
>JAJEFC010000089.1 GCA_022820675.1 Vicinamibacteria bacterium | reverse complement strand
CAGCATGGGTGGTGTCTCCTTCCCCCCGGCCCCTCAGCCAGGGTGTTTTTGGGTTGTTCACACGGAAGGATACGCCACCTGCCTCACGCCGCGATCCACAACTTTCGGTTATACCTCCCCTGCCGCCAGTCTGCTCCGTCTCAGCCCGCTCGCGCGGTCTCGCCGGTACTGGATGCAGTCCTTGCACCGCTGGTAGCCCCACCCTTCGGGCAGCTGTTCCGTGCAGTCCAGGCATCGCCGCTCACGCGCGAACTGTTCTCGACGCCGGACGTTCCAGACCTGCTTCGCTTCTTGGCACTTGCCGCAGATCGTGAGCCCCGGCACGGCCTTTCGCGCTAGGCAGGCTTGGCACATCCCGGTTCGACGGGCCGCCTGGCGCCGCTGCTGGATCGTCGGGGACTGGTCGCAGTGCTCGCATTTGCCGGCCTCGAGTTCGCCCCAGCAGCGCGGGCAATACTCCTTCGGCTCCGGCCGCCCATACGGCTTGTGCACCAGCTCGTCCCGTCCGTTCCAAACCGACTCGTAGCGAGGCTCCCTCGGGACTCTGTTCATGCGCGACGGTGACGGTGACGATACACCAACCGGCCCGCGCGCGGGTCGTGCTGCCATGCGGCCGAGGAGACGAGCTGTTGTATGGTTGAAGTCCCGGCGGTCGGCCCATCAGGCTTTGCCGACGCTCTGGGAGGGGCTGATGCGGGGATGGTCGCGCTGGCCGAGTTCGGGCTTCGCAGCTGCGTGTCGGAGTCGGATCGCGTGCGGCGCTGCCGGAAGGACAAGCCGCTGGCGCGCGGCCGTGTCATGGCAACCGGCGTCGAATCCGGGGGGCTCGAGGGAAACGCTTGCTGCGTCAGCGCGGCCACGGGCCGGGCGTCGGGCGTTGCGGTTTTCCTCGTTCATGACCGCGTTCCAGACCGGAATCCGCCAGCCCATCGGAGCCATTGTCGAACCGTACCGAACCGCCGTTCGTTCACCACGCAGCCTTCAGCGTCGCTGCATGTCGTTCCGCGCTGGGGGCAGACCTTCTGTCCTCATCAGAACGAGCGGGTGTAGCCCACCTGCACAGTGACCTCGCCGACGCGGAACGTGTGGTCGATGCGCGGCATCCCGAGCGCCGAGCCGTCCCCTCCGGTGAGGAACTCCAGCTCGGCCGCCGAGTACCGGACCTCCAGCCCGACCCGGTTCGCCAGACTCCCCCACTCCAAGCCTGCCCCGGCAACCCACGGCCGGAACGTGTGATCGGCCTCGACCCGGGTCGATTCCCCGCCGACGTCGGAACCGCGCCGCACGGCCGCCTCCACCCGGTGCATGCCGGTGACGAAATAGACCGATCCACCTTCGCCCAGCGGCCCGTCAGGCGCGTACCCCAGCCGAGCGTTCGCGCCGAAGCCGCGGTTCTTCTCCACGCTCCACGGACCCGGCCACACGTCTCGGTCTCCGACGCCGGTGCCTTCCCGCAGGTAGCCCGCCGGGCCGGCACCCCCGTGGAACGCTGCCTCGAACTCCGCCGAGACGTACACCCGGCCGGCAACGAAGGTCCGGTAGCCGAGCGTCGCCCCCACCGTGCCGAACCCGCCCTGCGCCTCGTTCGTCGCCGTCTCGTAGCTTGCGGGTGGCACGTCGAGGCCGATCCCCTTGGTGTAGTCGGCGCTTGCCCGGTCCCACCTAGCCGCGACTCCCGCGTACAGCCCTTCCTGCGCACCCGCGTACCGCGTGGCCGCGAGCACCAGAACGCAAGCCGCGAACAGCATCCGTCGGGACTCGCGTGTCCGACCGCCGATCAAGTTGTTGTGTCGCAACCGAAACCTCACTGCCGTGAACCGCATCGATCATGATCGGGGGCGATCCGGGTTGCCCGCGCGGCCGATCCGCAGCAACTCCCTGCCGGCTCGTGTCGCCGGCGTCGCCGAGTCACGACCCGCCACTACGGCGCCTCAGCCAGCGAAGCTCGTCGTCGGCGATGCGGGTCGCGTCCTCGAGCTGCTCCGACGGCTGGTGGAACCGTTCCGCACGCCCGCTACCTACGGTCACCCGCGACGAGTCCGCCGCCCGGCGCTCTTGAACGACGAAGGCGGTCCAGTCGTTCATCAGAAGCCGCGGAACTCCTCCGGGGTCGATGAGATTCAGCCTCCGCGGAAGTCGGGCTAGTACAGCTCCGTCCGGGCGCTCTCCGCCTCGCCGGCATCGATCTCCACCGCGTCCGCACCGGCGAGCTGGTCCGCCAGGACCTGACCGTAGGTCGGGTACCGGGAGCGTTCGACTTGGGCCGCCGGCTCCCAGAGTCGGGCGCGAATCAGCGCCTTGGCGCAATGGAGGAACGCCTCCTCCACCGTCACCTTGAGAACTGAGATGGGCAGTTTGCCCTTGATGGCCAGCAGCTTCAGCAGCTCCGCATCGGTGGAAACCTCCGCCCGGCCGTTGACTCGAAGCGTCTCTGTCAGGCCCGGCACGAGGAACACGAGGCCCACGTGGGGACGCTCCACCAAGTTCATCAACGTATCCACTTGGCGGTTTCCCGGCCGGTCAGGCAGCAGCAGCGTCCTGTTGTCCAGGACGTGGGCCAACGACCCCGGCGGATCGCCCCGTGGAGACGCATCCGCCCGCCCGTCAGCGCGGGCCGAGCTGATGACGTAGAAGGACGACAAGGCGATGAAGTTGCGGCAGTGCATGTCCAGGTGGTTCAGGACCTTGAGGCCGGCCCTCGCGGCCGGAGGCCGATAGACCCTTCGCAACTCCTCCATCGTGTTGACGGCCATGTGCTACCTCCCCTTGGCGCCGAGTTGGGACGCCCGGCCATGTTACCTCCCAGCGTCGAGTCGGCGCCACACGTTCCGGACCCGTTCAGCTTGGAGCCCATGACCACCGCCCCCGCGCCGCGGCAAGTCGACCCGCACGTCCACACCGTGGTTACGTGACACGCGTGACCGCGCTGCCCGCTCGGCCGTCTACGCGCTGGGTGGCCGAGTCCCGGTTCCCGAGCTGATCCGCACCGACAGCCAGACGGTCCGCTGTCGTGCACATGCGGGCGCTACCTCACCGCGATGCGGCGGCGGCGCGACGGCGCCGGCGTCGAACGCGGTCGAGGTCGTGAAGCTGGCATTCGAGTTCCTGGTCCTGGCGGTGGCGCGGTGTGCGAGGTACGAGGTGATGACCATCCCGTCGACGCGGATGCGCCGGGTGCCTCTGTGCTGCCGTCTGGCACGCCCGTCATTCGCTCTTGGCAGGGCGGCGCGACCGGCGCGCCGAAGTCCGTCGGGCGTCGCCACGCTCGACGCCAAACGAAGACGACCCCGCCGCATGCGGGACGGGACGCGGGTGTCCCATCCTCTCACCACCGCAGGCGCTCGACCCACGCCTCGCCGATCTCGGAGACCCGGACGTTGAAACGGTTGATGCCGGACTCGAGTGGACAGTTCGTCGCCGTCATCCAGATGAGGACATCGACCAAGTGCCGGCCCCGGGCCGCCGGCGTCTCCGACGTTATCCGGCCAAGGGCCTCCTCGGTGATCCGGAGTCAGACTTGGTGGCCATCGGGGGCGAGTTCGGCCTCGAACCAACAGGTATCGTTCGGTTCTCGCGTGGAGTCAGGGTTTTCGCGCCGCCCGCCCAGTCCTCCCGCCTGCCTGCGATCACGATTGCCAACCGCCGCCGGTCATCGAGCCGGACTCTGTGGTTGCCGTCGCTCACCTCTACGGGCCGTTCGGGTCGCACCGAATGGAACGCCCCCCGCCGACGGTGCCCCCGGCCGTTTGCGGCGCGGAGACAGCAGGCCGTCGTGGTAGGCTGCCAAGTAGAGCCCCTTCTACTCGGAAAGCTGAGGAATCGAAGGCGGAAGCATCGAGGGTCGAACGCCGACCGGTCGGCGAGCAACTACTCCCCCGAAAGCGCTGCTGGCCCGTCAGCCGCTCGGCGCGATTGACAGACTCGTCGCAGGACCACTACCCTCCACCGACATGAGTGTCATCGCACAGGCAATCGCCGACCGCGAAGCGGAGATCGAGCGTCTCCAGGCCGAGATCAAGGCGCTGACCGACGTCGAGCAGCTCCTCGGAACCTCCGCCCCGCCGCCGGCACGGGCGCGGCGCTCCTCGAGGCCGAGGACGGCCGCGGCGGCCACCGCAGAGAGCAAGTCCGACGCCAAGCCGCAGAGGCAGCGCCGGCCGATGTCGGCAGCGGAGAAGAAGGCGGTGTCGGAGCGCATGACCGCCTACTGGGCGGAACGCAGGAAGAAAGCCGCCAAGAAGTAGTCGGTCGGCCGGTCGGTCACCTCCCGCGGCTGGCGGAAGCGTGTCCTCGGCTGGACGGCCTGCCGGCGCCGTGGCCCTCGCCCCCCATCCCGACCAACGGCCCTTGAACCGCATGTCGATCGTCGCGGCCGTCGCGAAGCGCTTGAACGCGGTCCACGCCGTCAGCAGTCCGAACTGCCGCGGGCGGCTTGGCCGGCCTTGAACGGGTCGGACGTGACGTGATCGCCCTGCTCAGTGCGACCAAGCTTGGCCGCAGGGATTTCGGCCGGCGTCCATGGCGGGCGGAAGACCTGCGTCGGCTGGTGAAAGCGTGGGCCGGCGGCGACTGGGCGGCGACCTTGGTGCGGGGCGCGGGTGATGGTAGAAGCGGCGGCGACCCACAGGAGGGGGAACGGGTGGACGGTGAAGTTCTGCGGCGGTTGATCGGGGCGGCTGGCGACGGCGTGAGGGTGCGGGACTTGGCCGGCCGCACGGGGATTGCTACGGCGGTGAGCGGAGGCTTGGCCGTTGTCACCTACGCGGACGGCGTTGAGCGGCTGGACCCGGCACAGCTCGCTTGGGCCGGTCTGCCGATGCGGACGGACCCCGACCCCACCGCGTGAAAGAGCTTGACTCCGGGCTCGACGGTTGCCTGCGGAGTAGTCGCCGTGCCGCATCCACGGTGCCACCCGGCACAATGCCGAGCCGGGGCGGAGGAAGTGCAGTCGGGCGAGCTTCTTCACCTGCCAGCAGCGCTTCCAGCCTGGCCCGGGTCGCTTCTTGCATACCGGATGTATCGGCCGCTCGGCGGCGGATCTCCAGGGTCGGCCGGAGGGGGCGGGAAGGAGGGGCGAGTCGACGCTACCACCAAGGCCGATACGGGACCCTCGATCTCGAACGCCACGAGGTTTCGGTCGCGGCTGACGGGATCCCGCGCCCAAGCCGGTGACGCAATGGAACGGGGCGCGCTGGGAGGTTCACGAGCGCCACGAGCACCGCTGGCTGGCGTTGCGCCGCCTTCGAGCGGCGAGACGCGCTGGTCTTCGTGGACCCCACGGCCGTGACCCCGGAGGGCCCGAACGAGTCCGGCTGGAGCCGGATGCCGAAGAGACCGATCACGCACGACAGTCGACGGGGCGCAGCTTGAGCTGCGAGGACGCGGACACCCACGACCAAGTCGTCGAGCTCGAAGCTGGTCACCGGCTCCGAGCAGGCGACCGTGATGGAGAAGGGGCGGTGAGCGTGTCGCCGGCATCGCTGCTGATGGCCACCGTTGGGGAGGGTGTGGCGGACCGGACCCGCCGTCTTGGGGTTGCAGTCGGCATCGGACCACAGAATTGTCGTTGTGGATCTACATGCGCCGTTTCTACGGGGGGCCAGTTTGAGTGTCGCTTGACACCCGTGATCTCGTGGTCCTCGGAACGGGTCCGCCGCTATGGCGACATGCAGAACATGGCTGTCTCCTTTCGTGCGCAGGTGTGCACCTCTCCCCGCTTCCGCGTGCGTCACGCGAAGGGAATTCGGGGGTGTGGGTCTGGGTTGGGCGCGTGCGCCCGGTGGTTCAGCGGGTCATCGGACGGTTGCCGATGGAGTGTCGGGCTCCGGGGTGCGGCTCGAGGTGGGCGCGGCCGAGGGCGTTGGCGATCGTTCAGGCCGGCGGCGAGGATCCTGTGGAGCGTGGGCGAGTGGGTGCCGGTGCAGTACTACCGGCAGGATCGGCACCCGCTGCTGCGGCCGATCCCGCAGCAGCGGATGGCCGGGCGCGGCAATCTCGTCGCGGCGTCCGGTTTCGTCGTGGCATCCGGCCGCGAACATTGATCGTGGCCGGCGCGACGACGAGCATCGACCAGGCGGTGAGGGTTCTCAACGTTGCTCCTCTCGTTGCGGGCCAACCAGAGCGCGGTAGAGCTCGCTCCAGGCGAGCGTGCGGTAGTGCGGCGCCGGCTCGCGCCATGGCGTGGCCTCGCGCGCGTTCGTGGGGCCGACGTTCACCACACGCAGCGCGCCGCAGTGGGTGCAGTGCTCGAGCTCGGTGTGTCCCTCACGGGCGTCGGGGTTGCCGGGATGCGCGACGGGACCGCGGAACGGCCGGCGCGTGATGGTCTGGCGCAGGCCGTGGTCGCACTGCGCAATCGACAACCGGTCTTGCTGCGCGACGACGAGGACCACGGGCTGCTCGTGGCGGTTGGTCCACGCGATGGCCGTGAAGGGCTGCACCGCCGCGAAGCCGAGGGTCGCGAGGAGGTCGTTGACCTGGTCGACCGCGGGCGGGTGCTTCGTGAGCTCGCGCTGCTCGATGTCCAGGTGGTACTCCGCGGGGAGGGTTCCGAGGTAGTGGGCGTCGTCCTCGTACGCGGCTTCGATCGTGCGGGGGTCGAGGTCGCCGGGATGGTCGGGGATGGCGCAGACGATGAACGGGTCCGCGTCTGAGGTCTGGGTGAGCATCATTGGTCCGTGCGGCGCGTCGTCGCCGCCGACAGGCAGTCGTTGACGACGAGGCTCCAGGAGTCCCTGTCTGCGCCGTCCCTTCCTTTCCAAGTGGACTTCGTGAGGTCGCCCATCAGGCAGACCCCGCTGCCCTTCCCTGCACTTCGCGAGTTGCGCGGCAACGTCGCGGAACAGGCGGCGACCCGGTCGTCGCTTCCGCGGCCGGCGTATCCGGAGCTGGGGCGTCAGCAGTCATCGGGTCGGGAATCTTCAGGGTGCGGCGGGAGCCTGGGGGAGCACGGCGCGTTCGAGCGTTTCGAGGCGCTGTTCGACCTTGCCGAACTCGATCTCGACGTTGCGGAGCCGGGTGTTGAACTCGCGATGGTCCTCGCGCATGTCGTTGCGGAGCTCGTCGATCCGGCCGTTCGTGGTGTCAAACCGACCGTTCATTTCGTTGCGGAGCTCGTCGATCCGGCCGTTCGTCGCGTCAAGCTGGCCGTTCATGACGTCCATCTGACCGGTAATCGTGGCCAAGTGGTCGTTGATTCCGCCTGCGACGATAGCGATGGTACTCACGATGATCGTTGTGATCGCGAGTCCCGTTCCGACGATGGTCAGGTTCGTCTGGTTCATTTCACCCTCACATTAACACGGCCCGCCCCACTGCGGCCGTGCTTCCCCTCCGTCGCGCGCCGTGCCTCCCGCGCTCGTTCGGCGTTCGCGGCCCGTCGGTCGCCGGCGAGCACCTCCAGACAGCCCGGGCAGTCCGCCTGACCGTCGTCGGCCGCGAGCCGTTCGTCGGCTGCCGGCAGGCCGCACGCGGTCAGGGTGCGGTCGGTCTCGTGCCACTCGTGGACCCACGACCCGTGGACTGGTGGCGACGCTGCGGCCTCGGCCGCGAGCGCAGCGAGCGGCCGCACCAGGCCCTCATGTTGCTCCGCCGTTCGCATTGCCTCCATCGCCTCACTCTCCCCCCTTGTGCCCGCAGGCCGCAACCAGCGGCGGGATGGTGGGTCGCGACCGGCAGGCCGGGTCGTCCGGCAAAGCTCGAGCCTGAGGTGGCCGGCGGGTCGCCGGTGCTGGGAACGGTCTTCCTCCGACCCGTGCGCGGAACGTCGCGGGTCGCCCAACGGTCTGCGCGAGAACAGCACTCGGGTCGTGGTCGCGACCCGGCAGGCCGGGTCGTCCGGCGAAGCTCGACCCTGACGTCGCTGGCGGGTCGCCGGTGTCGGGCGGTTCGCTTGCGACCCCACAGGACATCGCGGGGTCGTCCAAGGTGCGCGGGAGAACAGCCGTCCGGTCGTGGTCGCGACCCGGCAGGCCGGGTCGTCCGGTGAGGCTCGACCCTTGGCCGGGGCGCCGGCGATGTTCGGTCTCCCGACCCGGGGCGGCGGGGCCGACCCGCGCGGCTGGGTCGTTCGAATCGCCCGATCCGGGTCGTTCTGGGCCCTGTTGGCCCCGACGAGTGTGTGTGGTACGTTCGGCCCTTCGGGCTGTTCCGTGTGAGACTGTTGCGGAGGTGGGGAGTGATGGATGCAGAGTTCGAGGCGCAGGACGAGCTGGTCGAGATCGGCGACAGGCAGTACCGGGTCCATCCGGCGGCGGCGGTGTTCCCGATCATGTCCGGCCGGGAGTTCGACGAGCTGGTCGAGGACGTGCGCGCCAATGGCCTGCGCGAGCCGGTCGTGGTCAGCGGCGACCAGTTGATAGACGGGCGGAACCGGGTCCGGGCGTGCGCGGCTGCCGGCGTCGTGCCGGAGGTCCGCGAGCTAGCGCACGGGACCGACGTGGCGTCGTGGGTGATGTCGGTGAACGTGCACCGGCGTCACCTGGACGCGTCGCAACGGGCCTTGCTGGCAAGTCGCCTGTCCGCCCTGACCGGCGAGGTGACGTTGAGTCAGGCGGGCGAGATGATGGGCGTATCGCGGGCCTCGGTGGCCCGGGCGGCCGCGGTCGAGAAGGGACCCGAGCCGTTGAGAAACGCGGCCCGCGCCGGCGTCGTGTCGGTGGGCGACGCGTACGAGTTGCGCGGGGAGGAGCCGGAAACCATCAAGCAGCTGGTCGAGGACGTTCGCTCCGGCGCGGCGCCGAACCTCAGGGCCGCGAAGCGCATGCGGGGCATCGAGGACAAGCCCCGGCAGAGGGACCCACGGGGCCGGAAGCCGAAGTCCATGGCGGCCGCCGAACCAGGGCAGCCGTCGGGCGAGCCGGGCGATGGTGGCGGCGGGGTCACGCTCGGGCCGCTCGTGGATCCCGAGGAAACGGGTCCGGGGCGTTCAGCGACGACGCTGGACCCTGAAGCGGAGACGCTGTTCTCCGGACCCGAGAACCTCGCGGCAGGTGACGAGAACGTCTCCGCGAACCCGGGGGACCTGCAGAGTCGAGCGGAAGTCGCCCTGGGCGGTCACGCGGCCGTGGAAGGGTCGAGCATCGACGAGGGAGCCCCGTGGCCCGCCGAGGGCGGCGTGTCGTGGCTGACCGGCGAGGACGGTCTGGACGCGGTGGTCGACCGGATCGTGGACTGCATCAAGAAGGTCTCGGAGTCGGGCGGGGTGGTCGTGGCCGGCCCCGCGGACGTCGGGTCGGCCCCGGCGCAACGGCTCATGGCTCTCCCGGAGCTGACCGCGGTGTCGTTCGAGCGGGCGTCGGCAGGCGGGGTTCCTCTGATGCTGTGGGGTTTCCGGGTGGGGATAGGCGACTTCAGAAGGGCGTGCGACGGCTTCGGGGTCGTGCTGGAGATGGCGCCCCGGTAGCCCGTACCGGACCCTGGAAGCGACGAGGAGCGGTCCGGCCGGGATCGGTACCGTCGAGCTCGGCCGGACCGGTCGCGCGAACGGGCATTCACGGGCGCACAGGCGAAGCGGTACGGCCGGCCGGGGGCGGTGCGGGGAGGTCGAAGGGCAGGGCGTTCGCGGGGCTGTAGACGGGCGTGCGGACCTGATCGGCCGCCTCGGCACTGGCGGCGCCGGTCCCCTCGGCGTCTCGCGTGACGCAGAGCCGTTGGCCGGCGGCGCGCAGGGGCTCGAGAAACGCGGTGGGCGAGACGGTGGCGACTTCGGTCGAGGCGATGCCGTGGGCGGTGTTGATCTGGCGGACGTACCGTGCGGCCTCGCCCCAGTGGTAGAGCCGGCCGTCAGGGCTCTGCAGCATGTGGATGTGCGGCGCGTCCGTGTTGGTGTGGCAGATGACCCGGCTCTGCGCCCAGGGCAGCGGCCAGGCGTAGGGCCGCGGCAGCGTCGTGAAGCGCGCCACGGCGGCCGGGTCGAGGAGGAAGCTGTCGTCGAGCGCCTCCCAGGGCGGCGGCGTGGGCGACGCTTGCCGGGGGTCCGCGTCCGGCGTCTCGGGAGAATCAGGGGTGGCCTCGTCGGATCGGCGATCGGGCTCGGGCGTCTCGCTTGCCCGCTCGGGAGCGTCCACGTCGACGCGGCTGGCAAGGACGTCGGGAGAGTCCGGCTCGATGATCTCGGTGGCCGGCGGCGGCAGGTCGGCGGAGACCGGCGTCGGGACCGGGGCCTCGGCCTCGGCAAGCTCGAGAAGCTCGGCGGCGAGTTCCGGCCCGTCGTCGGGCACCCGCGGCGTGAAGAGCACGAGCAAGACCAAGGCCAGCAGAGCGACGGCTGCGTAGACCGCGGGCGAGTGCTTCGGCGGCAGGCGGAGCCGCAGTCTCGGTGGCGCGGTGAGCTTGGGCAACCTCGGCATCAGGCGACGGATGAAGCCAGCAGGCTCGCGGCTTGGCGGTGTGTCGGGTCGGTCGTGCTCGGTCATTGGTGGGTCGTCCTCGTGGTTGTCCAGATACGCGACGATCGCGTCGATCGCGATCTCTCGGGCCGCCCGGTCGGCGTCGATCGCGTAGTGGCGGAGCCGCCGGCGAAGCTTGCGGGGCACCAGGATGTTCATTGTAACGGGGTCGGCCGGCTGCGGGTCGGGCCGCGCCGCCCGGCGCGGTGGCGGCGCGGTCGCGGGGGGGGCGTGGATTGCGGTCTGGAGGGCATCGGTGTCGGCTTCGAGGGCGCGGTCGCTGGTTCGCCCCCGGGGTCTTCGCTGAGCTTCTGGAGGGCGTCGGTGAGGTCGTTGCGGTCGGTCATGCAGTCTCCTTGGTGTCTGCCTGCGGCAGCGCCCGGGCGGAGACGAGCCAGTCGTAGAGCTGGACGAGCTCGACGGCGGCCTTCGTGCCCGGCTCGGTCTCGGCGGCGCAACGACCGGAGTTGAAGGCGTGGCTGTGCGCGATGCGTTGATGCATCGTGACGGGACAGATCGCGACGTTGGCGGCGGCCAGGATCCGGTGGCTCTGCGCGATCGTCGGGTGGTTGACGATGGCGCGGTTGATGACGACGGTGGCGGGCGTGCCGGCGCTCTCGGCGATCTTGATGGTCTGGTGAATGGCCCGGAGATCGGGGGCGGAGGGCTGGACGGGGACGAGGATGTGGTCGGCGAGGGGTGGCCACCGTGAAGATATCTCCTCCGGAGTGCGGAGCGGTATCGATCACGCAGGGCATGGCCCCGAGCGGCGCCATTCGGTCGAGCATTCGTTCGAGGCGGCTGGCGTGAGCAGGGAGGACGTCAGGGTGTTCGAGGCCGGCGTCCTGGCGGAGGTCGTGCCAGTTGCAGGCGCTACCAGTGGGGGCCCGGGGATCCTGGCGGGACTCCGAGGACTCTCCTCGTGGTCATCGGGGCCGCGGCTGACCGTGCAGGCCCAATCGGTACGCCTGCATGTAGACCGAACCCACCGAGTGGGGCGTCAACGTCGGCGCGGCCGCTCTCGCGATCCTGCGGTCGCTCCAGCCGGCCGCGACGCCGATTTTCCACTGCGCCCGGATCCGGCGCAGTTCCGACTCGGTCCAGGGGTGCCGCTGCCAGCGGGGGAGTCGGTTGCGCCAGACCCAGGCGCGCAGAGCGGCCGCCGTCCGGCCCAGGCGCCTCGCGAGTCGCTCCCACTCGATCACCGGGACGTTATGACGCCAGCGCACCATGAGCTCCTCGACTTGGCGCCGGTCGTCCGCCGTCCAGGCGGTACGGTGTCGATGGCCGCCCCGGGACTGCGACCGGGGCCGTGGTCGGGGCATTTGACTCATTCTCTCCTTCCGCAGAGCGGAAAAGTCCAGCCTGAGCGACCCCGCGATGCTGATCCAGAAGTGAACCTTGGTTTCACGCTCTGGATCAGAAAAAGTAGTACGTAGCGGGGTCGCTCAGGTACTTGTTTTCATTGAGGCCGTGATCCAAAAGGCACTGGCTTCGCAGCCTAAATGTATATTTTTCAGTCATTTAGATGTGGCGAGCGTGAAATCAGGGCCGTCGCGAACGTGAGATTTGGATCAACTGGATGGTTTCACGGTCTGGATCACGACCAGGGGTGGATCAGGGGGGTGGATCAGGGCGTTCGGCACCTTGAACTCGGGGTAGTGTGTGGGTCCCCGCGTGCAGGTACGACGGAATATCAATTGGTATTCGGCTTGTCTTGGCGCCGGACTGGACGTGTCGATTCCGTGGCGTCCTGTGGTTCCCGTAGAGGTAGGTTGGCCCAGTCGCGCGCGCGTGAGTTGGAGTCTCCGGTCGAATAGGTCGGATCGCGCATACGCAGCTTCGGTCCTGGTCGCGAACGCGGTGTGCGAGTGTGGCCTCGACCACCTCGCGACGGCCGACGGTCTGTTCTGCCGCCCAATCGCGGACGATGAACCACGTTGATACGGTCGTGTCGATTTCACTCCTGGTTGCGAATCGCACTTCCCTGGAGCGGCTGCTGTCAAGACGAGGACAGTTTCCCCATGCGGAGCGGGAAGGCGATATCGGCGTGGGGCGGTCGACAGCGGTCGGCCGCCCGTCCATGTACAATCGGGACCGTTGGGTCGGGGTCGGACGAGGAGTTGAGATCTCTCCGTATCGCGACCGAGGGTGCGCGTGCCAGAGACCATCGCGATGGGAGCATCAGCACTGGGAGGCGAGGCGTTGCGCCGAGCGTTCATCGTGGGCGTGGTCGTCTGCGGGGTGTGCCCGGCCGCTGCTGTCGCTCAGGGAAGTCCGGCAACGGATCGGGCGGCGCTGGAGGCGCTGTACGACGCGACCGACGGGCCGAACTGGACGGACAACACGAACTGGGGGAGCGACGCACCGCTGGACGAGTGGTACGGGGTGACGATGCACCAAGGGCGGGTCTGGGGGTTGGGGCTCCACGACAACGCCCTGTCGGGTCCGATTCCCAGCGACCTGGCCGCCCTGACGAACGTCCGGTGGCTGCATTTCACGTCGAATGCACTGACCGGCGCGATTCCCGGGGAACTGGGCAGCCTGGAGAACCTCGAGTCGCTGGCCCTCTGGGGAAACGAGTTGACGGGCGCGATCCCGGCTGCCCTGGGGGATCTGACCAACCTGGGAGCGCTGTACCTCTCGTTGAACGAGTTGACGGGTCGGATCCCGGCCGAGCTGGGGCGCCTCGTGAACCTGAAGCGTTTGTCGCTCGGCTGGAACGAGTTGACGGGTGCGATCCCAGCTGCCCTGGGGAATCTGGCCAACCTGGAGGACCTGCACCTCCAGGGGAACGAGTTGACCGGCTCGACGATGTGGCTGGAGAACCTGACGAATCTCAAATCGCTGAACCTGTTCGAGAACTGGGGCGTGAGCGGCGCCCTTCCGGCCAGCCTGGAGCTGCCGAGTCTGGAGACGTTGGACATCTTCTTCACTCAGACATGTGCGCCGGCGGCTTGGCGGGATTGGCTGAAGACCATCGAGTTCGACGGACGGCTCTGCGGAGCCGGAAGCGTCACTATCGATGTCGCCGTCGTCTACACGCCGGCCGCGCGCGAGACGGCTGGCGGCATTGCCGAGATCGAAGTGCTCATCGACCTCTGGGTCGCCGAGACCAACGGGGCAAACGACGCGAGTGGCGTGCAGCACCGTCTTGCATTGGTCGCACGCGAAGAGGTGGATTATGTCGAGTCGGGCGACTCGTTGGTCGACATCGAGCGTCTCAGCGAGCCCTCGGACGGGCATCTGGACGAAGTGCATGACCTACGTGAGCGGGCCGGAGCCGATTTGGTGCACCTGATCGTCAGCGAGTCCGATACCGGCGGCAGAGGCCAACGCCCCGGCGCCTTCAGCTTCTGCATTGTCACCTTCCCCATCAGTAACTGCTTCGCTCATGAGCTGGGGCACAACATGGCGCTTCGGCACGACCGGTACGAACAGAGTTTCGAGAGGGACTGGGGAGGCGGCGTGTTGACTCCAGATCCAGCGTACGGCTACGTCAACTCAGCGGCATTCGGGGCCGGGGCACCGGAGTCCAGCCGTTGGCGCACGATCATGGCGTACGGCACCCAGTGCGATGACGCCGACTTCCTGTGCAACTGGTTGCTCCGTTTCTCGAATCCGCGGCAGCAGTACGATGGCGACCCGTTGGGCGTTCCGCAGCAGCCCGCGAATCGGAGCGTGGACGGGCCCGCCGATGCGGTGGCGGTTGTCAACGCCACCGGACCCGCGGTGGCGTTGTGGCGCGATCGGCCGGCCGCCGCGAACCGACCTCCGGTGCCGGTGGGCACGCTGCCGCCGCTGCGAATCGGGCTGAACGATGGATCCGCGACGGTGAACGTGGCGGGTGCGTTCCGGGACCCGGACGGCGACCCGCTCAGCTACGGGGCGGTGACGTCGGCGCCGCAGGTGGCGGTGGTGTCGGTGTCGGACAGCCGGGTGACGGTGACCCCGGTGTCGGACGGTGCCGCGACGATCCGGGTGACGGCGACCGACCCCGGCGGCCTGAGCGCCGCGCAGACCTTCACGGTCACGGTCAGCAATCGAGCAACGAGGTCCTTCACCGACCACCCGCTCGTGCGCGGCGTGACGCCGATCCGGGCCGTCCACGTCACCGAGCTGCGAGAGCGCGTCGACGCCCTGCGGGCGGCGGCGGGACTGGCGCGCTTCAGTTGGGAGGATCCGGTCATCACGGCGGGCGTGACGCCGGTCAAGCTCGTGCACCTGCTGGAGCTACGGTCGGCCCTGGCCGCAACGTATGCGGCACAGGGCAGAGCCGCGCCCCGCTGGTCGGATACGGCCCCCACTGGCGGCGCAACGCCGATGCCGATCCGGGCGGCGCATCTGATGGAGCTGCGCGCCGCAGTGCTCGGGCTGGAGTGAAGCGGTACGGTTGTTGCGCTGGCACCCGCAACATAGAGGGAGATCGGGCTCCTGAGATCCCCCTGAGGGCAGTTGCTCGATGACGCGCCACGCGCGTCATCGACGGCGTTAGACGCGGCCCCACGCCGGCCGGGGGATGATCGGCGTATCGATCTCCGCGTTCGACGGCGAGAACGCGGATCCCGCCCGTGGCCGCGCGCTCGACGGCGGCGTGCTGGCCTTCACGTCCTAGGGCGAGATCTGCAGCCTGCAACCCGTACCTACTGTTGCTGTGCGCGGCTGTCACAGTCGAGCAGGATCGGATCGGGCCTCGGTCGTGGACAGACTCACCAGAGGCTCATCGAGAGTGACATTCTCTGGTGGGCTCACAACCTTTCTCTGCCAGCCGGACTGCCAGCCGTTTCTGATGCTGCCAGCCGTTTTCTGACGTTTTCTGATGGTTTCTGATCACGAAAACCCCAATAAATCCGGGGCCTATTGGGGCTTCGGCTTTTTCGTGATCGGTTTAGAAGGCCGATGCTCTATCCAACTGAGCTACGGGCGCGTGCTTTGGAATCAACGACTTGCGGAGATCATCCCAACACCGCCGGCCGGTTCTGCCAGCCCGAATCGCCCGCCGCGGGCACGAACGACGAACGATCTCGGACCATCGAGGCGGAAGCCGTCGGGCCGCACATGGACCATCTGCGACGGTCGCATGCCCGTCCAGGGCATGAACCGTAAGCGTACTACGGTCTCGGACCCTCGCGTCAATGGCTCCAGCGCGTCCACGACACGGGTGCGCTCGGGATCATCGTCTCAACTCGCTCTTCCGGACGTGACCGGAGAACAGCCGGGACTCGTCGGTCGGGGTCACGCCCAACTGCCGCGCGTCGGCCGGTCCGGAGAGGCCGCCGGGCGCTTCGTCGTCGGTCCCCGCCGCCCGTCGCGACGTTGCGGACGCCCGGAGGCCTGCCTGGCCGCCAGGCGGACCCCAAGGCGACCACTGGCGGGCTACCGCCAGAGGCCGAGCACCACCGCCATCACCCCGATCGACGCGACCTGATAGCCGCCGTCGATGACCCACAGGCTGAGGGGCTTGTCCGAGAAGCGGTTGTTGGTCAGGCCGACGGTGGCCGAGAAACCGAGCCAGAGGTGCAGCCCGACGTGGAACGTCGGACCGACGCCCTCGCCGAAGTGGCCGGCGACCACGGCCAGGATCGTCGCCATCACGAACCAGCAGACGAACGAGAGCGCGTAGGTCGGCCCCATGCCGCGCTGCATGCGCTCGAGGTCGGCCTCGGTGTAGCCGTGGCCCGCCATCCACGCCTTCGCGAACAGCACGGGCGAGTACCACAGCATGCCGAGGACGAACGACAGCACCGCGGCCAGCCCGACCGCGAGGTAGTTGACGTCTGCGAAACCCATCGGAAACCCTCCCTCGTCGCGGAACCCCGTTGCCGGAGACCCGGGCGGGTCCCGAAGTCTCCCCCGAGCCTCCCGCCCCGGAATCGTCGCCTGCGGCTCTCCCTGGCCGCCCAACCCCTCGGCCGCGCTTCACGCGACCACCCGGGTCCATGGAGTCCCGCCTCAGGGGTCTCTCGCCCCGGAAATCGCCGCTTGCGGCTCTCCCTGTCGACCACCCTCGTGGCGGCCCTCGAGCCGATGGATCCCACCTCCGGAGGACGGGTCCTCGCAGAGGGCGGGTCCTCGCAGAGGGCGGGTCCTCGAGAAACCGCCCCCCCCCGGAACCGGCACCTCCAGACGGCGCGAATGCCTAGTGTGGCGGGGAGAGCGTGGAATCGTCAATGGGGCCGGCCAGGCTCGGAGCCGACGAACGGGCGGCCCGACGCACGAGATGCCCCGGGGCGTTGACGGTGCTCCTGAAACGGCCGTAGCATGCGGGCGTACGATACGAGCGTCACGGCGCCGAACCTCGCTGGCGATGCCGGCGGCCGTGACGGTTCCCGGCCACCATCCCGTCATCGCCGCGGCCCGGACGGACGGGGCCGCGAGGGCTCATTGAAAGCAGGTTCCCCATGCGTCTCACCGTGCTCACGGCTCTCACCGCCGCCTTGCTGACCGCCGCCCCCGCCGCCGCGCAGTCGTCGGACCGAATCGCGGCCGAGGGCGTCGACGTCGTCATCACCCCCATCCTCCACTCGAGCGTGCAGATCGAGCACGCCGGCACGGTGGTGCACATCGACCCGTGGACGGCCGGCGACCTGTCCGACGCCAAGCCCGCCGACCTGATTCTCGTGACCGACGACCCGGCCCACCACCTCGACCCGGCCGCCATCGAGCAGCTTCGCAAGCCCGGCGCCCCGGTCGTGCTGACCGCGGCCGCCCACGCCCGCTTCGGCGACGGCGTGGTGCTCGCGAACGGAGAGCAGGGGGTGTTCGCCGGCGTGCCGGTGGAGGCGGTCCCCGCCTACGACATGACGCCCGGCCAGCCGTGGCACCCCAAGGGCGAGGCGAACGGCTACGTCGTCACCCTGGGAGGAAAGCGGCTCTTCTTCTCGGGCGTGGGCGAGTGCGTGCCCGAGATACAGGCGCTCGAGGACATCGACGTGGCGTTCATGCCGATGAACCTGCCGGTCGACCGCATGCGCCCGATCCCGGTCGCCGAGTGCGTGAAGACCTTCGGGCCGCCGGTCGTCTACCTCATCCACTACGACAACGCGACCGCGCGCTGGTTCGGCGATCCCGGACAGCCCCGCCCCGACAACGCGATGGAGGTCGCGGCCACCATCCAGGCCCTGCGGGACGCCCTCGAGGGAGAGCCGATAGAGGTGCGCGACGGCGACTGGTACCCGGCCGGACCCGGGCGTTGACAGGCGCGGATGCGCGGCCCTCGGTCGTGCGCCCGCCGCTGCCGCCGGCGATAGAGTCCAGCGCGCGGTCGCGCGACGTCGGCGGGTCAAACATCGGCGACGGCACGATGAGGGCCCCCTCGACACGGGGTGCTGGTCGTAGTTGCACTTGTAGCTTCATACGGCCATGGGCGGGTACGAGTGGGACGAGACCAAGAGCCGAGAGAACCTGGAACGGCACGGCCTCGACTTCGGAGACGCCCGGACGGTGTTCGCCGGCGCCTGCGTGACGCTCGAGGACCGGCGCCGGGACTACGGGGAACCGCGGTTCATCACGCTCGGCCGACTGAAGGGCCGCACGGTGGTCATCGCTCACACGCCACGCGGCGGGCGCACGCGGGTGATCTCCATGAGAAGGCGAACAGCCGTGAAGCAAGACGCTATCGCCAGCGACTTGAGGCGCGTTGACGCCCTGCGAGACGACGACATCGACTACTCCGATATCCCCGAGTTGGACGCGGATTTCTTCCGCAACGCGCGGGTGCTCGTTCCGCCTCGCAAGCAGCAACTGACGATCCGCCTCGATACCGATGTGCTGGCATGGCTGAAGAGCCAGGGCACCGGGTACCAGAGCCGGATCAACGCGATCCTGCGCGCCTACTATGATGCGCACCGGAACGCGACGGGATCAGACCACGGTCATCGGGGATAGGCGCCGCCGCGCCGGCCAAGCTCGACGCCCACGGGTCGGCCGCGCGGGCCCTGGGCAGGGCCCCCGTCAGTGGACGCCGCTGCTCATCTGCAGCATGGTGGCGGTCGAGCACGCAGGCCACGCGGGGCGCTTCCCCCGTCAGTGGACGCCGCTGCTCATCTGCAGCATGGTGGGGTCGGCGCCGAGGCGCCGGATCGCCGTCTCCCACATTTGCGCGGCCTGTACGTCGAAGATCAGGTCGAGCTGGACATCGGCGATCAGCCAGGCCGAGGCCGACAGCTCGGCATCGAGCTGTCCGGCCGCCCATCCCGCGTAGCCGGTCAGGAGCCGGGTGCGGTCGGGGGGGCGGTCTTGGAGGAGCCGCCGCAACAGGTTGGGGGACGTGGACAGGTAGAGGCCCTCGCAGACCTCGACCGACTCGGCGTCGGCCGGCTCGTGCCCCATCAGAATCCAGCCCCGCTCCGGCTCGACGGGGCCGCCGATCCAGAGCTGCAGGCCGTTGTCCACCTCGACCGGCGGGGTCAGCCGGACCACCGACGACACCGGAGTGTCGGTCTTCCGGTTCAGCACGAGGCCGAAGGCGCCCTCCTCGCCGTGCTCGCAGAGCAGCACCACCGTCCGCCGGAAGTTCGGATCGTGGAGCTGGGGCATCGAGAGCAGCAGCCTCGGCGCCAGCGACTTGTTCTTGCCGTTCGTCACCGGTTGATCATAGTGCACGTGTGGACGCGTGCGGGAGCCTGATTGCCCCGCCGGCGGCCGGTCCCCGGCCCGGACGGCGCCGCCCGCGGCCCTGCCGCCGCCCGACCCACCCCGGGGCGTCGGCGCCTGCCGCCTGCCCTCGCGCCGGCCTGCGGTCTCCTGGCCGGATCCGCGCCGCCCCGACCCGCCCCCGGGGCGTCGGCGCCTCCGCCGAAGGGTTCGCGACGGGCCTTCGCCGCGACTCGATGTTTCCGGGGAGCTGACGCCTGCTACGGGACGGTAACGGAGATTGCCTTGCCACTTGCCGAGCGCAGGAACCGTGGAACAGGCTGCATCTGGCTGCAGTCGGCGAAGTCACGTCGGTCACTGCCCTACCGGGTGGGCTCCCGCCGCCGCTGCCCGAGCTCGGACCGCGCCCACTCGACGTGCTCCGCCACCAGCGGGTCTCGAATCGAGTCGGCGTCGGGCCGGCTCGCGCACCGCTCCGGCGCGAGGGCGTCGCGGGCGGCGGGGGCGCCGCTGTTCCCCATCGCCACCGCCACGTTCCGCCGCAGCCGCTTCACCCGGGCCCGGGTCATCGGTCCCTTGCGGATGGCCTGCCGCAGCCCCGCGTCGGACCGCGACCACAGCTCCACCAGGGAGGGCCGGTCGAGGGCCGGCCGGGCCTGCCACGCCGGGTCGTCGCTGACCGGCGCCGCCGCGTTGTAGGGACAGACCTCCTGGCAGATGTCGCACCCGTAGACGTGGGCTCCCAGATCGGCGCGCCGCTCGGGAGGAATCGCGCCCTTCGTCTCGATGGTCAGGTAGGACAGGCAGCGGGTGGAGTCGAGCACGCCCGGCTCGGGAAAGGCGCCGGTGGGGCAGGCCTCGAGGCACAGCGTGCAGGTCCCGCACTGATCGAGGGCCGGCGCGTCCGGCTCGAGGGCCACGCTGCACAGCACCTCGGAGAGGAACAGCCATGACCCGACGTCGGGATTGATGAGGCAGGTGTTCTTGCCGATCCACCCCAGGCCCGCGTACCGCGCGTACACGCGCTCCTGCACCGGCCCGGTGTCGACGTAGACGCGGGTCTCGCACGTCTCCCCGTGCGCCTCGCGCATCCACGCGGCCAGGGCCCGGGTGCGGTCGGCGAGGACGTCGTGATAGTCGTCGCCCCAGGCGTAGCGGGAGATCAGGGCGGTGTCGGGCTCGTCGATCTCCGTGGAGCAGGGCCGGTCGGTGTTGTAGAGGGTGCCCAGCGCCACCACCGACCGCGCCGACGGCATCACCGCCCGGACGTCGGCCCGCCGGTCCGCGGTCCGCGCCATGTACGCCATGTCGCCGGCGTACCCCCGGTCGAGCCAGTCGCGCAACGCGGCCAGCTCGGGGAACGCGCGGGCGGGGGCGACCCCGCACAGATCGAACCCGAGCTCGCGTGCCCTCGTCTTGACGGCGTCCGAGGTCAGCATGTGTCGTACACTGCGGACGCATCATGCCACAACGACTGCTTGCGGTCCTGCCGCTGCTCGCCGTGCCGCTGCTCGCGTGCGAGCGGGCCGGGGACCCCGAGGCGGCCGGCGACGCCGCCGCGCCCCCCGGGGAGCCCGCCGCCGCCCTCGCGTTCGCGGTCGACCCCTACTGGCCGCGGCCGCTCCCCGACGACTGGCTGCTCGGCAACGTCGTGGGCGTCGCCACCGACTCGCAGGACAACGTGTGGATCATCCACCGGCCGAACAGCCAGCGCGGGGCCGAGGCGACCCCGCCGGTCATCGCCTTCGACCCCGAGGGCAACGTCATCCACGGCTGGGGCGGACCCGGCGACGGCTACGCGTGGGGCACCCAGACCCACGGCATCCACGTCGACCACCGGGACAACGTCTGTGTCGGCTTCGGCGGCGGGCTCCCCTACGACCTGTCGAGCCGGGCCACCACCGACAACGCCCACGTGCTCAAGTTCACCCCGGCGGGCGACTTCCTGCTGCAGATCGGCGAGTTCGGCAGCGGCACCGCGGGCAGCGGCAGCACGCGGTTCCTCGGCCAGCCGACGGACATCTTCGTCGACCCCGAGACCGACGAGGTCTACGTCAGCGACGGCTACACCAACCGGCGCGTCATCGTCTTCAACGCCGAGACCGGCGAGTACCAGCGTCACTGGGGCGGCTACGGCGACCCGCCCGACGACGGCCCCCAGCCGCCGTTCACGCGGGACGGGCCGCTGCCGCGGCAGTTCAACACGCCGCATTGCGTCGGCCGCGCGGCCGACGGGCGCGTCTACGTGTGCGACCGCGGCAACCAGCGCCTGCAGGTGTTCGAGCCTGACGGCACGTTCGCGACCGAGGCGCTCATCGCCGCCCCGCTTCGGGGCGGCGCCGTCGGCGGAACGCCCTGGGACCTCGCCTTCTCGCGCGACGCCGACCAGCGGCTCGTGTACGTCGCCGACGGCGGGGCCCACGCGGTGCACGTGCTGCGCCGCGACACCCTGGAGGTGGCGGCGACGTTCGGCCGCCGCGGGCGGTGGGCGGGCCAGTTCGAGTCGCCCCACAGCCTCGCCGTCGACTCGCGGGGAAACCTGTTCGTGGGCGAGACCCTCGACGGGCGCCGCGTCCAGAGGTTCGTGCCGGCCGACGTCCCGGCCGAGCAGGAGTCCGCTCCGTAAGGGTGTTGTGCCCGCGTCGCTTCGCTGGAACTTGCGCGGACGGTGCGGTAGCATTCGCCAGAGCCCATGTCCATTCGGCCCCGTGCAGCGACGCTCGGCCTGATCGCCGCCCTGACGATCGCTCATGCGCCCGCCGCGAGCGGACTCGCCGAGACCCGTCTCGGGGCCGGGTCCGCGGCCCAGTCCGCCGGGCACGCGGCGCCGGACGATTCCCGGCTGGCCGATGCGGCCGAACACCAGGATCTCGACGCGGTCCGCGCCCGCCTCGCCGAGGGGCACGAGGTCGACGCCCCGCAGGCCGACGGCGCGACGGCCCTGGCGTGGGCCGCCCACCGCGACGATGCGGCGATGGCCGACCTGCTGCTGGAGGCGGGCGCCGACCCCGACGCGGCCAACGACCTCGGGGTGACCCCGCTCATGCTCGCGGCCGAGAACGGCAGCGCCCCGATGGTCGAGCGCCTGCTCGAGGCGGGGGCCGACCCCGACCTCGCGCGCCCCGCCGGCGGCACCGCCCTCATGACCGCCGCCCGCTCGGGCAGCACCGCGGTGGTGCGCCGGCTCATCGCGGCCGGGGCCGACGTCGACGCCGCGGCCGGCGGGGGGCAGACGGCGCTGATGTGGGCGGCGGCGGGGGGCCACCCCGGCGTCGTGACGGTGCTCGCGGAGGTCGGCGCCGACATCGACGCGCGCACCGCGGTGCTGACCCGCCCGGGGCGGACCATCGTGCGCGAGGCGCGGGTGCTGAGCCGGTTCGAGGCGGTCAACCCGGCGTCGCTGCCCCGCGACGGCGACCGGGACCCGCCGCGGCCCGAGGGCGGATTCACGCCCCTGCTCTACGCGGTCCTGGCCGGCGACGCCGAGTCGGTGGGCGTCCTGCTCGCGGCGGGGGCCGACGTCGAGGACGCGGGGCCCGACGGGGTGACGGCGCTCATGCTGGCCCTGACCAAGCGCCACACCGCGATCGCGCTGCAACTGCTGGAGGCGGGGGCATCCCCGCATCCCGCCGAGGCCGGCTACACGGCCCTGCACCTGGCCGCGGCCACCGACCAGCCGGCGGCGGCCGAGGTGCTGCTGGCCCGCGGAGCCGACCCGAACGCCCGCCTCGAGCGGCCTCAGCGCCTGACCAACGCGTTCGAGATCGGCGTCTTCACGTCGCCCGGCTCCGGCCGGCTGACCCAGATCGGGTCGACCCCGTTCCTCGTCGCCGCCAAGTCCGCCGACGCCGGCATGATGCGGCGGCTCGCCGACGCTGGGGCCGACCCGCGGGCGACGACCGACGACGGCACCACCGCGCTGATGCTCGCGGCGGGGCTGGGCAAGCGCGCCGCCACCGACATCACCTACTACGACTGGACGGAGGAGAAGGCGGTCGAGGCCCTCGCGGCGGGCCTGGCCCTCGGCCTCGACGTGAACGCGGCCAATGCCCACGGCGAGACCGCCCTCCACGCCGCCGCGTACCACAACGCGAACCCGGTCATCGAGTTCCTCGTGGGTCGCGGCGCCGACATCGACGTGCTGAACGGGGCCGAGCAGACGCCGTTGCGCATCGCCGAGGGGCACCTCATCTGCTGCACCACCTTCGTGCGCCACGCCGAGGCGGCGGCGCGGCTGCGCGCGCTGGGCGCCGACCCCGACGCGGGCATCCAGTTGACGTTCGGGCTGACGAACTACGGCGACGAGGCGGCGGCCGGGCCGCAGCCTTGACGGAGGACGGATGACGGGCACCGTGCGACGGATCGTCGGCATCGCGGGTTGGGCGGCCCTCGGCGTCGCGGCGGCCGGCGCCGCTTGGGCGCAGCCCCCGGCGGGCTCCCCGGCCGAGGCGGCCTCCGCCCGCGCGGTGCTGGACCGCTACTGCGTCGCCTGCCACAACGCCCGCACCCTCACCGCCGGACTCGCCCTCGACGCCGTCGACCCGGCCCGGGTGGCCGACCACGCCGAGGTGTGGGAGAAGGTGCTGAGAAAGCTGCGCACCCGCACCATGCCCCCCGCCCCGCGGCCGCGCCCCGACGCCGAGAGCTACGCCGCGCTCGTCGCGTATTTCGAGACCGCCCTCGACCGCGCGGCCGAGGCCGCGCCCGACCCGGGCCGGCCCGCGCTGCAGCGGCTGAACCGGGCCGAGTACGTCAACGCCGTCCGCGATCTGCTGGCCCTCGAGGTCGACGGCCAGGCCCTGCTGCCGGCCGACGAGTCGGGGTACGGCTTCGACAACATCGGCGACGTCCTCACCGTCTCGCCGGGGCTGCTCGACCGCTACCTGCTCGCCGCCGCGAAGATCAGCCGCCTGGCCGTCGGCGACCCGACGCTGCGCCCCACCACCGCCCTCTACCGGACGTCGCCGCTGCTCGCCCAGGACGGGCGGGTGAGCGAGGACCTGCCGTTCGGGTCGCGGGGCGGGCTGGCGGTGCGCCACCACTTCCCCCTCGACGCGGAGTACGTCATCCGGGTCGCGCTGCGGGGCCGGTCGCGGGCCGGGCACGCCCTGGAGATCCGGCTCGACCGCGAGCGGGTCGCACGGTTCGACCTCGGCGAGCGCGCGCCCCTCGAGGTGCGCGTCCCCGTCGCCGCCGGCACCCGGTTGCTCGGGGTCTCGTTCGTCGAGGCACTGGAACACTCGCTGCCGCTCGACGGACGCCCGCCGCCGCCCCCCATCACGAGCTTCGCGTTCACCCTGTACCCGAACGACCCGTCGGTCGAGCGCGTCGAGATCGTCGGGCCGTACGCGGGGCGGACCCCCGCCGACACCCCGAGCCGGCGCGCCATCTTCACCTGCCGTCCCGATACGGCACCGGAAGAGAGCGCGTGCGCCGAACGCATCGTGGGCGCGCTCGCGCGGCGCGCCTACCGGCGTCCGGTGACCGCCGCCGACACCGCCCCCCTGCTCGCCGCCTACGCGGCGGGACGGCAGGCGGGCGGCGGGTTCGAGGACGGGGTGCGGTGGGCGATCGAGGCGCTTCTCGTCTCGCCGAAGTTCCTGTTCCGGGTCGAGGAGCCCCCCGCGGGGACCGCCCCCGGCGCGCCGTACCGCCTCGGCGACCTCGACCTCGCCGCCCGCGGCCGGCTGCGCGAGCCGGGCGTGCTCGAGGGGCAGGTCCGCCGGATGCTCGACGACCCCCGCGCGCGGGCCCTGGTCGAGAACTTCGCGGGGCAGTGGCTCTACCTGCGCAACCTGCCCAGCGTGGCCCCCGACACGGGCCGGTTCCCCGAGTTCGACGACAACCTGCGGCGGGCGCTCCGGCAGGAGACCGAGCTGTTCGTGGCCGGCCAGATCCGCGAGGACCGCGGCGTGCTCGACCTCCTGCGCGCCGACTACACGTTCATCAACGAACGGCTGGCCCGGCACTACGGCATCCCCGGGGTCTACGGCGGCCACTTCCGGCGCGTGGCGTACCGCGACGACCGCCGCGCCGGCCTGCTGGGGCACGGCAGCCTGCTCACGGTGACCTCCTATCCACACCGCACCTCGCCGGTGCTGCGCGGGAAGTGGCTGCTCGAGAACCTGCTGGGGGCGCCGCCGCCCCCGCCGCCCCCGGACATCCCCGAGCTCGACGAGCCGGGCGAGCGGGCGGCCCCGGCCACGATGCGCGAGCGCATGGCGCGGCACCGCGCGAGCCCCGCCTGCGCGACGTGCCACGCCAAGATCGACCCGCTGGGGTTCGCGCTCGAGAACTTCGACGCGGTGGGGCGGTGGCGAGCGCGCGAGGACGGCGCCGGGACGCCCATCGACGCGTCCGGCGCGCTGCCCGACGGCGCCCCCTTCGACGGCCCCGCCGCGTTCCGCGAGGCGCTGCTGCGCGAGCCCTGGGCGACCGAGTTCGCGACCACGGTCACCGAGAAGCTGATGACGTACGCCCTCGGCCGGGAGCTCGAGCACTACGATGCGCCGGCCGTCCGCCGCATCCTGCGCGACGCCGAGCCCGGCGGCTACCGCTGGTCGTCGCTGATTCAGGGCGTGGTGGAGAGCCTGCCGTTCCAACTGCGGCGCGCGCCGGAAGCCGGCGACGCTCGGGCGCAGTGATGCGCGTGCGGCGACAGTCGGTCGCGGCGCCGATTCGTGCAGGGTGGCCGGTAACCGGGGCCGAAGGCGACGATAGCCGGGCGAGGCGTGCGCCCCGGGAACCGCGCGGGCTTGCGGTCGGAGCGGCGCCGATTCGCGCAGGGTTGGTTGGCCGGCAACCGGGGCCGAAGGCGACGATAGCCGGGCGAGGCGTGCGCCCCGGGAACCGCGCGGATTTGCTGTAGGATTGGCTGGGCGGCGACGTCGCGGGCGCTGGCGAGACCGCAAGGCGACGATTCTCGGGCGAGGGAGCCTGGACCATGACGATGATCACCAAGAAGACGCTGCCCCGCCGCACCGTGCTCCGCGGCCTCGGCGCCTCGCTCTCGCTGCCGCTGCTCGACGGCATGGTGCCGGCCCTCGAGGCGACCCGCAACACCGCGGCCAACCCGGTCCGCCGGTTCGGCGCCGTCTACGTCCCCAACGGCGTCGAGATGCGCGCGTGGACGCCGCCTGGCCCGGCCGGCCCGCTCGAGCTCACCCGCGTCCTCGAGCCCTTGGCGCCGGTGCGAGAGCACGTGAACGTGCTGAGCGGCCTCGCCGACAAGGTCGCCATCCCGCGCGAGGGCGAGGGCGTCGGCGACCACGCCCGCGCCGCCTCGACGTGGCTGACCGGGGTGCACGTCAAGAAGACCGAGGGGCCCGACATCCAGGCCGGCACCTCGATGGACCAGATCGCGGCGCGCGCGTTCGGGCAGGAGACCCAGCTCACGTCGCTCGAGCTCGCCATCGACTCGGTCGAGGTGCTCGGGGCCTGCGACCAGGGCTACAGTTGCGCCTACGTCAACACCATCGCATGGCGCACCCCGACCACCCCGCTGCCGATGGAGAACAACCCCCGCGCGGTGTTCGAGCGCCTGTTCGGGGCCACCGACAGCACCGACGTCCGGGCGCGGCTCGCCCGCCTGCGGCAGGACCGCAGCATCCTCGACTTCGTCACCGGCGAGGCCGACGCCCTCCGACGCGCCCTCGGCGCCGGCGACCGGCAGAAGCTGGCCCAGTACCTCGACGCGGTGCGCGACGTCGAGCGCCGCATCCAGATGGCGGAGGAGCAGAGCGACCGCGAGATCCCCGTCGTCGAGCAGCCGGTGGGCATCCCCGACTCGTTCGAGGAGCACTGCCGCCTGATGTTCGACCTGCTGCTGCTCGCCTACCAGACCGACTTGACGCGCGTGAGCACGTTCATGTTCGGCAAGGAGGTCAGCGGCCGGTCGTTCCCCGAGATCGGGGTCCCCGGCGGCCACCACGGGTACTCGCACCACCAGAACGACCCCGAGAACCTCGAGATGCTCGCCCGCATCAACACCCACCACATCCGGCAGCTCGGGTACTTCCTGGAGACGATGCAGGCGACCCCCGACGGCGACGGCTCGCTGCTCGACCACTCGCTGTTCATCTACGGCTCGGGCATCAGCGACGGCAACCTCCACTTCCACCTCGACCTGCCGACCCTGCTCGCGGGCGGCGCGGCGGGACGGGTGCGGGGCGGGCGCCATCTGCGCTATCCGTCCGACACCCCCGTCGCCAACCTGCACGTCGCGGTCCTCGACAAGCTGGGGCTGCCGGTGGAGACCTTCGGCGACAGCACCGGCGCCTTGGGGTACCTGACGGACGTGTGACGCGGAAGCTCGACCGCCGCACAGAGGCCCCACGCGTAGCCCGCCTGTCGTCGCCTGCGGCTCCGCCGGGCGCCCAGCCGACCCTCCCGAGGTCCGTTCAGCCCCCCGGGCGCGCCTCCGGGGCTCCCGATGTCGCCGCCGGGGCGTAAACCACGACTGTTCAATGACTTAAGGAGTCTGGCGAGCCGGCTGAAGCTCGGATGTTCGACATCAACCGCGGCCGTCCCGGACCTGCCGGTCGGTCCGCTTCTCGAAGCCGTCTTCGAGCCGCCCTCGCGGAGGACTCCGTCACGGCGGCGTCCCGCGCTCATCGCGGCTCCCCTCACGGCGTCGCCCGCGACAGGACGTTAGTCCACCCACCGCTGCTTCAGGGGGAACCGTTTATCGCGGTAGTCGGTCCGCTGGTACGCACCCACCGTCTGGTTGGCCTCGGCGTGCGCGAGCGCCGCCTCGCGCACCTCTCTGTGCGCTTCCGCCACCGTCACCACCCACCTGCGGAACGTCGTGGGAAAGCCGTGCAGGACGATGGCCTTGCCCGTGCCGTCGACCCGAGTCGAGCGACCGCGGTAATCGGGTGACCGCCGACGGGGAAACGGCTCGGTCCAGATGGCTCGTTCGGCCCGTTTCCGCCCGCTCGTGGTATCGTGAGGTCGGCGGGAATGAGACTGCGGCTACACATCGTGCCGATCGTCGCGGCTACAGCCTCAATCAGCGGCGAGCTCGCCCAGATCGCCCGTGTCTTCGTCGAGTTCCCCGCTGAAGAGCTCGAAACCGATCCTGTGCCGTCACTGTCTGGCCGGATGGCACGATGGCCCGACGACCTGTCGTGCGCTCCGCCTTGAGGAGGGGATCCAGGGCGGTCCCTGCTCAGGCCGATTCGGGAGGTACTGGCTATGGATGGTACGACGTGGGCGGTGGTCGTGACGGGCGTGACGATTCTCATTGCGATTGGCACCGTGTCCTGGCGTCTTGAATCCCGTCTCAACGCTCACCGCCGGGAGTTGCGCGAGGATCTGGGTGGCGTGCGGAAGCGCCTCGACGCCCACAGTGAGGAAGTCGGTCGACTTCGCGAGCGGATGGCGCGGCTGGAAGGGCTGCTTGAGGGACTCCGGGACGCGATCACCGGGAAGCGGGCCGCCTGACCAAGCTCCCCAACGGCCGCCCCCTCGCAGGCGCATCATAGCGGGGTTGTGCGCGGCCGACGACGCGATTCGCTCCCGTGGCTGACCCCTCACGGGACCTCGCGCCCGTTCGTTACCACGGAGGCCGCCCATCGAAGACCGCTTTGAAGCTCCTTCACCCGCCGGCATGCGGCGCTTCGATCAATTCCTCTTTCGGGTCTGGGCAACATAGTCCAAT
Organism: Vicinamibacteria bacterium; assembly: GCA_022820675.1. Classification (GTDB taxonomy): domain Bacteria; phylum Acidobacteriota; class Vicinamibacteria; order Vicinamibacterales; family UBA8438; genus JAJEEA01. Next base: position 2,363 of record JAJEFC010000089.1, on the reverse strand, counting down.
TCATGCGTGTTGCGACGGCCCGAATATCGGCGTGGATCCGCGGCAAGAGGGCAGCGAGTTTAGGCGATACAAGCATTCCGCAACCCTTGAGATTCTGACTCGGCCTTGGTCCACAGCGTGCCCAGGTGACCTCCCACGCTTCGCATGTCGTGGAATCCCGCAGTTCTTCAGGACGCGTGGGCCAGTAGAACGGGTACCACGCCGCGAAGGTCGTCCGATTCGACATCAGGGTTACGCAGGCGTCACGAAGGCGACGCCAGTCCTTCTGCGCATCCGGCGAATAGGGCGGATCGAGAAACACCAAGTCGGCATTAGTGAGCCGGGCTGCTTCGTCGTACCCGTCTGCCTGTCGGAATCTCCATCGAACGTTGTTCGGAATGCGGAGGTTCCTCGGTGCTCCGTACTGCGCCTTCACTTGGCTGTCGGAGTCGAACAGATCGATCTCCACATGCTGAAACCGTTTGGCGAGCCTCTCAGCGACAAACACCCAACTAGCGGGATACCGATTGCTAGCCAGCCAGCCCGTCGCCATTGCGGCGTAGGGCGAATCGTCCCAAGCCGTCTTTCTGATCGTGCCGGCGCCACCACGCCATTCGCCGTTCTTGCTCAACTCGTGAATCGGTGCGCCTGCGTGGCACTCCACGTACCGAAACGACCGGTCGTTCCCGCCCATGACGTCAGCCAATGCCATCAGCACGCTGTGTTTCCAGACGTCGCCACGATTTCCCGCCTTGCGAGAGTGGTCGTAGGCCATGGAGGAGATCGTACCACAATGTCGACGGGACCGTACTTTCAAGCCCTCGACGCGCACCTTGTACTCTGCCGACCGCCCGTTGCCCTCCGGGCGCACGCATTTGATGTTCACCATCGGCTCGGCGACCAGCAGGAGGGGCCGACGGCTTCTTCGGCTTCCGCTCGATGCTGGGTGTAGCGGCTCAGGGCCTTCTGGATGATGGTGAAACTCGGGCGCGAGACGCTCTACCTGCCGCCCGACCTGTTGTTTCCGACGGCGAGTTGCGGATGCTCGACACCGTCGCCCGCTCCCGCAAGCTGTCGCCCACCAAGACGCTCGGGGACGCGGTCGGTCTGACGGCCCGCCTCGGCGGCTGGCTCGGGCGCCCTCCCGACCCGCCCGGCGCGCAAGTGCTTGGCACGGATACACTCAGACTGGTCGCCATGACCTTCGCCTTCGAGCTGCGAAACGAGTACGGATGACCTCACACGCATTCGTGTCCGGCCGCAGAGATCTGGGGCAAGGGCAGGGGCTAGCCGCAATCGTCTGCCGCCCGCCTGCAGAGTCTGGTGGGGGAATCCGTGACCGACCGACGGGGAGGCAGTGGTGCGGCCGTATTCGGTGCGGCGGCTGGGTACAAGGGGGCAACGTCTTCGACTTCTGTATCCGCGTCAGTGGCGGCGGGATCGCGCGGCGGCGGGTCGTGGCTGAGGTGCCGTCCGATCGACGATTTCGGGAGTTCCATCGTCCCGTCTTCTCGGCCCACGGCGGTTCGACGCCGAGGTAGCCGACGAAGTCAGACGAGGTGGAGGTGATGCTGCACCTGCGGGTGCTCAGTCGGGGGCTCAGACGTATCGCCAAGGAGTTCGGGTACAGTAGGTAGGAGCACGGTGAGGACGCTACGTCGCGGCAACGGCTGGATGGGGTATAGCCGACGGGCGGGCGACGGCAAGCTCGCGAGCAGGAGGCGTGGCTGAAGTGAAGGAGGAGCGCTTCTTCCAGCGTCACGGCAAGGCCGCGGTGGTGCGCCAAGACCTGGTCCAAGAGCAGAGGATTCGACGTGAGCCTGCACACGGTCGAGCGAGCGGTGGCGCCGTTCCCGGCGACTACTGACGGCCGAGGCGAAGGCGACGGTGCGGTTCGAGACGCCGTCGGGACGCCAGCTCCAGATCGATTCCGGCCAGACTGCGGATGCCGATTTGCCGACGAGCGGGTGCGCGTACCTGTTCGTGGTGACGCTGGGCTACTCGAGGCGCTGCTATGCGACGGCGTTCCGGCACGAGCGGCAGTCGTCGTGATTCCGCGGCTTGGAGGGCGCGTTCCATCACTTCGGCGGCGTGATCCGGGAGGTGCTGAATCGACAATCCTGGGCCGCTGGTGGTCGACCACGGCGCGGAGGGCGCGGAGACGCCGGAGGTCGAGTTCAACGGGCGGTTCCCGGCGTTCGCGGCCTACTGGGATTTCCGGCTGCAGGACCCGGGATACCCGAATGGGTGCGGCTCTTTTGCGTAGAAGTCTATCTCGCTCATTCATAAGGGTTTATGCTCTCGGACACCGCCTCTGCGGCGCGGTTTGAGCGGAGATAGCGCCCCGCCAGCCTCCTCACCAGCCTCTTTCGGGGCAACCAGCC